>RFZJ01000132.1 GCA_009920765.1 Planctomycetota bacterium | reverse complement strand
CATAACCTTTGATGGTGATTCCTGATTTATCCAGGAATTCGCCACTGGAACGGCCTTCAAGAAGCTTCATCAAGAAGAACTTTTGGGCTTCATCTTCCTTCTTTTCTTCTTCCTTTTTTTCCTCAGTCATGGGCTGCTGGCCAGGGGTCATTGGAGCCATGGGAGCTGCACTTTTGGGTGCTGCAGGGGCTTGAACAATCGAAACTGGAGCAACTGGAATCGCTGGTTTTTCCAACGGGGTTTGGGCAGTTGCCAATAAACCGCTAACAAATAGGGATGTCCACATGATAAATTCCTCTCGTAATCCTTACGGGATAGACACAAATTCTAACAAAAAAGTAGAGAGCAGAATAAAAGCAGGAGAGAGTATTTTATTCTTACTTTGGCAAACACATCCATGCGCTTGCGTAATATTCTTATCGATCTGCAAAGGTAGATAAATTGAATTAAAGGAACTAAATAGAACTACCTGACCAACCAAAGGCACAGGCATAATAATAAAAGTAAGTATAATCGGAATAACTTAACACAAATGATGTGAACGTGGGAAGAATAGGCCGGTTGAAATGAAAAGTGCAGGGCTTTCACCCTGCACTTGGTACGAATTATCGATGAAAAAATTAACGGCTAACCAGTTTCATGGTTTGAAGTTCGGACGCTTTCACTTCGATTTGCTTTTGGAAAACAGCCCTACCATCAACATCGGCTAGATAGACCAACCAGTTGCCTGGCTCAACATTAGTGGAAAACATGCCATTGGCATCGGTTGTAAGATTTACTTTTAATCCCCGTACAGTTTCGTGAACCAAAAAAAGCTTTGAATTGGATGCGGGAAGGTGATTGGCGGTAACCACACTACCTTCGAGGTTGGAGGCGGCTTTTAAGGAAACAATACGATCGAGCCTTACAGAAGAAGGAACCTGAGGAGCAGGCATAACAGGAGAAACCGTTTTTCCTGGTATTACAGAAGATCTACTGCTGTTGGTGGGATTAGGAGCAAGCTCCCTGTTTTCGTTGATTCCAGGGGCCACAGCAGCGGGTGCTGGGGAAGGGGTTGCGCGTTGCTCATTAACGCCTGGTGCAATATTGGGATTGGGCACGGGAGTTACGGGAGTGGTGCAAGGGGCTGCAATTTGTGGTATTACAGGTGCGCCCACGGTGGTATTACAGCAGGTGGTCTGAGGTTCGTAATAATAAGATTGTTTATAGCTGGTCACAGGTTTTAAAGCGGTTCGGAGCATGTAGGAGTTTACAGGGCAACTTTGCGCCTTTAATTGGTAGCTGGTAACGGGAGTTGCCATCTGTTGATAACCACATGAAGAGGGATCAAAATAATAGCTGGTTTTGTAGGAGGTCACGGGTTCGTAGTAATAGCTGGTTTTGTAGGAAGTTACAGGTTCGTAGTACGAAGTGGATTCGTAGGAAGTTACAGGTTCATAATAAAATTTTTGCACATAACGAGTTGAACAATTTTGCTGTTGGCAAATCTGTTGTGTGCAACTTGGAAGATTGCAAGGTGTCGGAGCAGGTTGATAATTAGAGGTTGAGGTACTTGCCTTGCTGTTATTACAGGTTACCTGATAAACATTATTCCAAGCAGCAGAGGCAGGGTTTTGTCCAAGTGCTAATAAGGCAAGTGTTGAAAAAGCAATCTTTGAGCGCAAATTAAACATTATCGTAATCTCCAAATGACCAACTGCAAAACCACTAAATTATAGGGGGAGAGCACTTTGCCAAACCCTTAAAGTCAGAATTAATCATGACTTTTTTACCTATTTTTTTCCGATTTACTCAAGTTAATGCAGATTAAAACCGGTGCAACAAAAATGCTTTGCGATCAGATGAAATAGTAATCTCATGTGTTGGAATAATTGCTATTACAGGAATAACCCCTTTGTTCAGCCAAAGTCTGTAATCTTTACCCTCCTTAACGCTTACTAAAAACCAAAAGCACCCAGATTAACTAGGTTTTACCCTTCTTACCTGCTCTAAAAACTAAAAGCACCCGCTAGTTGCAGGTGCTTTTGTCCTAAAGCCATATAAGCTATGTTTTTACAAACATTTTTTAAGTGCAGCAATTGCTGCATCATAGTTCGGATGATTGGTAACTTCAGCCACGTATTCAGCGTGTACTACTTTGCCCTGAGCATCGACCACAAAAACCGCCCGGGTCAACAAAGGCAAGGGCAGTCCCTCAAGCAAAACGCCATAATTCTTTCCAAAAGAATGATTATGGCAATCTGAAAGAGTCTGCATATGACTGATACCTTCTGCACCACAAAAGCGCTTTTGTGCAAAGGGTAGGTCCAAGCTAACGGTGTAAGTTGCGACTTTATCACTAATAGATGCAAGTTCTGTTTCGAACTTTTTGGTCTGCATGCTGCAAACCCCTGTATCCAAAGATGGGACCACGCTAAAAAGGCGTGGCTTAGCAGGAGTGTTGGTCAAAGTAAGAGCATCCAGACCAACCAGACATTTGAAATCTGGGGCCTTATCGCCTACTTTTACTTCTGTTCCAACCAAATCCTTTTTTTCATTCTTAAAAGTTACAGTTCGACTCATTATAAAATCCCCTATTTGTTTGAGTAATAATTAAAACAACAAAGAAACTAGACCAACAACGATGCTTCCGCTTCCCTTCGAGGGTAGCCATAGCGGTCGATTACCTTGCCCCAGCGCTCGTTGATCAATGCAAGCAAGCGGGGTTCGAGAGGCTTGTACTTGTTGGTTTTATAATCTTTACGATTATCAAGATAGCGTTGAACATGGGGTGCCGCCATCGAAAAATCCCCTAGTTCCAACTGTTCATACATATTTTCGATGATGGGGAAGGTATCTTTAATCAAATCTTCGTAGCGCACTTCAAAGAATCGATTGGGTTTCAGCAATGTTTTATCCCTATCCACACAGTTATAAAGAATGTTGAATTCCGAAAAAACTTTCTCTTCTATTCCCCTGTAGTTGGGAGTTTGCATGCCATGAGTATCATAAAGCGATTTCCACAAGTTCACGGTTGAAGGGAAAACCACATAAGGATCCCGCACTATATGAATGAACCTTGCATCCGGAAATAATTCCAGCAAGGTCCGAATTCTTGCGGTATGGGTCGGGGATTTTAGCACCAACCTACGGCTGTCATTGTAGGTTAATTCAGAAAGAAACCTCTTGAAATCCTGCTTCCAGCACTCCTTTTTGTGCTTGGGTAGGTTATCAATTTCAAAGGCATCCTTGTCAATTGGATTATTGTTAGGGAATGCCACATCAAGGTAGGGTGAGGGTTGCCCCATCATGCAAAGGGCGAATTCATCTTCCTGTGGCTTATCCCAGCCCGCTTCCATGTTGTCCATCGGCCTGCGTGATGGCAGAAGAAAATTAAAATAAGTTTTGAAAAACTTTTCAGTCAAAAGAAAATGATTGGGCTCAAGGCATTGGTAAGTATTGGGAAAATTATGTCTTGGATCCAAGATCATCAGTTCATGAAGCAGAGTCGTACCGGTTCGCCAGTGCCCAATGATGAAAACAGGCGGTTGCTTGAGTTGTGTATTCTCGGGAACTGTGCCATACAGGCCTTTTTGCAGTAACCTCAATCCTAGATGAAGCGTGCTGATAGCGGTAATATTACATCCAATGTAAATTTTGCTGGGATGTATGAGGAAATGGTTTTTGGCAAGCATCCTAATCCAGGAATGAAAGATGCAACCCTGCCACATGCGGGGCATCCATTCCTTGGGTACCGTTTGATCTTTGCCTTTAGAAGCCGAACTCATGAAATTAACTCTTGAGAAACCACCCCTTCTATTCTCGATAAAAGGCGGTATTCTTCAAGTTAAAAGTGCCTGACCAATGACAATTAAAACAATTCTTGGATGGGTTGTCCATGGTCAAGGATGAACCTTGGTCTGCCGCTCGGGTCAAGATAAGTCGCATCCAAAGGTACTTGCATGTGCTGGTAAATAGTTGCAGCAAGGTCGCCCGGGAGTACAGGGCGTTCTTTAATAGTTCCACCATCGGCTTCCGATGCCCCTATAACTCGCCCATGCTTTAGGCCCCCTCCTGCAAGAGCCATCGACATGATTTTAGGCCAGTGATTCCGCCCATCCGTGCTTCCCTGAGTTCCCATTTGCGGCGTTCTGCCAAATTCCCCCATTGCAACCACCAATACATCGTCAAGCAATCCCCGCTGTTCCAAATCTTGGATCAAAGTTGTGAATAGATGATCAAACAAAGGCAGCAATGGCTTCAAACCCTTGCTTATGCCACCGTAGGGCGGGATATTGTCGCCATGCGTATCCCAAGTCCCTGAAGCAGTATGATAACTAAGATCCAAAGTGACAAAGCTGACTCCAGACTCAACCAATCTGCGCGCAAGCAACGCCTGCTGGCACCAAAGATGTTTGCCATACTTCTCACGGGTTCTTTCCGGCTCGCGTGAAAGATCAAATGCGTCGCGTGCCTTGGCTCCTGAAACGATTTCCATCGCCTGTTGTCCAAATCGATCCATCGCATCAAAGTTCCCGCTGTTATCCATTTCTTTTCGTAGTACATCAAAATTCTTAAGAAGCGTTGTTCGATCTCCAATGCGGTCGAGATCCACTTCTCTAGGCAGCTTGAATAAATCGCCTTCGCTTATTTGGCCCGAATCAACACCAACCAAATCGTAAATCGGAAGTTTGGTTGCCTTGTCGCCGGGAAACGGATCGTATTGCTTCCCAAGGTACCCCGCATAGGCAATATGGCTTCGCCCTTTTGAAAAAGAAACATAAGGAGGCATTGCAGGATGATTGGAACCATGATGTTTTGCGACGATCGAGGCGATTGCAGGGTAGTACTTAGCCATATTGTTTGAGCGGGGTTCTGCTTCGCGGTTGCCGGTCTGAAACACGGTATTGGGTTCATGATTGCTGCCCGTTGCGTCAACCGATCGAATGATGGTGATTTTATCCATCATTGCAGCTTGTTTTGGAATATGTTCGCAAAAGCGCACCCCAGGAATTGCAGTGGGAATGGTTGCAAAAGGCCCCCTGTTTTGCAATGGTCGATCAGGTTTTGGATCCCAGGTGTCAATTTGGCTAGGGCCCCCCGCCATCCATAAAAGAATTACGGCTTTCTTTCCGGGCAATGATTTTCCGGCATTCGCTGCGCTAGCCCTTTGCCTTAGCAGACCGGGTAATGTCAGACTACCTATCCCTGCAAGACCGGCCTTGATGAAGTTTCTTCGATTCGAAAAAACCAGCCCGTCTTTTTCCAGCGGATTGAGGAACTTGAATGAATGATTGTGATTGTGTGTTGATAAGGTCATGAGACAACCCCAAAATTAGGTAGGTATCTGACAATTGATAATGACATGAAATCATTGCTTTGCCTAGATAAACCTCCCAAAAACCAAAATTCTTACCCACCCACAACCCTAGCGATTGATCGTGCAAATAAATTTGCAGAAGGTGGATGCTTTCGTAACCATAATTCAGGCTCGATCATTTCCAACTCCATCAGTGCCAATTTGCCCTGATTATCCCGCACCATATCCACTCTGCCATAACTGGGCAGCGGGCTGCAAACAGCCATGGCTTTTTCTGCGAACTCAATTTGCTCGGTATCGGGTTGGTACTCATGCACGGTCCCCCCATGGTCATCCTGAACCCGAAAATCCCCCGGTTTTGCAAGCTTCCGAATTGCATGAGAATATTTTCCATCAAAAACCATCAGTGTATCTTCACCCTGGGTTAATATACTTTCCAAAAAAGGTTGATACACAAACGATTCCTGCGCTAGAAGTTCATTCACCACTGCTTCAACCTTTTTGGCATTCAGCTTATTCACCCGGTAAGTGTGCCTTGCAGCTCCAGAAACACATGGCTTGATCACCAATTCTTTCCATCCTGACTTAGAAATTTCATCCCCGATGTTTATTTTGCTTCCCTTCTCGATAAACTGTGAAGGCGTAACTGGGATCCCTTTTGACTCAAGATCTTTAAGATAGTGCTTATCCATGTTCCATTTGATGGTGGAATATGGGTTGCATAATTTAGTTTGGTGGCTGATGGCGTTAAGCCATTGGGAGAACTCTTCAAAGCGATCGAAGTAATCCCATGTGGTGCGAAATACCGCACACTTGTACTGCGACCAATCCACATCTTTACGAGACCAGTCCAACCTTGCTGATGATAGGCCTTCGTGCTCCAATGCCTTTTGAAGCAACCCATCATCTTCAAGGATGTTGCCAAGATACCAATCGCCAGGCGGGGCCACCATGGCTTCATACCTGCGATCCGTTAAAAGTGCCACATCTGCTTTGAATTTCGAATTCAATTTCTCACCTTCGAATCAGTTCATTGATATGGCCTTTTATACAATACAATTCGATTTTTCATTTCTCCTTTTACTTTACTTAATCCCAACCACTGCGCTGGAAGGAGTTGCCTTTACAGATGAACGACTCGCGATTCCCGTGCAGATTTTGCAAGCGCATCCAATACCCGTAAGGTTTTCACAGCTTCCATGGGATCGGGAAGCACCGGAGTCTTATTTAAAATCGCCTGGCTGAAATGATCATGCATCAAAGCAATTTGATCAAACCCAGGGACATGATGATGCTCAAGGTGGCCATTTCTTTGAATGCTGAATCCTGCATGTTGTTCGGGTAGCCAGAAGTTGGGGATGTTTAGTATCCCCTGACTACCAACAATTTCAAAACCCATTCGAACAGGAAGTGTGAAACCACAATCAAAGCTTGCTACCCTGCCATCTGCAAAATTCAGGATACCTGTCATTGCAACATCAACACCCCGGTGGTATTGGGCTTGGGCGTAAACACTTACAGGTTCAGATTCCATGGCCCAGCGAATACCAAAAATAGGGTAACAACCAACATCAAGCAAGCCACCACCGCCCATCTCAGGATAAAGGCGAACATTGCTGCATTCGAGATCCTCCATGAAAAAAGTAAAGACGCCATGCACACGCAATGGGTTTCCAATTTGGCCTTGTTTGAGCATTGCTTTGATTTTTGCGGTACGGGGATGGTGTGGCCACATGAAACCATCCATAAGTTTGACGCCTTTTTTGGCACAGTAATGCACGATATCTTCGGCTTCCTTTGCAGTAGGGGCAAGGGGCTTTTCGCAAATCACATGTTTGCCATGATCCGCAGCTTTTTTAGTCCATTCCGCATGAAGGTGATTGGGTAGGGGATTGTAAATGATATCTATTTCAGGGTCTTTTAGTAGGGATTCATAAGAGCCATAAGCCTTGGGGATGTTCGCCTCTTTTGCAGCAGCGTTTGCTTTTTCCTGGGATCTGCTTGCAATGGCTGCGAGTTCAGTGAATTGAGTTCCAGCAAAGGATGGAATCACCCGGTTGTTTATTTTTGCAACGCCCAGAATGCCCAGCTTTGTCTTTTTTTGTGTTGTCATCATTGCTCCTTGTTACACTTGATAATGCCTTTAGTTAACACCATACAATAACCATTGTGGTTTGCCCAGTTTTCAAATTTGGTTTAATTATGAATCATCATCGAATTCGTTTGAGGGGCCCATGGCAGTGCACTATTGCACCAGGTGATTTAGCACCGATAATGCAAACCATAATTGCACCGTGCTTGATCCCGGAAATTGCAGAGGGAATTTCATTTCGAATTGCCAGGAAATTGGGTAGGCCCAGTACTTTGCTTGCAGAGGAGGCGGTTTATCTGGTGATTAAAAAACCAGGATATGCTTTCAAGGTTTTTTGGAATCAAAAAGATTTGGGAGTTACCCAGGTACATGAAGACTTTGAATACCCTATCAAAGAGCATCTTTTAGAGAGAAATCACCTTGAGATGGAGGGGTTTGCATCAAAAGTTAGGACGTTTATATTTGAGGAAACTTTTCTTGAAATCCGAATTCGTCCCTCCAGTTCACTAGCATAACCAGAGTTGGAAGCCTTTAAGTCAGTCTTAGTCATTAGTGAGATACCATGGAAATTGAAAACTTATCGCTGCGAATTGATGAAACTCCCTTGAATGAATTGATTACAGCAAGGTTGCCAAAGGGAACAAACCTCCAAGAATTAAAAGTGGTGATGGAGGAAGGCGAAGTATCTCTTGAGGGCAAATATTTTGCAGTCATGTTCCCCATTAAATTCAAGGTGTTGTTGCATGTTCATCTAGAAGGCAACAATATCTCGGTGGCTTTCAAGGATTTTAAAATACAGGGTATGCCTGCGGCTCTGTTCAAAAACATGCTGGTAGAATTCATCACCGAGCAAACTGAAGGAATAGAAGGCATTGTTGCCCAGGAAAAGGGAATCATGATTGTCCCTGATGCGATGTTAAAAAAGGAAGGCATCAAGTTGGGGGGGAATCTGCAAAAGATCGAATGTTTAAAGGGTGCGGTAAGAATTATTGCAGGTGCATAAAAAAATCCCCGCAGAACTATCCGTACTGCAGGGATTATTAGATCAACCTTGGATTATAAAACTTTAATTAGCGCGTTGAACTCCACTTTGGTTGCTTACACCTGGTGCTCCCACAGGTGAAACTTTGGGCATGAAGTTGCCATACCTGCGCGATAATTCCTGAGTGGGCGGGTAGTAAACTTCCTGACCTGGAAGCAATAAACCACTTTTAGGCGTATCGATTCTGGCACGGGGATGGTTTTCGTTCCACATCTGTAATGCCTTTGCATAATCTGGATTACCATAAATCTTTTGACTGATGCTTGCATAGGTTTCGCCGGGTTGGCAGAGATACGCCTGCTCAGTCCAGCTTTCCACCCGAGGTGCACCGATTGCTGCTGGGACTGGAGCAACGGGAGTAACCGCTGCTGGGGTGTACAACTGGTTTGAAGCACTGCTGACTGTTCCCGGAGGTGGCACGGGCATAATCGGGGAATTATTATTTGATGGAATCGTTAGCACTGCGCCTGCTCCTGGGTTGGTTCCATTGATAGGCGGGGCAGAAATGATTTCGTTTGAACCCAAGGGCTTTTGCTGGTTCTGTAACGGGGAACCATAAGGTGCAACTGGAGCGATGTAACCTCCATTATTCCCAATAGGGCTATTTATTGGGGCAACCTTGTTGTTTGGGTCTGCTGGAATAAATTCAGTTCTTCGTGCCGGGCCTTCATTCACATTAAATGGAATGGCGTTGCTTAGCCTTGCTGGTGGCATGGGTGAGGTTGAATTTAAAGGGGGCGGTGAACCAGTGCCAAATCCTGGAGCTGCAGGTGGTGGTGGCGGTGCTGTAATTGTCCCTGCAGATGGTGATAAGGGAATCGAATTGCCAGGCAATGGTGGTAAGCCACCATTATTAAGTGGTTGTGTCGAAGGTGGTGGTGGTGAAATCGGTGCAATTGCGGGAACAGAAGGCAATCCCATCGGTAAGGGGGGAGCAACTGGTGCTGGTGGTGGAGT
>RFZJ01000131.1 GCA_009920765.1 Planctomycetota bacterium | reverse complement strand
GATAGTTGCCAACCACATGGTTTTTGTATTGCACTTGAATATCCGCCTCGATTTCAGCCTTCAATCCCCTTAACGCCAGCTCCACTTTCATGGCTTGCTGGTAAACTCGTTCTAAAAACCCATAACCAAGCTCTCGAAATACTTCAAAAGAAGCTCCGATGATCTGCTCGGTAATGTCCCGGTGTTCTAGTTCCATTAACTTATACTGTTCCTTATCTTGTTCTTTTCCGTGTAATTCCGTGGCTAGTTTTTTCTTGGTGTCTTGTTCCGTGGCGAAATGACACCACGCTTTTTTATTTAGTTGGCACAGAATTGCAAAATTCGGGCAGCGTTGCCTGCACCTTTGGTTTCTTTGGCAATCACAAGTTTCAAAGTATGTTTGCCAGGCTTTAGATCCGTGCCAAACATAACCGTGCGCGGATAATGCAACCCCTTGCTATAGGAATGCAAGAGATCCACGGGCTTGGGTTCTGAGCCATCGATGCTTGCAAGTACGATGCCTGCATCGGGCCCTGCGACAATAAAGGCCCCAATGGCAGTTCCTTCAAATTCCAAGTTTATTTCTGCACCAGCTTCTGAAGCGTAAAGAACAGGAACCGAGGTGAAGCGATCGCGTTTGCCTCCTGGAAGGGATTTCCAATCGGGTACGCCAAGGGTCCAGCCCGATTTAATCGCAGCATTTTTGGGGTTGATGAACCTGCCAGCTTCATAGCTAAGTGGGTCCAAGGGTGCGGGTAATTCGTGCGCCTTGGGTGAATCGGTTTTTACCCATGGGTTTTTCCATGCCTCGTTAAAAAGATTGTCGATCATGGTTGCAGCGATTGCATTACCAAAAGGCGCTGGATGTACGCCACCATATTGTTTCCAGGTGAGGGAGTTTGCGGAAATTCTTTCTGCAACTTCTTTAGCAAGGTTAATGGTGGAGACTTTGTAATTCTTGGCAACCGATTCATGGACCTCGATGGTCAGGGGTGTTTTTCCATCTTGAAGTGTTTTCAGCATACCTTCGTTAACAAAATAAGTAACGATGATATCCATATTTGGGTTGGATTTACGGGCGTGCCTGATGATGCCTTCGAGTCCGCGGATGCAATCCTTGCGTGAGTGGTGTGCATCTTGATCATCGTTGACTGCAAATTCGATGAAGAACAAGTCGATGGGTTTGGTTAAGACATCGCGTTCGAGTCGAAAAGCGCCTGTATTGGAGCAAGTTGAGGAAATACCAGCATCAATGAAAGTAAAGTTGGTTTCAGGGAAACGCTTTTTGAGTTGGCCTGCAACCATCGGGCGATAGCCATTCATTTCCGTGATCGATCCACCCATAAAGGCGACATTGCCCTTTTTGTTTTTAAGGAATTGAATACGGGAGTTTTCGAGACTGCCACGAAATTGAATATTGTTTTCGCCAGCTTGAGAGATGTTGATGCAAGGGCAAATCAAGGCGATGAAGAGTGGCAGAAAGAATCGTAAGGTTTTCATTGGTAATCCTTGGTTAGTTAGTAAGAGCTGGGGTGTAGTTGTTTTAGCGAACCTTTTCTTCGCCTTCAAGTTGGTTGTCTGTCCAATCGGAAACAAACATGTGGCCTGGGCTGTGGGTGATAAGGAAAGGAATCTTGGAAGCTACCGCAACGGCTTGTGGTGTAACTCCGCAGGCCCAGAAAACCGGGATTTCATGCGGATGAATAGTAACACTTTCGCCATAATCTGGGCGATTGATGTTGCCTATTCCAATTTGGGAAGGATCGCCCAGATGAATTGGGGAACCATGGGCCCTGGGGAACCGCCCGGTGATACGGGCAGCTTCTAAAGCGAAGTTGGAAGTCATGGGCCGCATGGAAACCACTAGGGGGCCTTGGAAAACTCCTGCGCTTTTGCATGGAATTTTAGTGCAGTACATGGGGACATTTCTGCCTTCATCTTCGTGCCTAACGGGGATTCCATTTTCTCTTAGGGCCCTATCGAAAGTAAAGGAGCATCCCAGAAGGAAAGAAACGAGGTCGTCACGCCAGTATTTGGTAATGTTGGTGGGTTCATCGATGATTTTATCTGATTCGTAGACTCTGTATCTTGGGAGGTCGGTGCGCAGGTCTGCATCTGTTGCAATCGACCTAGTTCGTGGCGAACCTTTATCAAGCACTTCGAGGATGGGGCATGGTTTGGGATTACGCTGGCAGAAAAGTAAAAAGTCATAGGCGAATTCTGCGGGAAGGATTACGAGGTTTGCCTGTACGAAGCCCGGGGCTTGCCCTGCTGTGGGCGCGGTGAAATCACCCGTTCTACATCGTGCCCTTACCTGACAACCTTTGAGATTTAAGCTCATGCTGTTTCCTCAAGCGATTTCACAATTGATCCAATGACATTTGTATGAATAGACCAATCAATGCCATCAACAGAAGCGATTCTCTCCCCCAACCTGCCATCCACTAGGCCGCCTTGTTGCACCATGATCTCGAGTATCTTCCATTCCGTTGCCGGGTCAAGCGAAGAAAGTGCGGGAAGTCCCACATTTAGTAAAAGGCCAGAGCCAAGGGCATAGCCGCCCCAATTGCTTACTCCTGCAACGATAAGATGGTCGACGGTTGTGGCACAGGCGATTTTTGAACCATTATTAATATTTGCTGCAATGACATGCCAGGGGATATTTCCCATTCCGATTTCATTGCCCCCATCGCCAATGCCTATGCGGGTAATGTTATTTGCAATGCAGAAATTGGGATCAAAGCAGTGATGGACGGGTGCGGTGAAAGGTGTGATGTCTTTGCCACTCATGGTGAGAATTTTTCCGCGGGATGAATCATCGGTTGCATTAAGGAACGCACTGATGTTTTGTCCGGGGATGGATTGTAAAAGGTGTGAGGGGCCACATTTTTCAATGGCGATAAAATGACTGATATCACCTATTTGGAGGCCTGCTTCAAATGCACTCATACAGTTTTTTTCGCAAGTGATGGCAACTTTTCTGCCTAGGCTTGCAAGGGTCCGAGCGATTAAAAGCGCACCGGGAGGCCCATCGGTTTCAGGCGCAGGAGGCGTTGCCGTTGGAATATAAAACCCCGTGAAAATTACTGTCCCAGTGCCTTTTGCAAGTGATGCGCATGCTGCTTCAAAATCACCCTTGGTGCGGCTTATAAGATTATCTTCAAGCTTTGCAAGGCCCCGTTTCCCTATATCTTGTTGTACCGCTAGCAGTATGTTTTTAAGCTTCGATTTCATGTCGGTACTTTGATCCATGGGCCAAAATGCTTCAGCCAAATTTTCGGAAGATCCACCTTGAGGTTGATCGTTTCATCCTTGACGGGGTGTTTGAATGTGATGGCATGTGCATGAAGGGAAATGCCGTGAACGAAATTGAAGCTTGAGCCGTATTTTTTATCCCCCATCACCGGGTGTCCGCTTGCAGAAAGTTGAATGCGGAGCTGGTGTTTCCTTCCCGTCTTCGGGCTGAGCATCAAAAACGCATGGCCATCGTAGGTTGCAAGTACGGTGTAATGGGTGATGGCTTCCTTGGCAAGCGGATTGTTCTGGTTGGATACCAGTGCCATTCGTTCTTCATCATCGTTGATTAGAAAATGGCGCATGGTTCCGGTGCGATCATTGGGAATGCCTTCGACAACTGCAAGGTAGGTTTTTTCAACTTGTGTATCGCGGAATTGCTCCGAAAGCCTGGAGGCTGCCTTGCTTGTTTTTGCAAAAATCACAATTCCTGAAACCGGTTGATCAAGTCGGTGAACCACGCCCAGAAAAACATTGCCAGGCTTGGCATAACGCTTCCTGATGTATTCCTTGGCATAGTCGAAAAGAGAATCGCCTTTGATTTCGCCATGGGCGGTAGGCAGCCCGGTAGGCTTTGAGAGGACGAGAAGATGGTTGTCTTCCAGGAGAATGTCGAAAGCCCATTTGTTCACAAGAGTCGCACTTTCAGAAAATTGAAATAATGATGAAACAGGGTGCTTGGTGCTTGCCTGTTGTAATAATTTTATGAGAAAATGGCTGATTAATACATGAGTAAAACTTCTTTTTTAGCCCGGAGAGCCGATGTTTAATCCACGCATGTGCATAAAAGCTGTTATCGGGTTGGTTTTGATCGTTTGCGGAAGTCTTGTTATTGCAGAAGAAGCAGGGCTGAAGGGGTATAAAACAGTTGCAGAGGCACAAAAGTTCAAGCTGGAAAAATCGAGTATTGATGGGTCGAGGAAGAACCCGGGGAAGCTGGGATTTCGATTTGATTGGGATAAGGAATCGGGTGCGGTGGTTGTGGAGGTTGAAAAGGATTCGCCTGCAGAGAAAGCGGGCCTTAACAAAGGCGATGTTCTATCGAAGCTTGGGGGGAATAAAATTCCCGATCTTGAAACCCTGCGTTTATTCCTGATTGGGATTCGTGAGGGGGATAACGTTAAAGTAGTTGTCAAAAGGGAAACCAACTTCAAGGAATTTGATTTGCAGGCAGCCCCTTGGAGCAATCCGCTTGTCAATCAAGCGAAAGTCAAGTTGGGGATATTTTTCACGCCTAATAAGAATCAATCCAAGCTCGAGGTTAAAAGTTTATCACCTAACGGGCCTGCCGAAAAAGCGGGAGTGAAAGTAGGCGACACCTTGATCGCAATCGATGGGAAAAAAGTCACCCCGGTTACGGGAGTTAGTTCCATTCTTGAAGGCAAGAAAGAAAACGAGGTCGTGCGGGTTGTTGTTTCAAGGAATGGCAAAGTTTTTAATCTGGAGGCAAGGCTGGAATCTGATGTAGCAGATGAGGGAGGGAAAAGCTGGAACGATCTCGATCGCAAGTTGTTTAAAAAACCAGTGTATGATTATTATACTGAGCAGTCTGATGGTGGTTGTAAAGTGGAGGGGAAGATTTTCGGAGCGGTGACTGTTGAGAAAAAGCGCATGGAATATGCTTCTGGATCGCCTAGAACCGCAATACTCGATCACGCCCTGACTTTGGTTCTCGCCCGGGATGGTGAAAAATCATTGGAGGGTTTTGATGGTGTTTTCTTTTTGTATGCGGGTTCAAGGGCCGCTATCACCCGGGGGAACATCCTTTGGCCTCATAAAGGTTTCTATTCCCATAAGGGTAAGAGGATCACTTATTTCATCTGCCCCGAGGGTGGTGAAAGAATGTTTTCCATAAGTGTGATCGCCCATGAATTTGGGCATATGCTTGGCTTACCTGATCTTTATGCACGCCCTGAAGTTCCCGATATGGAGGGCTTGGGTCGTTGGTGCAGTATGTCAAATGGCGAGGGACTGGAAGGCAGGCCCGTGCATTTCAGCGCTTGGTGCAAAGAGCAAATGGGGTGGACTGTTCCAACCATCATCGATCCAAGGGTGCAACAAAAGTTGATTCTTTCGCCCATAGAGGGAAAGAATTCGGAGTGCATCAAAATCCCGGTAAGGCCAGATGGGGCTGAATACTTTCTCCTCGAAAACCGTGTTAGAAAAGGTTTTGACCAAAACCTTCCCGGGGAGGGATTATTAATATGGCGGGTGGTGGATGGAAAGCCAAACCTTGAAGAATCTCATGGCATCGCAGGCCCTGCCGGCCCCAGCAGGTTTCCAGAATCTGTTCCCTACCCCAGTAAATCCAACCGCAATTTTACCCCGTCGACCACACCTTCCAGCACGCCTGTGAAACAAGGTGGATGGCCGTTGCATATCACGAATATCCAAAGGCTGCCTGATGGCAGGGTGGCTTTTCAGATTGGGTACGAGTTTTATTGATCTTCGTCTGGATCTGCGGTGGCGCCCATGTCTTCGCGGGCGGCAGGTCCACGATGCATCAGAACGGTATAGCCCCTTGTTTCTGCACCTTCCACCACATATCCCACCTGGGTCATCAGGTCGACCATTTCGTTTGGCTGTTTGGTTACCATGAAAAAACTTCCTGTTCGTTTCAGTAATTCAAAGGAACGCTGAATGAAAAGAAGTGCGATGGAATGGTTGGCAAAGTAGGGCGGGTTGGCCAAGGCTATGTCGAATGATTGAGGAATGAGGTCAGGCCCAGAAACAGAAGATGTTGCAATTGTTTCGAAATTAGTCAAGCCATTGGCAACTGCGTTAAGTTTGGTTAATTCCAATGCGCGCAGGTTACTGTCAACAAAAGTGATTTTGCCTTCCGGGCCGGTTATCTTCGAAGCGAATATGCCATTGGTGCCACAACCACAGCCAAGGTCTACTACATTCTGGCCAGGGCGCAGGCTCATGACTTCACAAAGGGCGCGTGAACCTGCATCAAATTGACCATAGGAGAAAGTTCCAGGCCGGGAAAGAAACCGGGACGATTCTCCCTGATTGATTCTGCATTGGAAGGTAACCTCGTGCCTTCTGCGGGGCCGGTCTTCCATCCTCTGGGACCAAAGGAAAGTGGTACCCTGCTCCTGGTGAATATGAACCTTCTTGTAGATTTTTTTCATGGCATCGGGAAACAGCGAGTCATTGGGTTGGGCTGACCAAACCAGAAACTGCCCCGAGGGATTGAGAATGTGAAATCCTTGTTCGAGGATATCGGTTTTAAGCTCGCGCTCGCCTGATCGGGCAGGCAAATAAACCGCAGAGGCAAAGTTTGGCCCAAGGTCCCATAAGTCGGCTTCTACCCTAACCTGTGCAGGAATGTTGGCATCTTGGAGCATTTGTTGTAATCGCTCGGCTTGAAACAAATCCATCTGGTAGCAGACTGCTTCTTTATGGGGGCTCGAATGCAGCAGATTCACCACATCAGAGGGGGAACCCATGATTACTGCGAAAGGGGGCCTTATCCTTTCAAGCAAGGATTTAGGAGGATAGATTTTACTCAACGAAACGAGCTTCTTCTTTGCCATTTTGCTTCTCTTTGATCAAGAACCACAGGGTTCAATTCTTAATTCTACTAGGGATTGATGCCTACCCGAAGGGGGAAGTATCAGAAGCCCCGAATCAATACCTTTTTGATGCAAATTAATTGCATCCGTGACGCAGGTGTAGGGTTCGATACAAACACTGGTTCTCGACCCAGGGGTGAACACCACCATGTCTCGCCATGAGTTATCACAATACATGACCATGGCGTGTTGTTTTGCACCCCGCACCCGGCCTCTTTCCATCATGCCGCTGGCATTTGCACTAAAAGTTGGCAGATCTGTAAGAACATCATCCACCTGGAAGCCTTTCATTTTGCGAAGCTTGTTGAGATCGCGTGCCGCATCAACGGGCATCTTTCTTCCATCAGGAAGGCATTCATCCAAATGCCAGAAAGATTTTGCACCACATTGCAGAGAACAATCATCGGAAGCCAAACCCGGGGTAAAGGGCAAATTGAAATAAGGATGATAACCCAAACCAAATGGTAGGGGCTTGGTATCGGGATTGATCACAAGGGCTTCGATGCCAAGCGAAGTTTCCTTGAGCCTGTAGGTTAATTGCAAGATGGCATCGGCAGGCCAGCAAGCAATTGATGCTGGGTCATCTTTTGAAATTTGGAATTCCCCGGTAACCCAGGCTGAGTTGAGATCCGCACCTTGATTAACAACCCTCCAAGGTCTACGCACTGCAAAGCCATGAATGTTATGTTTTTGAATGTTGTCATTTCGGGGCAGGGAATAGGATTTACCATCCCAGGTGAAATGTGCATCACGAACACGGTTGGGGTAGGGAAAAAGAACAGGAATGCCACTACGGGTAGGCCTGCCATCTGGGAAAAGTTCAGGGTCCTGATAAAGGATGTCTAAATTTCCCTCGGAAGTAGGTACAATCCATGAATAACAGTTAAATCCAAGTGCAGGATAAATGGTTGCACTAGCGCCCTTGGGGCTTTGCAAGGTGATTGTTAGAACCTTGCTATAGGATTCCATCAGAAATCGATAAGAATCAAGGAAAAATCATCATGCCAAGGTTAGATTGTGAGAATGCGCTTGATTTTGCAAGACAGATGTTCATGGCAGCGGGGGTACCTCCCACCGAAGCCCAAAGGGTTGCCACCAGCCTTGTTGATGCGAATTTGTGTGGTCATGATTCGCATGGCATCATCAGGGTGGTGCAATATATCAAAGCAATTGAAGCTGGGATTTTGAAACCTGGAGCCCCCTTTGTCTTGCTCTCAGAGACCCCGTCAGCAGTAGCGGCCGATGGAGGATGGAATCTAGGCCAGGTTCAAGCCTATCGTTTGCTGGAAAAGCTGATCGCCAAAGCTTCGGTAACCGGGGTGGCTGCTGGTTCATTAAAACAATGCGGGCATATCGGAAGATTGGGCGAATATGCGGAAGAAGCAGCACGTCATAAGATGGCGTTTCTCGCTACCGTAAATAACCATGGCTTTGGCCGGGCTGTTGCTCCGCCTGGCGGCAAAGTTGGCAGAATATCTACCAACCCTATTTGCGTGGGTGCCCCTACTAAAAGCAACCCTGTTGTTTTGGATATTGGCACCAGCGTTTGTGCGGAAGGAAAAGTCCGGGTCAATTACAACAAGAAAATTCCCACCCCTGAAGGTTGGCTCCTTGATTCTGAAGGTAGACCAACAACCGACCCCGGAGTTCTATACCATGATCCAAAGGGAACAATTCTTCCACTGGGTGGGCAGCAATCCTACAAGGGGTTTGGCCTGGGATTGCTCATGGATATGCTTGCAGGCGGGCTTTCAGGTGCGCAGTGCAGTACACCAGGTGTTGAAAGCAAATCTGCAAATGCAGTTTTCTTTTTGGTGATCGATCCTGCGAAGTTTGCAGGGGCCGATCATTTTTTGCATGAAACCACAAACCTTGCTGCCAATGTGCTTGCCTGCCCCAAGGCGGAAGGTGCTACTGGTGATATCCTTCTACCGGGCCAGTTGGAAGTTACTGAAAAAAGCAAACGAACGAAATCAGGGCTTAACCTCGATGAGGGTACTTGGTCGCAATTAAAAGAACTGGCGCAGAAGTATAAAGTGTCTCTTCCTAGTTCTGTCTTGAACTAATATTTTAAAGGTTTGTTATGAAAAGATGGATTGCTGTTTTGTTGATGCTGGTGCCGACGCTTTCGCTATTTGCTCAAACGTCTGCAGGGCAATTATTGCCTTTGCTGGATGAGCAGAGTTTTTTTCTGGGAAGGATCCAGCCAGGAAAGATTGATATCGCCAAGATCATGATTCCGCTGGTTCAGAAAAAAGCGATCCCGACTGCGGAGGCCGCTGCCCTTGGTTTTTTCTTGAACTTGCAAAAAAGTAATATCGACAAGGTGATCGATGAAATCTGGTTTTATTCCAGTACGAAGGATGCAGCAACTTACTTTCTGCCTTCCATTATCATAAAAACACAGCCCGCAGCAAAAACAGAAGACTTGCTCAACTTGTTGAAAAATCTGCCATTGCCTTTGAATATTCAGACTGCAAGTGGCCAGATCATCAAAAAGGGGCAAACCCCCATACTGCCCCTTTCCTATGTGATTCGTGAAGAAA
>RFZJ01000014.1 GCA_009920765.1 Planctomycetota bacterium | reverse complement strand
CCATAAACTCCCATGTCTGATACATTGAAATATTGAACAAGTCCTGCATAAAAGACGAGGATAAGCCGAGGCCAAAAATTTTTAAAAGCGAGTACGATCTGGCCACTGCTAGCAAAAAACAAAAAAAGGCCGAGAGAAAAAGTAGCGCAAATAGTTGCGAAAAACACGCGGTTGCTTTCAAACCATCCGTTTAATTGTCCCCAATGCATTAGGTACCAGATGCCACCAAGGAACAAAGCTAGGAAAGGCATGTCAGCCAGAGATCTCCAGGAGAAAGCTGAAGGGTTGGTTGATTGTGCATGTTCCAAATCCGGAATAAAAAGAAGAAGTGCCAATACTGCAAGTGCGCCTTCAAACAAAAATCCACCTTCCCAGTTGGACCAACCATAAATGAAAGTAGCGCTTCCAACGATGCCCGGAGCAAAAGCAGGTATCACAATCCCCGCCCAAGCCCCTTGATTTTTCAGGTAGGGGGGAATCATTGAGGGGGTGGAAAAAAGAATAAAACCCGCGCCTATTCCTGCGATTATTCTTCCTGTAATGCAAATGCTGTAGGGTGCATGAATCAATCCGCCGTTGATGAATGATCCCGCCGCCAATCCAATCAATCCAAGTCGAGTCATGAAAAGAGGAGAAAACAGAGGATTGATTTTTTTTGAAAGGATGAATCCAAATGCAATGGAAAAGAGAAGGGCGCTATGCAGGCTGTACCCTTGGGCTGAAATCCAGCCCATTGCGCCATCCATTTCCTTGAAGTTCATGGTATGGCCGGCAGTGGTAACCCATGCTATGGTAAGTGCAGCAAGTGCCCTTCCATGCAAAATGGTATCGCAGCCCCAGAGTAGGGGATTAAGAATCCTCATCGCCAAATACAATTTTGCCGCCCCCATTTAATTCGTTGATCCAGGAGATTTCCAAGCCCTGAGGAGTCTGGATGGTCAAGGAGGGTTTCAAGGGATTATTCATTTTTTGTAGAACAGCAAGCATTTGCTGGAAAGCTGATTTGACTTCCAATTCTTTTTCTTCTTGTTTCAGGGTGCGCCAACCTTTGTTGGTTGTGAGAATTACAGGAAGTCGTAATTCCTGCTGAAAAACCCCGACACCGTAGGGAAGAACAATTTTCGCAGGAGCGAGTATTTCGGTTTTGCTGAAGAGCGAATCGCCCGCAGCGGATTTACGACCATTAATGTAACTTTGAATTTGTTTGGAAGCATCGACGAGAGCAGGGTCTGTGATGTCAGACTTTGGATAAGCTGGAGAAAGAACGCCATCAGGCATGGGCGGAATTTTTTCCGTCTGGGGCATCCCGCATCCAATCAACCCAAGAATTAAAAAATTTAAGATTCGTTTCATGGTTTCTTTTTCTTCGAACTGTAGGGGGTGGTGGCAGGAAACACCCTTGTTTCTGAAGCCAGTGTTACAGGCCTGTATTGCAAGGTGCCAACCTTTACTTCGAAAATATCTCCGGGCTCAAGATTTGCAACACTCCCTTTTTGAATACCTGCATAAGCTAAGCCAAGTAATAACCCTGCACCTGTACCTATGCCGATCACACCAATTCCACCCTGCGTGTATTGGGCTCCAACACTTGCCCCAATGGTTGCACCTTCGATTATGAAAAGCGAATTCAAAAGATTACGCCTCATTTTGGTCGTGAATCTTTTATCTTCCATGTCCACTCTCCAAGGTGAAACCTCGTTGTTCTCAGCGCTGATTAACTGAGAAAGCTCAATGCTAAGTTTTCCGTGTTTGCGGAAATAGCTGGGAAGCTCGATGTTGGTGATGGTCCCACCCACCAAGACCGGTGGCATACCGACTTCTCTTTTTTCATCAATTTCTGCGATAAATCGATCGCCTTTTTGCAAAGCTGGCTGACCATTGAGAAGTCTTTCGCCTGGGCTAAGTCCATCAGGGGAGAAAAGTTCACGAACTTTTAGTTTGATGATGGCATTAGGTAAGAGAACGGATTCCTCAACCTTGGATGGAATTTCGGGAGTAGGCTTCGCAGGTGCGGGCTTTTCCTGTGCACATAATATCGCAAGAAAAATTGTTATATAAGATGCGATCATTCCAAGGGCTCCTTGCTTGCATAAATCCTATGGAGTACGCGAGTCCATAAACCCGGAGTTGGTATAACCCTGTTTTTTTCAAGATTTGCAATACCCGCTTTTTCAACGAAGTCGAGAAGCAATTCGTTGGATCGCAAAACATCAAGCCTGGCCAATTGTAGATTATACCACCCGCCCCAGCGATTTGCCTGAGCCTGATATAATCCAACTTTTGCTGCAAGCACATCCAGTTCAATTGATTGTTTTTGTGCAAGCAATCGTTCCTGCCTTTCCATCAATTCCAATGCCAATGCTTCTTCGCGTGTTCGTTGATCGTATTCCTTGATTGATTGCTCCCAGCGATCCCAGGCGTTGCCTGCATCTTCTTCAACATCAAGCAAGACCTTTTCCAGATCTAATTGGGATTTGATCACATCCAGCTTTGATTTTCGAATATTAGACCAGATACCAATATCCAGTGCAGGCAGATCATATAAAGTACCAAAGATAACACCCAGGGTTGCGGGGCCGGCATTCACCGGGCCGGGCGAAGTTCGTTTAAATGACATTGAAACTGGCAAAGTACCGAGACCAAAAAGGCGAAGAAAATCCCTGCTTTCCTGCAACTGCGCTATTTTCAACCCTACCACTAGAAGCCTGACTTCCAGTCTTTGTTTTTTTGCCCGCTCAATAGCTTCTCCCCGTGTTTGAGGAAAATCAGGAATGAGAGAAAGATTGATCAGATCCGCTTCTTCAAGATCAAAATGAAAATTGGTGTCCAGCTTGATGGGGATTGGATTGCCCTCCTGGGGAACCAAAAGCCTGCTGGTATGCATAACCAAGGCTAGTTTTCTTTGAGAGATACGAAGGTTTTTTTCGAAGTTGGCTAGTAGTACCGCAGCTTTTGTGGCACCTACTTTTGCTTCGGTAAGTTCAACATCATGCACTTGTTTTTCGGCCAATTTAGAGGCGACTTGGGATTCAAGCCGTTTTGAAAATTCCAGCGCAAGTGTTGCTGTTCTTATGCCGTATTCGAATTTTTTGGTGTCGAAGTAATTCTGGGCGGCAAGTTCGATTTGCGATCTTCTCACCAAATCTTCCATTATCTGTTTGGCTCGAATGCCTTCTTCTGCAATGGGAAGACTGGTGATCTGCCCAGTGGGATCCAGGGGGAAGAACATGTTGACGCGATTTAATTCCGCACGATCAAGCCCTGGGTAACCGGAGAAGGGCGTACCACCAGTAACATCCGGGAAAATAATGGCGCTGGAAGATCTGCCATCCACCGTCCTGAAAGCTGTAAATAATTGGGGTAGATTTGAAGTCGGAATAAAATGCTTTAGTGCCTCAAACTTTGCCACCGTGGCGGTTCGTACGGAAATATTGGCCTGTACCGTGGCAACATTTTCCAAGCTTTTGGAAATCGCAGTGGCAAGTGTGGTGTATGGAATTTCGTCCATGGGCGCTGGCAATTGCTTGTCCTTCATCGGTTCCTGCTGGCAGGGCAGAAATAATATCAAGAATAAACTTAATCCTTGCATCATTTACTTTCCTACCACTGGGATTCCGATTGCTTGACTTTTTTATTCGTGTCGATCTGTATTTTGCACGACATACCTGGTCTGATTCTTGTGTCCATGTTCTCCTTGTCGAAGAAGCGTAATCTAACAGGTAATCTTTGTACGATTCGGGTGAAGTTGCCAGTTGCATTATCAGGTGGAAATAGCGAAAACGCTGATCCTGTTCCGCCTGATATACTTTCCACCCAACATAAGAATACCTTTTCTGGTATTGCATCCACCCGAACATAAACCGCCTGCCCGACACGGGTATGATCCAATTGATCTTCTCGTAAGTTTGCAACCACCCAAACATTATCAAGGTCGAGTGGCGTTATGCTTAAAAAGGGTGATCTTGAATTAATCGTCAGGCCTAACTGGGCCGTTCGCTTGCTTATGATGCCCGCTTGCGGTGCGCGAATCAGTGTGTTTGATAAACGCAGTCTTGCGAGACTCAGTTTTGCCTGTGCCTGCTCGATTTTGTTGTCCAGGCTTCTGCTTATAGACATAGCAATATCTGGTTGGATTTGTGCAGCCTGCGCCTTGGCAACTTCTGCTTTTGATTCCAATAAACTTCGTTTTGCTTGCTCGAATAAAACCCCTGCCTGTTGCAATTGTAAGCCACTCGCAAGTACTTGTTTTTCTGATGAGGAAATCTGGCTTTTAAGAGATTCCACCTTGGCTGTTGCCTCACGGAAAACAGCTTCTTTGTTGTCCTTGTCTTGAACGGGAATGTCGCCACTGGCTGCCAACCGTTGAAAACGCACATAATAGTCACCAGCGTTAACTTTCAGGGCTTCCAAGCCAGGGAGTTGTGCCTTGGCTGATTGAAGAAGTTCTTTTTCCTTGGCATGAATTTGCTCGCGAGTCTGGATTTCGATTTCACTCGATTTTACCAGCTCTTCTTTTTCCTGCATTTTTGCCCGTGCGCCATCAAGCAATGCAATCCTGTCCTCGCGGACGAGTCTGACATTAAAACGTGCTGCATCTGCTTCAGATTTGGCCTGTTTGAAATCAGCAAGGGCTTGGTCAACTTCCAGTTGAAATGGAATCGGGTCTATTTGTATCAGAGGATCACCGGGCTTTACCACCATGTTGTCATCAACATAAAGGGCGACCACTGGGCCGCTAACCTCTGAAGAAATAGGGGTAACATTCGCAATTACATAAGCGTTTTCTGTTGATACTTCCGACATCCGCCAAACCCACCAGCGCTGTTGGACATTGAAGCTCGGAACGAAATATAAATTAAAAATTCAGATGCTCCTATTTTATCGGATGGAAATGAATCTGAGTTAAACCTTTTGCTTAATAATGATCATAATGATAATGCGTGTCAGGGGGATTAGCTTGGTTACGTAAAATAAGCAAAGTCATGGTTGGCCCTGACTTTGCTTAAAATGATAGTTTGGGTGGTTTTTAGAAAAAAGGAATAACTTGGTTCAGTCTATTAAGCCTTTGCGTAAATCTCTGCTCCCTTTTCCACAAATTCTTTTGACTTCTCCTCCATGCCTTTCTTCAGGGCCTCATCTTCAGCGATACCATGTTCGGTGGCGTATTTCCGCACGTCCTCGGAGATCTTCATCGAGCAGAAGTGCGGGCCACACATGGAACAGAAGTGTGCAGTCTTAGCCCCTTCCTGAGGAAGTGTTTCATCGTGGAATGCGCGTGCAGTAACGGGATCGAGGCTGAGGTTGAATTGATCTTCCCAGCGAAATTCGAAGCGTGCCTTACTCAAGGCGTTGTCCCGGTATTGTGCACCCGGATGCCCCTTGGCTAGGTCCGCTGCATGAGCAGCAATCTTGTAAGCAATCACGCCATCCTTGACATCTTTCTTGTTGGGCAATCCCAAATGCTCTTTTGGAGTCACATAGCAAAGCATTGCGCAGCCATACCAACCAATCATCGCAGCACCAATGCCGCTGGTGATGTGGTCATAGCCTGGGGCAACATCGGTGGTTAGTGGCCCGAGCGTGTAAAATGGAGCTTCGTGACACCATTCAAGTTGCTTTGCCATGTTCTCCTCGATCATGTGCAACGGCACATGGCCGGGGCCTTCGTTCATCACTTGGACTCCTTTGTCCCAGGCACGCTTCGTCAACTCGCCCTGGACTTCGAGTTCGCCAAACTGTGCTTGATCGTTCGCATCTGCAATTGAACCGGGGCGCAGGCCATCGCCAATGGAAAAAGAAACATCGTAGGCTGCCATGATATCGCAAATATCGTCCCAGTGAGTGTAGAGGAAACTTTCCTTATGATGTGCAAGGCACCACTTTGCCATGATGCTTCCGCCACGCGAAACAATACCCGTCATGCGATTTGCGGTAAGCGGAATGAATCGCAGGAGAACGCCGGCATGAACAGTGAAATAATCCACGCCTTGCTCGGCCTGCTCGATGAGGGTATCGCGGTAAATTTCCCAAGTAAGATCCTCGGCCTTGCCCCCGACCTTTTCGAGCGCCTGATAAATTGGTACGGTGCCTATGGGCACTGGCGAGTTTCGGAGAATCCATTCTCGGGTGGCATGGATGTTCTTGCCGGTGGAAAGATCCATTACGGTGTCTGCGCCCCATTTGGTGGCCCACCTCATCTTCTCGACTTCTTCCTCGATGCTGGAAGCGACAGCGCTGTTGCCGATGTTTGCATTAATCTTCACAAGGAAGTTGCGGCCGATAATCATCGGCTCGCACTCGGGGTGATTGATGTTGACGGGAATAATGGCGCGGCCAGCCGCAACTTCGGAACGCACGAACTCAGGCGTAATCTCTTTTGGAATGCGCTGCGGAAAACGACGAAACACCGAGGGCGAATAATCGCTGCTTGCGAGTTGGCTAGAACCGGAATGCTGCTTGTCGAGTACGTTGCGGACATTGTCTTTAGCCATATCAGCCATTTTTGCACGGCCCATGTTTTCACGGATAGCGATGAATTCCATTTCGGGGGTGATGATTCCCTGCCTTGCATACCACAACTGTGTTACTGGGTGGCCTTTGCTTGCACGGATTGGTCTGCGACGTTGACCAAGCAGGCCGGGAAATTCAACTAGTCGATTCTTCTCTGCCTTGCTTGCAAACTCAGCGTGCTTGCCAGAGAGATAACCATTGTCCATCGGCTTCACTTCGCGCCCATTGTATTCCTCGACATCGCCACGGGCCTGAACCCATTTAGCACGCAAGGCGGGCAGACCTTCGTCGGACTTGCCAGAAAACGATGGATCCCCCCAGGGCCCGGAACAATCATACACGCGCACCGGTTCATTAGCCTTTACCGCACCTGTGTGAGATTTTGTGTCGCTGATGATGATTTCGCGAACAGGCACTTGCACATCGGGGTGGATTTGGCCAGGCAGATAGATACGCCTACTATTTGGAAGTTGTTCGCTGCTGTGCGGTTCGAGGGAATCGTTGGAAGAAATCGCCTTATTATTATGGATAAGTTCCGGATTTGTATTGTCTAGTTCAGCCGCCCGATGCATTTCAAGCGTAATAATCCCCTTCCGTGCGGATTCTTTTTGCGTCATATTTTTAAGCTCCATAGAAGACTTCGGGCTAACGTAATTATTTAAGGGTAAGGCTTGGACGAATGAAAAGAGGTCAGAATTGGCCGCTTTCTCACGCCGGCATTATCCGGGTCGAGTCCAAGGGTCTTTTCTCAGCTTTGCTTCTTGCATAGCACCCCTAGCAGTTCTTAGGCATTATACCTGTTGAATCAAGGTATGGCTACTTTCATTTACAGGGAATCCGATGTTTCCTTTTTATTCTTCCCAGATAAGGGTACAATACGTGAAGTTAACTGCTTATTTGGAGTTTGATAAATGAATGCCCGGATAATGTTTATAGTTGCAATTTTGATCGGCTTTGTAGTCGCAATGCCGACTTCACATGCCTACCAAGCCCCCGAGAAATTGGTTGATAAGGTTCGTGTATCGATTGATAAGGGTATCCAATATTTGCGCGATATGGAAAAGGGTAGGGGAAATTGGGAATTGGATGCTGAAAGTAACATTCGCAAAGGTGGCTGGACTTCACTTGCGATGTTATCGCTATTAAATTGCGGCGTACCCCCTGAAGACGAAATGATGAAGCGTGGACTTGAATACCTCCGTGGCATTCCTCCTTCCCAAACTTATACTGTCGGGCTTCAAACCATGGTTTTTTGCCTGGCAAAACAACCACAAGATCGCGATCGCATCCAGCGCAATGTTGATTGGCTTAAATCTGCAAAGCTTAAAGATGGGTGGAGCTACGGCGAACGTGCCTTTGGCTCCGGCGATAATTCCAACACGCAATATGCTTTGCTTGGCTTACACCACCGCTGGCCTTTCCAATCTGCTAATCACTGGTGCTGATCTGGAGGTTGGCCGACAAAAACTCCGAGATGATGGCGTTGCTGAACTCTGTGGGATTTACGAAGAGAACAAAGCGGTTGCTGATGCCATGCGCTGGGTTGGGAATAATTTTCCTGCCAAGCTTACCGTCGAGCGTGCCCGTGCTGCTTTTCAACATCCCTACTATGGGCTTTATGGAATTGAAAGAGTAGGTCGGCTTACAGGCAACCGATTTATCGGTGGTCATGACTGGTATAGGCTGGGTTGCGAATTTTTTGTCGAGACACAAAAAGCGGATGGCCGTTGGGATGGCGAAGGCAGGCAGTTTGATCATTGGCCCGTGGTTGCCACGAGCTTTTCTTTACTTTTTCTCTCAAAGGGTCGAACTCCGGTTCTTATGACCAAGCTTGCTTACAACCGGGGCGATGATTGGAATAATAAACGTAGCGATTGCAAGAACCTCGTAGCTTTTGTCACGAAGGAATTGTTCAAGGGTCAGCCGATGGCATGGCAGATATTTGATTCCCGGGCCAAACTCGCAGAGCAGGAGGATCAAATCAAAGATCTTGCTGCTGATCTGTTACAATCCCCAGTTACCTATTTTAATGGACATAATCGTGCCCCAACGGGTAAAGAACGCGATATTCTCAGGGAATACCTGAATAATGGGGGATTTGTTTTTGCAGAGGCTTGCTGTGGCAGACCTGAGTTTGATGCAGATTTCCGAAGCATGTGCAAAGAAATGTTCCCAGACAATCCTTTGGTTTTACTTCCAGATTCTCATGCGGTTTGGCTTGCTAGCGGTAAGTTTGCCGTACCGCCCGGAGAGTTCCCACTCTGGGGAATCCAGCAGGGTTGCAAGACCATTTTAATGTATAGTCCCAAGGCAATCAGCGGATATTGGGAGGCTAACGCCACTAATGTTGGCAGGGGAGTTACAGCGTTTCAATTAGGTGCTAACATTATTGCTTATGCAACTGGCCTTGAAGCTCCTAAACCAAGGCTTACCGAAGTTGAAATCTTCAAGGGCGATTTGAAATCAACGGTTCGTAGGGGCTTCCTTAGGGTCGCCCAAATCAAGCATGAAGGCGATTGGCAACCTGCACCTCTTGCCATGCGAAACCTGATGGCGGATGTGCGTAAATCCGGGCTTGATGTTTCTCTTGAAACCATCCCTTTACCCCTTGCTTCCGACAACATCGTGGATTTTCGGTTCCTATACATGCATGGTAGAAGTGCGTTTAATTTTCAAAAACAGCAAATGAACCAGTTGCGCTTCAACCTTGAAACTGGGGGAGTGCTGCTTGCAGATGCATGTTGTGGGGCGAAGTCTTTTGATACTTCCTTTAGAACCTTCATGGAACAGCTTTGGGAAGACAAGAAATTGAAATTACAGCCCATACCCTTGACAGATGAGCTTTACAGTCATCAATTGAATGGAGAAGCTTTGCGTGAATTGCGATGCAGAAGAGAGGGGGCTGATGGTAGGCCTGAAGCTGAGTTTAAAAATGTCTCTCCCTTGTTGGAAGGAATCAAACTGAATAACAGATGGGTTGTGATTTACAGCAAATATGATCTCGGCTGCGCCTTGGAAAAGCATAAGTCAACCGATTGCCTTGGTTACGATTATGATAGTGCCTTAAAGCTTGGTAAGGCGGCTGTCTTTTATTCACTCAAGCGATAGTGCGAATAATTTTTCGTCATGGAGTTTTTAGAAATGGATAGTTGGTTCTTGCCTGTAGGGTTTCGTTATTGCGGCCTACATAGCGGCATTCGCCCAGATCCTTTAAGAAAAGATCTCGCATTGTTCTTTTCCGATTTTCCAGCATCTGCAGCAGGGGTTTTTACCACCAACAAAGTCAAGGCTGCCCCTGTTCATCTTTGCAAGGAAAGACTTCCATCCGATCTTATCCGGGGGATTATCGTCTGCTCCGGAAATGCCAATGCCTGTACCGGAAAGAAAGGAATGGATGATGCCCGAAAGATGGCAAGTGTTACTGCAGAAGTAAACAAGTGTGATGATAAACAAATCCTTGTTTGCTCTACTGGAGTCATCGGCAGGCATCTGCCCATGGATGTAATTGAGGCTGGTATCCGAAAAACTCCAGAACTGCTCAGCGATTCAGCAATGTCTCTTAGCGATGCAGCCCATGCGATTCTTACTACTGATACGAAAATCAAGGTTGTGACCAAAGAAATCACCATTAACGGAAAACAAGTGGTGGTAGCTGGCGTTGCCAAGGGCGCAGCCATGATTGGTCCAAACATGGCGACCATGCTGGCCTTTGTTTTTACCGATGCGGAAGCTTCAGATGGCGAACTGGCCTCCCTAATCAGCGATGCTTCAGATAAATCGTTTAATTGTGTGAGTGTGGAAGGTCATACCAGCACGAATGATAGCCTTATAATTCTTGCAAATGGTGCATCTGGTGCGGGTAAAATGTTGGGCGGAGATTGGGACGCTTTTGTTGCGGTTGTGACCGAGGTTTGCTGTGAACTGGCCAAGGAAATTGCAATCGACGCAGAGGGCGCCAACCATCTTGTAACTATAGCCGTGGAAGGTTTGCGGGATGATAAAGAGGCTAAAAAGATTGCCAAGACTGTTGCTGAAAGCGTGTTGGTAAAGACTGCGATTTCTGGCGCTGATCCAAACTGGGGCAGGGTGGTTTCGGCAGCGGGTTATGCAGGTGTTAACTTCGAGGAAAAAAATCTTTCTCTTTGGATGGGAGATATGCTTCTTTACAAAGATGGCACTCCCGTGGACTTTGATCCCAAGCTTGCTTCTGCTTATCTTAAAAACAATCGAAATGTAACCTTGAAATTGCTTTTCAATCTCGGGAAAGGGAAATGCACCTATCAGACTTGCGATTTAACGCAGGAATATGTGCGCTTGAACGCCGATTATACAACCTAATATTCTGGGCTTGGTTCTTCACCATTGCGGGTTACAAGCGCTGCAACGACTTTGATGCTGGTACCAAATTTCAACATTGAAACATGGGCATCACAAAATAAGGCTGCTGCAGCGTTGTCGTGAAACCCATAAAGTTCATGCTTGTTGTAACAGTTGACTGCGCAGGGGCCATATTGGTCAGATCCATCGTTTTTTGCACCATCAAGATTAATAAAGCAATTGGGTATGGCCCATCCAGCAGGGCCGGTTTCTAAGCCTGTGTATCCCAAAGTATTCCAAAATTGCGGCCTACCTGCGACTTCACCCAATAATATTGTCTGTGATAATCCATCTTTGATTTCTGAAAAGGTGCATGGTCGGTCTTCCCCGATCGGGCCCAATGGGTCGCCATTCCATGGCATCAGTACTCCCAATGCAATTAACCCGGGATCCACATCATATATGATGGTGTAATCGCAAACGCCAAAACTAAGGTTGAAATACTTGCTGATCCTTCCCCCCGGAGCGTTTGGGCAAACAAACATATTTAGTGTTTTCGAAACATAGGGTTGTACCGCGGGATCATCCCATGCGGTGGTTCGAGGCAAAGCTTTTGCCAGAGCTTCCTGCTCAATGTAAGGTAGGAGAAACATGGGCCAAGCCTGAGGCTGTGGCGTGGTGACTGATCCGGGTGGCAAGCTCCCTTGGTTTGAATGATAGTTTTGAAATGCCAGCCCAAGTTGCCTGAGGTTGTCAATGCATGTGATTTTACCTGCAGACATTCTTACCTTTTGAATCGCAGGCAGTAAAAAACCAATCAGAATTGCGATGATTGCAATCACGACCAGCAATTCGATCAGGGTAAAAGCCCGTCCTTTACGGTTAATCATTTTGCTTTCATTCTCTAAAATCTACCTGCTCTAAAAAGTAATTAAATCCTTGCGATAACATCATTTATAAGGCATAATCATCATACCACCGATGGAATCATGGTTCTATTCATGCCTATAATTAAAAATAATTTGAATCGCAGGCAGTTATTAACTGTTGGAGCAGCAGGCATTGCGGGGTTGACCCTGCCTAAAATATTAAGTGCCTCAGTGAATCGTGCTGCCGGAACATCTGCCACCAAGGCGGATTCCTGTATTGTGATCTTTTTGAATGGTGGCTCGAGCCATCTCGACATGTGGGATATGAAGCCCGATGCGCCTGCAGAGATTCGTGGCGAATTTAAACCAATAGCGTCTTCTGTTCCTGGGTTGATGCTTGGTGAACATCTGCCTGGTCTTGCCAAGGTTATGCATCATGGAACGCTGGTTCGATCAATGCACCATTCGGTGAATAATTCGCATGCTGCTGCTGTATACACATCTCTTACCGGACATGATCGTGGTGAAATGGGTGGTGGAGCAAAGCCTACGGATATTCCCGCAATGGGATCGGTTCTTGCCAGATACAGGCCACCGCTTGGGGCATCCGTACCATTTGTCTCAATGCCTTATGTGACGAAGGAAGGGGCAGGTGGGCCACCACAACCTGGTTTTTTTGGCGGAATCCTAGGTCGATCATTTGATCCGATGTTTGTACTGCGCAATCCCAATGACTCAGATTTTGGCCTTCCTGAGCTTACGTATTCTCCCGATGTTGATGGGTTGCGTATGGGTAAACGCCGTACCCTTATCAGCGCCTTTGGTAAATCTAACTCCAATAATCTAGGCGACCTCGATGCTTATCAAGCCAAGGCCTTTGATCTCCTGTCTTCAGAAAGAACCAGGACAGCTTTCAAGATCGAACAGGAACCCGACAAACTTCGTGAAGCTTATGGCAGGAATATTTATGGCCAGAGTGTTTTGCTCTCGCGTAGATTGATTGAAGCGGGTACCAGGCTTGCATGTATTTCCTGGGCTCCCGATGCCAACGCCACCTGGGATACCCATGGCAACAACTTTAAGAAACTTAAGGGAGAGTTATTGCCCCAGTTTGACATGGCGGTATCCAGTTTGATCAGAGATTTGGAATCTAGGGGGATGCTCGAGCGCACGATGGTTGCAATCTTGGGCGACTTTGGTAGAACCCCGAAAATAAATGCAAATGCAGGCCGTGATCATTGGAACTTTTGTTACTCACTTATGATTGCGGGAGGTGGGTTTAAAAAGGGTTTTGTCTACGGAGCAAGCGATAAGATTGGTTCGCATCCCAGCCTGAATCCCCTGGTTCCTGCTGACATTATTTCCACCATTTATCATTGTCTGGGAATTTCGAATGAGCTTGAAATCACCGATCGCTTGAATCGCCCCCAGGCACTTTGCCCCTGGGGTAATCCCGTTAAAGAATTGCTTGCGTGATTATTCTTTTACCGGGTCTTTAAGTTCCATACACGAAAGCCATAATACCAAGGCGCTTGAAAGCATTGATGTCCCGATGCTGGCAATGGGAGGAACTTTTCCACATTCCCAAGCATTCATCCATGCGGTTGGAGGCGGGAATTCTTTTATTGTTCCTGTCAAATCACTCAAAATAATGCTGAAGTCGATGGGTTTTGGAAGTGCCCAGTAGGCTATATCGATCAACCAGATTGCAACACTTGATGGGGGTGCTCCACTATTTTGGGCAAGGTTTCCGATGTGGGCGTGATTCACCAACCAGCAGATGGCCCAGAATGCGATCGAACCAATAATTGCCACCATGGTGCTTCTGCTCCATGTTCCAAGAAATACCGAAGCTGGATAAAAGCAAAAAAATTGGATGATCAATATTGCGAAAGACCATAGGAATAATCCGTTCCAAACATTAGTTGCAATTCCAAGGGCAATCCAAGTACCGCCTATTAAAATTATTCCGTGAAGGCATAGAACTATAACCACGGAGAAGGCTTTTCCAAGAAGCATAAAGCCGGTGGATAAAGGGCGAAGGCGCAGCATGCTCCACCAGAAGCCTTGCAGAAATTCTGGGATGAACCCTGCAGTCCAGATCAATGCGAAGACTAGGCCAACCGCATCTGAAGTGAAAAAGACCAACATGGATTCAAAGTATCGAATGGCGTTTTCTTTAAACTTTAACCAAGGCATTTTGACTACACCGAACAAAAGCCTGATTTCTCCTTGGATTAAGGGTATCCCAGATTTTTCTAATTCTTCCGGGCCTATGCGGGCTGCTTCCTCAACTGGTGCGCGCTGTGCGATTTCATAATTTGCAGCATCGGGAATGTTTGAAAACCTTACCGTTGCTGCCAGGGTGATTATCGAGGCCGAATAAAAAAGAAGCAGAGGAAAAAGATGCGATGCAACAGCCTGGCGTAATGATTCGCCTGTGAGACACTTCATGATTTGGAGAAATTGTGATCCTGTCATTTGGATTATCCAAGTGGTGTTGTGTTGGCGGAGGCAAATTGCATGGCTTTTTGAAGGAAAGGGCCTTCGCTGTTCCCACGCCAGTTTTCAATTGGTTCATCTCTTATTATTTTTCCATTTACAAGCAAGATAATCCTGTCGCAAAGAGATTCTATTTCTTCAAGCTCGTGAGAAACGATGATTACACTTCGGCCTTCCTGACGCCAATGGGTCAAAAGATTGCGCACCTTGTGTCTGGCATCGAAATCCAAACCTTCGAGAGGTTCATCAAGAATTAGTAAAGTGGGGGTCGCGAGAATAGCCTGGGCGATTAGAAGCCGCTGTGTCATGCCTCGGGAGAATCCCCCAACACTTTGTTCTAGTCTGTCTTCCAAGCCTACCTTGGTCAATGCCTCGATTATCATCCGGGGTAAATCTTCTGAAGCAATGCCTGAAAGTGATCCAAGAATGTTAAGAATGGATGTAGGTGTCAGGTGTGAAGGGAAAACGGGGGATTCTAATACCGCACCAATATGCTTCAAGGTTGAACGATCTGAAACTGGTTTTGAAAACCTTGTTATTGAACCAGAATCAGGTTTGATCAAACCCAACGCAAGTTTTAAAAGTGTTGATTTTCCCGCACGATTGGAGCCAACAATCCCTATGATGGTATTCCTTGGCACATTCAAACAGATATTATCCAAGGCTTGGATTTTAGGCATTCTAATTGCTTTGAAAGCCTTGGTGACATTCTCGATTTTTAAAATACATTCTGTCATGTTATGTTTGTCGCCACCTTTGATTCATCGGTATAGTGTAAATCTAATTGAAGACCAATGTGTTCGGAATCAAATATTAATTGGTTGTTGGCTACCCTTATGTTCCGTTAACTTAATCAACCAACGTGATTTGAATCCCGCTTTGCAAAATTCTTTCAAAGGCACTACGAATCTTTTCAATGCGCTCGGTGTAATTTCCAATTATTATCTTTTCACTGCTTAAGGAGGTTGAACCTGCCGGGGAAGTGTTTCCTTTTATTTGGCATTTTACCAGAAAGTCCATTGCCGCTGCGGTACCTGTGCTTGTAGTGTTGGTTTCAAAGAGTTGTCCAAAAGCAATGCTATGTACACTTACAGGATTTTTGATGGTTGAGAACCCAGTTGGGTTTGCAGTGGTAAGATTGCATACATATTGCAAAGTGTTTAAAGCGTCAGTTGAATCCGCACCTGAACTGCCCGTGTCCGCGATGCTGGTGAACTTGGATAAATAAGCACCGCCTGATTGGAAAGTTCCGCTGGCGGAGCTGTTGGGTTGCCCATCAGTTTCAAAAATAATCATCTTATTGGCACCTTTTCTGCCATTAAAGCCGGTTGCACTGCTAAACTGGTTGTAGGCAGCCATAAATGCCATTTCTGGATCGGTACCACCATCAGCGTTTGGAACATCCCCTGAGGTTTTATCGTCCCATTGGCCACCATCGATGCCATTAGTGGAAGAAATTGTACCGAGGTAAGAGGAATTGAAATTGCTGCCGTAGGGCCGGATTTCCGCATTTGGATCCCCCAAACTGTTTAAGAGGGAATAAGGATAAAAAAGCGCATTACTCATGCGGGTGAAATCTTTTCCCATAGGAACTCTTGCGACATTGTAACTATTGAGGGTTGAAAAGTAGATCAAGGATGCTTGATCGTTGGGGTGATTTTTTTGAATGTCGACAAGTGCGGATTGAATTCCGGCCTTTAACTGCCAGGTTGCTGATTCATGTGCAGTACCAGGCAGCCAATTTCTGTAAATTCGATAATCCGATAAAAACGAAAGGAATGAAACGGGTCCAAACCAAAAGTTTAAACGGGGATGAATCGGGTTGTCGTTGTAATGCATGTAAGGTGCGGGAATTGCAGTAAGGCTAGCTTTTGCAGTGATTCTGGTTGTCCCATAGGCTGTGGTGTTTTGGCCATAAAGAATTTCAGTTTGATTCCCTGCACCAATCACATAATCGATATAAGCACGCCAGAATTTTTGATCAAGTGTGCCACCAGTATCAGGAATGGTTGTGGGGATTGCACTATAATAGAGTACTCTGCCTGCGCGCATATTGTCAGGGAAGACTTTTGGGCCTGAATTAAGCCAGTTAATTACAGCCGTGTAATTGATTTTGTAACTTGTGGTGCTTGCTGTACGAAATCTCCCGTTGGTTGTGCTGAAAAGCAGGGAATTATCATCGCAGGGCGTGGTGCTATTGGAGCCATAAAAGAAGAATTTTTTGCGCCAATCGTTTGCTGGCCTAGGGTCGGGTGGCCACATGTAAAAGGTTTTACCATAGTAACCTGGCCCCAGGGTAAAGCCTTGAAAATCTGTGTACCCTGCCGATTCAAAAGCTACATTTTTTGCGTGGGAGTTGGCTTGAACTGTTGTATTACCATAAACATATTGCTGTACGGTGGAAGCGTAAGGCGAACCTGTGTTATTGGGCACTGCGCCCAAGTTATAGCCATTGGTTTTGGGCCAGCGATCGCCACCCATTCCGGTGGCGGAACCTGTAAATTGGACAGGGGAATTAGATTGGTCTTGGAAATTATCGGGGGCGGGCAAGGCGAAATTGGTAGGAGTAGAACGCCAATCGTATGGTGAAAGGGGCCTGTAAAAAGCACTGATGTAAGAACCATCGGGCTGCTTGCAATAAAAGTCTTTTACGATTGGGGGGCCATCATTTGTTTCGATGGTATGGTTGTTGGGTGCGGAATCGCCATATTGGGTGGTCCGTTGCATTACAGAAGTAATCGTCGACCATGGTCCAAATCTGGGAATATTTGGGTCGGGATTCATTGAGCCTGAAATTGAACCATTTGTAGGATAGGCGGGAAGACTATTAAAGCGCATCGAGCCAGAATAATCCAGAATAATGGCTAAGTCTCTGGGGCGATGCACTGCAGTTGCAGTTGCAGTTGCAGAAAAAGCAGAGTAATTAAAGAACTTTGCAATAGAGGTTGGTTGACTAAAAGTAACATCAGTTTTTACGGCACTCCAGTTTTCGGTAGCTGGTTTGCTGCCTGTAAAGACGGTCTGAAACTTGCCCAAGACTGAGTCGTAACTGTAATAGCCAACCTGGGTGGTCAACTGGTTTGATTGAAGAGTTTGTCCCATGATTGTTGATGCCTGGATGGTGCTTAACGCCAACCCATTGACTGCACCCCTGTTGTTATCGTTGCTGGTGTCACCCGTCAAGCCACGTGAACCTGAGAGTGCTGCGGCATCTGCTGCGCTTTGTAGTTGGGATTTTGTCTGGGCCAATATTCCTATATCTACAGCCAGTGCGATCATTCCGACCAATGCGACCATGCTTATCGCAAGCATTGGAAGGATTGCTGCTTTTCTGGCTTTATTTGTAAAGGTTATCTTTGTCATGGTTAATATTCCTTTAATTACCCTCACTATTCATGATGGTTGTAGCCTGAAAAGCAAATGAACTGGGCAGAAAAAGAAGAAATGGCGCTGAGGGCGTATATGTGCCTGAAATTTTTACCATGATTGCCCCACCAAATTGTGCATCATTCCAGTTGCTGTTGGCGATTGCCGCTCCTGTGGCGGTGTTTACATTTTGCACAGAAACTGTGTAGCCAGAAAGCATGTTTTCGGTGCCATTCATTTTAGTGGTGACTAAATCGCTTACTTGAGTGGCGGTTGTCCCATCGCCTGTATGAACTACTGCATATCTTGCACCCTCCCGCACAGCATTGTTTGAAACCTGAACAAGATAATAATATCGTCCATACTCGATGATCCCCATAAACATCATCAAGAAAATAACAAGGACCACAATCATCTCCACGATGGCTGCCCCTTCTTTTTTTTCTGTGATGGTTGAACTAGCCAATAACAAGGGATCACTTCCTTTAATTCGTAGGTAATGTGGCATTAATTGAAAAAGGATCATCCACAAGCGAAACCATGGTTGCGGATGATGTCAGGGAACTTGGGCTAAACATGTTGAAATTAATGTTATTAACATCTGCATAAGGAATTGTAACTGTTACCTTGAATATCTGCCCTTTTACTGCCTGATATGGATGTGTGATTGGTGTTCCTGTAAGGGCTGCAAATTGAACCGTGACATTAGTAGATGGCAATCCGGCTCTTGCAATGGTGTCCTTGACAATTGAGGTTACCGAGGGTGTACCAGAATCCAGATTGATCTGGGTGCTTGAGCCAGTTGAATTAATAATCAGGCCCTGAGCAGAAAGCCGGGCGCCTTCTCTTGCAGCATTTGATAATATTTGCTGCACTTGTGCCATGCGTGAGAGTTCAAGCAATCCCACCACCATCAAAAATACAAACGGTGCACAGATAGCGAGTTCGACCGCTACCGCACCTTTTCTCTTCCAATGGTTTTTCAATATCCGCTTCATGCCAGGAAATACCATGAGAATGCAAGGGTTATAAAGATTACACCTAAATGACTAATGTAAACCTAGGTCACAAAACACTAAAAGAGAAATTAAAAGCAAGAAATAACCAAAAATAATCCGAGGGGAGGCATAAGACGTAAAGTGTTGACTTGTTTCAGTTTATGTCTTTTGGGGTGGGTTTAGCCAAAGCTGTCTATTTTTTTAAGGCGGGTTTCTGTGTGGCGGCCTTTTCTTTGTCTAAAAGAAACTCAACTTCGATGTCTGTCTCAGAAACGACTGGGTGTTTTTCAAATTGGGTTGTAACCCGAGCATTTAACATCCAAGATCCTTCCAGCTTAGCATCAGTTTTTGTTGCAACCTTAACTTTTAAAGTATCGGTATTCGATGGCCATACCATGGGGCTAAAAGCAATCAAGCCTTTGATTTCTTCAGGAGTGATTAATTCAAGTGTGACTGGTTCTTTTAATTTGTTGGAACGGGCAAGCTTCAGCGTTATTTCAAATGATGCTCCAGAAGGAACTACAAGTTCTTCCGAAGGATGCAACAATTTTAACATTGCTCCTTCAATTGACATTGTAACCTGGCCATCCATTGCAGCTTGCACATACCTGACTTTTCCCTTGGGATCAGGGATTTGTGCGATACCAACCAATGCAATTCTAGAGGTGCGGGCTGTTTCCAGCCATTCAGGAAGAAAAACTGGGTAAGAAAGTTTTTTAACCTCGGGCCCTACCACTAAGACCGGGCCTCGAATTCCCTGCCTATGTCGGGATTGCGTACCAGCCATATCCAAGGTTATCTCTCCTTTGAATCCTTCATTTCTTTCGATAATTATCTCAGGAAGATAGGTTGCACCGCGGTGAACCCGAATCCCCCCGTCTGCAACCACGGGCTTTACCTTGAAAGGAGGCTTGATGGTGGTGGCAACAAGAATTTCCTCTGTCATATTTGAATCGGGGTGTCGTGCGGCGAGGTCACCCTTGAGTGGTGCCACTACTGTGTTGGTGATCGTTTGATCTCCAACTTTTGCAGTTCCAGTGATTTTCGCAAGAATTGCAGAAGCAGGCGCATCTTTGCTGCAAGTCAACGTTACATTCAAGGAAGCTGCAGTTGGGGCGATGATCAGATTTGCAGGAACGCTAACTCCTTCTGGTAGATTGGCAAAAGTCAGGGCAACAGGTTCTTTAAAGCCAGCCTCGCGGGTTATGGTGATGGCTAATGCCGAGGTTCCTCCGATTGGAACACTAGCAGAGGGAAGAGTTCGTAGCTTGAAATTACTTTTAGATTTATCAACAACCAGCCTATACACAGAAGCGGCAGTCTTGGTTTTTCCAGAGAGATCATGAACGATGATTTTATAATCACCATCCGCAGGCAGAGTGATGGGAAGTTCCGGATCCATGCTTGGTGAGGAGTCATCCTTGGAGGCGAGTTCTTTGCCATCCGGGCCAAGGACGGAAAGAGAGATATCCAAGTTGGAGCCGATTTTTATGGCATCACAAGAGATGGTCCAAAGTTCGCCCTTTTGGCCTTTGAAGCCAAAGGTGTCGGATTTTTTAGATTCAGTCAGGCGGCCTGTGACTGCGCCAGGAACCATAAGAGGTTCAGTGCCTGCAATTTTTTCATCAAAGTTGCTAAGTGGGAAAGAGTGTGCCTGGGTTTTGCCAAAAGGGGTGTCAAGCTTGTACGAAAAAGAAGAAAGCTTTTCATCTGCTGGGAAAACAACTTCTTTCTTGATACTTTCGATTCTTGCCTGGCCAGTTGCAACTCCCAGCCCAATGAACTCGATGTTTTGCTTCTGGCCCCGCTTGCCTGCAGCAGGAATTGCAGCAAGAATTCTTGGCCCTGAATCCATCGCCAGCCTGTAGGTGAATGATCTAAATCCGCGGTAATCCACATCTCTGATGGATACGGTGTAAGTGTTATCTTTTTCGACCAGGAAAGTCAGGGTGGGATCGGTGCCTTCGGTGTCGAATAATTCCGCAACTTTGAGCTTGTTCTGGTCGTAGACTTCGATCACCCCGTTGAAATCTGAGCCCAACCTACGGGCGAAAAGGTCGCAAGTGATGAGTTCGGACTTTTTTGCCTTGAATTGATAACGATCAACTTCCTCGATGCGTTTTAATCGGCCTGAAACAGTGACGGGAAAATCTGGAAGCTGCTGCGGAGTTCGTAGAGATTCATCTTCAAGAATTTCAGGGGTATTGCCAATCATGAATACACCCCCATTGCCTGCGCCGTTGGCATTGGCAACACGCCAGTGAATTGGTCCGGGGGGCATTCCTTCGGGAAGAGTAAAGCGAGCGGAAATTTCGCGGGGAAGGGCAGGGTCATTTGCAAAACTTTTAATATCAAACCAATAAGGTGGCTCGTGCATTAATACCGGGCCGGGTGGCGAAAGCACCTCGAGTTTTACTCGTTTGTCGCCTACGAGAAATTCGGTGTCTGGTGTCCAATCCTGCCCGCCCAGCTTTACTTCAACCTTGGTGCCAGCTTTTCCACCTGCAGGGAAAGAATATCCAATCCCGCCAGGTATGAGTTGAGCCTGTGCTTCAATCTGCAAAAATAGCAGCGCAAAAGCAGTCGCTAACATAATCGTAGGTTGTCGTAGAGAACGCATGATTTTTATTCCGTGCCTTTGCATGCAAGAAGCTATTGCCAGGTTTTAAACCAGAAGTTCCTTGATGACCTTGCCCCCGCTTACAATAGGTACTGGCCTGCCAAGAGGGGTGCGGTAAACTTTGTCAGAATCAATTCCCATCAGATGAAAGATGGTGCGTAGAACATCCGCCACGCCGAAGGGTTCTGTCGTGGGAAACGATGCTGTTTTATCGGTTGCACCAACCACGATGCCCGGCTTGATGCCCCCGCCTGCAAGTAAAACGCTTTGCGCCTGCGACCAGTGATCGCGCCCAGCTTTATCATTAATGCGTGGGGTCCGGCCCATTTCACCCATCATCACCACCAAGGTGCTTTCGAGCAAACCACGGTCTTGAAGATCGGAAACGAGCGTGCTGAATGCCATGTCTGCATGCGGGATCAAATCTTTTTCGAGGCTGGGAAAACAAGAGAAGTGGGTATCCCAACTACCGTGATCAACCCCGACAAATCTACAACCTGCTTCCACAAGTCTACGGCTTAGCAAAGAGCATTGTCCCAGGGATGTATGGCCATAGGCGGTACGAAGTTTTTCCGGTTCACTTTTGAGATCGAAGGCTTTTCGAGCTTCGGGTGATGTGATTAAATCCCTGGCTTTGTCGTAATAGGTCGCCATGGTGTTGGCTCTGCCCGATTGCACGGAATCTTTTTCCAAACCTTTGAGAACCCGTTGCCTGCGCTTGAATCGGAGTTCGCTAAGGCGTTCATCGGTTTGTAAATCCTTGACTTCAAAATCAGGTTGTACAGGATCTGATTCGATCACAAACGGTGCGTGCTCTGCCCCATAGAACCCCGGTCCCCCAGCAGTCAAAGGGTGTGGCATGTTGATGTAAGGCGGTACACTTCCTCGAGTGCCCAACTCCCGCGAAACAATCGAACCGAGGGAAGGATAAAGTTCGTTGACGGGGATGCGCGAGTTGGCACCATCTGCAAAATTCGGCCGGTTACCCGTAAGCACATAATGGGAGCCGGTGGTGTGGCCGTTGTCATTATGGCTGTGCGAGCGAAGGATGGTGTACTTGTCTGCGATCTTTGCACTGCGATGGCAATGCTCGCCTACCATAGTGCCAACAACATTAGTTCGGATTGGCTTGTAGGGCCCCCGGATTTCAGCAGGTGCATCGGGTTTCATGTCCCACATGTCAATGGTCGATGGCCCGCCCTGAAGATAAAGAAAAATGCATGATTTTGCTTTTGGAGCCTGCCCGGTAGAAGCAGTGGCTTCCATCTGGAAAAGCTTTGGTAGTGTAAGCCCAGCAAGAAATCCTGATGCGCCTATTCGCAATGCCTGCCTTCTAGAGACACCATCGCAAAATTGATTCGATCGTTTCATAAGTTCATTCATCATGATGACTTTTCCTTTTAGGAGTGAAGTTTTTCACCGATATATCAATGGATGTAAACAAATTCCTTGGTGTTAAGCAATGCCCACAAGGCATCTTCAACCGCTGTTCTTCGGTCCGCCCCTGCTTCTTTAAATAGTTCCTGCAGCACTTCAGTTTCTTTGTCAGTGGGGAATCTGCATAGCACCGCAAGATATAGCTCTGCGATGATTTCAGGCGCGGTTAGTTTTGATTCTGCCAACTGCCTTGCCGTGCCTTTTCTTGCGTGAATCTTTGCGACAATTTCAGGTGCATTCATCAGATGCAACGCTTGGGCAATGCTTGGTTCGTTGCTTCTTTCACATTCGCAAACGCTTGCTCTTACAGGCCTACCAAACAATTTTAGAAAATAGGATGGCATTCGGTTGTCCCATACCTGAATGGCTCTGACTCCCTCGGGCCAACCGTTGAACTTCTCTGGAATTCCCGTGACCTGGGTGATTGCATCCAGCAATACTTCCGCAGGCATCGCTCGGTTGATACTATGCGAAAAGTTTTGCTCATCGTTGATGTTAAGGGGCGTTCCGATTCCGAGTTGATAGGTGCGCGAATTCAAAATGGTTTTCGTAAGGGCCTTCAAATTGTATTTGTTTTTCCTCAGATGCAACGCAAGTTCTTCCAGAAGGGGTTCGTTGCTTGCAGGGTTGGTGGTACGGAAATCATCTATCGGTTCTACCAAGCCTTTACCGAAATAGTGCGACCAGATTCGGTTTGTAATGGACTTTGCAAAAAACGGGTTGCTCTCGTTCATCATCCATTTTGCAAGCAATTCGCGCCTGTCGGTAACCACCAAGGAAGATACTTCCTTCTCACCCAATGCCTTGGTGGGCACCAGGGTATTCGTACGGGGGTTTTTAAGATCGTTTCCAACTTTGCCTACAATCGATTCCGAACCCGTTGGTAGAGATTTCTTTGCCACGCCTGTGAAGAAACCAGCAAGGGCAAAGTAATCATCCTGCCCCCATTTTTCTGATGGATGATGATGGCATTGCGCACACTCGATCCGAACGCCCAGAAAAAGCTGGCTAACAGAACGGCTGATGATTTCTGGCGTGCCAAGTGCTTTGTAAAATGCAGCAGGGCTTTCCGCTGCTGTACTACCTTGGGCTAGAATGATGTCTTTTACCATTTCATCATAAGGCCTGTTTTCTGCAAACTGTCTCCGCAGCCAGCGAGTCATTCCAATTGCTCCCTGTGCAGTAATGGCATCGCGATCCACCCTTAGCAGATCCGACCATTGCATCGCCCAGAAATCCGCATACTCAGGCCTCTCAAGTAATTGATCAATTAGTTTTGTTCGTTTGTCCGTGGCAGTGTTTTCTAAAAACTTGCGAGCCTCTGCAGCAGTTGGCAGCGTTCCAATCGTATCCAAGTAAACCCTGCGCATGAAGGTCGAGTCATTGGAAAGATCACTGGGGGGAATTCCCAGCATCGAAAGTTTGTTCCATACATGCGTGTCGATGAAGTTGTTTTCATTGGGCCTTGTAAAGGGCGCGCCTTTTCTTGGAATGGTGATTCTGCAAACATTGACTTCACCCATGTACCGTACCAGGATTGCTGCCTCACCCGGGTTATCGCCCGCTTGAATTCCACCCCTTCGATCTACTCCTGCGATGTTAGGCGCATTGGATTCAAATTCTGCTTCTGCGGTAACACAAAATCGGGTTCCCTCAGAGTTGATGGCAGTAACCCGTAATTGCTGGCTGCCATTAGGTTCTAAAATAAACTGGGATGGTTGGACTTCCAATGCAACTACAGTGCTAGTGTTTTCAGATTTATAATTCATGCCCTCAGTTATCCATCGCAGGAGTCGTTTGTAAGGAAGACTGCCCTCGGTGATTTTTCTGCCACCACCATGGGGGATTCGAGCGGAAGCTTTGGCAACGAGTAGGCTGTTTTCCGGGGAAGCTGCGAAAACACGCCTGCCTCTTCCTTCCATTACCAAGGATTGATAATCTGCGAAAGGGTCAAATCCAAACACACTCAATTTGAAACCATTCTGCCCTTCATTCTTGCCATGGCATCCGCCTGAATTACAACTAGCTTTTGTAAGAAGGGGGATGATTTGTTGTTCAAATGAAACGGGCTTGGGGTTCTTTAAACCCACGACTTTTACATTGATGCGCGACTGTTCGCCCTCATGGGATACCGTTATTAAGGTTTCACCCTCAGAAAGGGGTTCAATCAAGCCAAAGGAATCGATGCGGATGATTTTTGGGTCTGTAATTGCGTATTTTGCTAGGTTGCTGATATCAGTTTGATTACCGGTTTTCTTGTCGATCCGACTAATTAATATCTGTTGGGTTGATTCTGGCCCATCGAGTAATACTTTTTCAGGGCTGATTTTGATATCTGCATGCACCATGCCGCTGGAAAACAAGAGCACTAAAAGAAATGCTGGTGCGAATTTGGAAATCGCTCCAGACTTTATCGTGTTTTCATGAAATAAAACAGAAAGCATGGCATCTCGTTGTTCAGGTAGGAAGTATTCAGGGCAGGACCTAATTACCACTTGATACAATAGCATGAAACAAGCATTAATTCAAATAAATTTGATTTTTGTTAGGTTTCTAATCCTAATCATCGCAGTGGGTGGGTTTCAAAGCCCATTGACTGCGTTCCATGGGCCCTCTTGTTTTTAAATGATGAGAGTCAAAAAGCAGGCCCATCTAGCACAGTAAACGGTATTAGGGTCAATTTGTTTGTAAGGAGAGATGAAAATGAGGTATTTATGTTTCAAAGCCCATGGACTGCGTTCCATGGGCCTTTTGTTTTGATTGATCAAAAATAAAAAGTGTAAATGTAAGTATTGGCTTATTTTCTTGGCTCGTTTAATCAACTCGGATATGCTTGCAGATGGAAGTTGCTGTGTTTCTACCTACCAAAAGAAGTCGTCATGAAAAGAAAAATAATTGCTCCCCTGGTGGTTTTGATTTTGTCCCTAGCGGTTTATTTTCCTGGGAATTTCACCCTGAGTCAGGTTGAAAAAAATCCTGATGCAGCGGGTGCTATCTATTGGAAGGGGAATTTGCATACGCATTCGCTATGGAGTGATGGCAACGACTACCCTGATATGATCGCAGATTGGTACAAAACCCATGGCTACCAATTCCTCGCATTGACGGAGCATAATTTGCTTGCAGAAGGTGAAAAATGGGTTACGCCCAAAAAGGCGGAAGGCAACAAGGGCAAAGCGCTTGAGAAGTACATGAATCGGTTTGGGCCGAAGTGGGTTGAGAGAAAGATGGTGGATGGCAAGGAGTTGGTCAGGCTTAAAACTTTGGCTGAGTGCAAAAAGTTGCACGAAGAGCAGGGCAAGTTTCTTTTTGTTCCAGCAGAGGAAATCACGCATAAGTTTGCTAAGTTCCCCATTCATATGAACGCTTTGAATGTCAACAAGGCGATTAAGCCGGTGGATGGTGAAGGCATACGCGAGACGATGACGGTAAATCTTAGGAATCTTGAAGAGCAGTCTAAAAAGTCGGGCAATACCACTCTTGGGTTTCTCAATCATCCCAATTTTCAGCAGTCCATTCCTGCAGAGGATATGGCGATGTGTTCTGAGGTGCGCTTTTTTGAGGTGCATAACGGTCATTCGGGGGTGCGTAATTATGGTGGCGATTCCTTCCCCAGTTGCGAAAGGATTTGGGATGTTGCACTTGCATTAAGGCTGGGCAAATTAAAGTTGCCTTTGGTCTATGGCCTTGCTACGGATGATTCCCACGATTATCTCGACATAGGCTTGGGTAAAACGAATCCGGGCAGAGGTTGGGTTATGGTTCGCTCCAAACAACTTAATCCCGACAGCCTTTTGCAAGCCATGCACAAGGGGGATTTTTATTCCAGTACCGGTGTGGTTCTCGAAGATGTTTTAGTAAGTGAGGGCGAGTTAATTGTGAAAATCAAGGCAGAGTCTGGCGTTTCTTATCGAACTGAATTTATTGTTACATATGCAGATACCTCTCTTGATAGTGCACCTGTTGTCGATAAAGAGGGGAAGCAGGTGGCTGTAACTAGGAATTATGCAGGGAAGATCGGGGTGGTGGCCAAGGATTCCACAGAGACCACAGCAAAGTATAAGTTCACGGGCAGGGAGTTGTATGTAAGGGCCAAAGTGGTATCTTCAAAACTTCATCCCAACCCGTATCAGAAGGGCGATTTTGAGACAGCTTGGGTTCAGCCTGTTGTTCCTGCTTCCAATTAAAATTTGCATTATCGATTTTTGTTTTGAGTCTTTACTATCCTGGAGAAGGTGAATCATGCGCAAGATCTGTGTTCGGGCTATGTTTTTGTTTTCAATTACGATTGCGTTTCCAACCGCAGGCCTGGCAATGGATAAGTCAGAGTTGGCGAAGAAATCTAGCACCCGTTTGGTGGCCTTGCAGAAAGATGTGGATGGCAAGGGTGAGAAGGCCAAAGCCGAGAATAAGCCGAGCATCCAGGATGCGGATGGTTCGGTCTTGTTGCATTCAAAAACTGCATCGGTGCATGGGGTGAAGTTGCAATATGAACCGCAGGTTAACAAAAATACCCTTGGTTTCTGGGTGAATGAAAAAGACTGGGCCAGTTGGGAATTCGTGGTTAACAAGCCTGGGAAGTTTAAGATCGAAGTATTGCAAGGGTGTGGCACCGGGCAGGGCGGCAGTGATGTTGCAGTGCATGTTGGCGATAAGAAATTTCCTTTTGTTGTCGAGGATACCGGTGGCTTTCAGATGTTTAAGCCACGAATCGTCGGTGAAGTTGAGATTGCAAAGGAAGGCAAGTATTCTTTGGAAATCAGAGCTATTAAAAAAGCCAAGGGCGCAGTCATGGATGTCAGGCAGATCAGATTGATACCTGCTGATGCTGCACCTGAAAAAGGCAAGTAATTCGTTTTGATTAAAGCATTGTTGATCGAAGGGAAATTTTGCAGGAGGTGATCCGATGTTTGAAGCTAACAGGTCTTTACTGAAATCGGTTTGCCTCTTGTTTCTTTTGGCTTCCCCTTTGCGTGCTTATGAAATTGTGGAGGTTGAAGGGCAGCCTCTTGCTGCGCAAGCCTTAAGATTGGCGGATGCTTTTGAGTTTCTTGGGTCGCCCTTGGATAAAGCTACATTGGAGAGGCTAAGGAAGGCCTGCGAAGTTCGGGATGCCGCGGGGATTCAAGGAATTCTTGATCCGTTGACGCTTGTCAATATTAATGTCAATCCGGAAGCCCGGGTTAAGGCTGCGCGCGGCAAAGCTGAAGCCTCTATTCAACAGCATGCTTATACGCCTTTTTTGATCAAAGTGGTCAACGAGGCCAAGGTTACCAGTTCGCTAAAGGTGGGTTCGCCGCAGATGGGGCCGGTTTATTCCGGGGGTGGTGCGGGCAAAATCCCCGGTGCTAAGGATAAGTTCTTTCATGGCGAAATATTCGCCGCTCCGCCTCTTATGCCAACGCTCAGCGGTTTGAAAGTCGAATATTCCATTCTTTTGGTTTATAGCAGTGAAGCTGGAATGCGCGAGGTTAATCTTTCGTTTGATGTTGGCCAGGGGACACAGGATCTTGGATTTCGGAGCGATGTTCCTTTGCTGTTTAAGATCAGGCCAGCCATTGAGGTAAAACTTAAGGTTTTGGATGAGAATGGAAAGCCCACAGTGGGCAGTTTTATTTTCAGGGATAAAGCTGGCCATGTTTTTCCTTCACAGATCAAAAGGCTGGCGCCAGACTTCTTCTTTCAAAAGCAGGTTTACAGGGCGGATGGTGGCACGGTGCTGCTTCCCACGGGCGAATACACCATGATTTCAGGACGCGGGCCTGAGTATTTTCAAGGTTCACGCAAGGTGGTTATTCCTGAAAAAGGGCCCTATACAATTGAGGTGAAGTTGGAGCGCTGGATCGATGCAGCCAAGTTTGGTTTTTATAGTGGCGATCATCATATTCATGCAGCGGGCTGTGCCCATTACACGAACCCAACAGAAGGCGTTTTTGCAGATGACATGTTTTTGCATGTGAAGGGTGAGGGGCTGAATGTTGGTTGTAATTTGACATGGGGGCCCTGCTATGATTTTCAAAGGCAGTTTTTTGAGCCGGGCATCAATAAAAAGAGCGAGCCTTTCACTTTGCTTAAATATGACATTGAAGTAAGTGGTTTTGGCTCACAGGCTTTGGGGCATGTCTGCTTGTTGAATTTGAAGGATCAGACTTATCCTGGTTCAGATGGAACCAAGACCAAAGGTTGGCCAACTTGGACCACACCCCTGATGAAATGGGCTAAGGCACAGGGCGCAGTCACGGGGTATGCCCATTCTGCAAATGGTTTGGCCGCGAACCCCGAGCGGGCTGCCCACCGATTATTTGCCTCACTCGATTCAAACAAAGATGACAAAATCACCAAGATCGAAGTAGATGCTTCCTTTCTGCCACTTCCTGAAAAATTCGAAGACATTGATTCTGATAAGGATGGATTTTTGGATGTAAAGGAGTTTTTGAAGTCGCATCAACGCATGGCGGATATGCTTCCCAATTTGGTTATCCCGGAAATGGATGGCATTGGCGCCCAAGAAATTTGTGTTACCACCTCGCTTGGTTTATGCGACTTCATCAGTGCAATGGATACCCACAGGGTTCGGGAATGGAGTTGTTGGTATCACCTGATGAATTGTGGTTTTCCATTGAAGGTTAGTGGCGAGACGGATTTTCCCTGCATCACAGGCAGCAGGGTGGGGCAGGGCAGGGTTTATGTTCAGATGGGAAAATTAGAACGGATTGATTTTGCAGATTGGTGCGAGGGACTTGCCAAAGGAAGATCTTATGTTTCCGATGGTTATGCACATGCGCTTGATTTCAAGGTTAATGGCAAAAGGCCTGGCACGGATGAAATCCTTCTAGAAAAGTCTGGGAGTGTGGCTGTATCCGCCAAGGTTGCTTTTGCTGCTGATTCACCCTTGGGGACTGCGGTTGGTGCAGCCATGCCTGAGGGGAAAAACAGACTGGTTGAATTTGTGATGAATGGCAAGGTTATCAAATACATGGAAATTCCCGCAGATGGCAAGACTCATGATATCTCATTTAATCATGAAGTGAATCAAAGTTCGTGGATCGCGCTTAGGTCTTATCCGCAAATGCATACCAACCCTGTTAATATCAAGGTTGGTGGCAAACCCATTCGGGTTTCGAAGGATAGCGCAAAGTGGTGTATCGGGGTGATCGAGCAATTATGGCGGGTGCGAAAGAATGCCATTGCAGAAAATGAACGGGATGAAGCGGAAAAAACTTTTTTGAAAGCCATTGAGGTTTATAAGAAAATAGTCTCAGAGAATAATTCCTGATAGGTGACCAGCAGGAGTACTTACTATTTTAAGTCTTGGATCCATCCAGATTGGAAAACACTCCAGAAGAAGTGTTCTGCAGGTAGGCGCCTCCTCGGTGGTTGGTTTGCATTGGGCGGATCTTTTGAAAGTCCGGGCGATTGCTGGCTCTGTTAATGGCAGCGCAAAATCAGTCATCTTCATCTGGCTTTGGGGCGGGCCTGCCCAGTTGGATACTTTTGACCCCAAGCCCAATGCCCCTGCAGAGTTCCGGGGCCCGTTTTCCACCATTGCAACACGGTCGCCCGGTGTTCGGTATTCCGAATTATTCCCCAAGCTTGCATCACGATCAGATCAATTTTCACTAATACGATCAATGCATAGCCAATCCAATGATCATGGAGTTGCAGGAACCGTTGGCTTAACTGGTAGCATTGCAGGCGCAGTGGGGTTGGATGGAAAGCCCAAGGCGGGGCAGGCAAGACCAACCACTGGCAGCATTGTCGCCAAGGTGCGAAAACTGGATTCGGGGTTGCCTTCGTTCATGGTGGTGGGTGGGAAGTTGCACCAGGGTAAGAAGGCGATTGTTGGCGAGGGTGGTGGGTTTTTAGGCGCAAGCTGCGACCCTTTTCGAATTGTTTATGATCAAATGAATGGTATGCGGATTCCTGCGCTCGAACTTGGCCAGGGCCTTACTCCCGAGCGGTTGGAAGATCGCAAAAAACTGAACAATGCCATTTCCGATGCCAGTAGGAAGCTGGATTCAAAAAGCTTTTCCCAACCGTGGGGCGAGCACATGGATCAAGCCTTTGCGTTGCTGTTGCGACCCGAGGCACGATCGCTTTTTGATCTTTCCTTGGAGCCCACAAGTATTAGGGATCAGTATGGTAGAACCCGCTTTGGCCAGTCTTGTTTGCTTGCGCGGCGCCTGGTGCAAAAAGGTATCCCGTTTGTTCAGGTTAATTGGAGTGATCATGTTGAAGCCGAGGAGGATGCGGGTGATGGCGGCTGGGATCATCATTACCGAAATTTTCAGATCATGATCGATCGGCATGGCCCATGGTTGGATCATTCGCTGTCTGCATTGTTTGATGATTTGAAAAACAGGGGGTTGCTGGATTCCACCTTGGTGGTTGCAGTAGGGGAGTTTGGCCGTACGCCAAAAATCAATGAAAAAGCGGGCCGTGATCATTGGGAGCATTGTTACAGCGCCTTGATTGCAGGCGGTGGAATTAAACCTGGCATGGTCATTGGTACGAGTGATGCCCGTGCAGAAAGGCCTTCGAGCAGACCTTGTTCTCCGGGCGATCTTGCTGCAACCATTCATCAAGCCGTTGGCATAACCAGCGAGCAATCACAAACCCTGGGCATTACGGTGGATGGCGAGCCTATTGCGGAGTTGTTCTAATGCATTTCTTTGTAGCAATGATGTGTGGCATTGTTGGTGGGGTTGTTTATCAGGTTCAAGATTCCCTCTCGGATTTGGTGAAAATAACCAATGATGGATCATTTAAATCGCATTTGGCTTGGTCTCCTGATGGAAAGAAATTGTTGTTCACGCGGATTCATCAGGGGAAAATGGAGCTTTGCACGGTTAAGGCGGAGAAAAGTGCTGAAGTTGTACCCCTGGTGGTCCCTTCGCCCAACACGCCTCATTTTGATGGCCATTGGTCTGCCGATGGTAAAAGCATCGTGTATGTCCACGATATTCTTCAAGGCACGGATGGGAAGTTGCAGATCAACGAGGTTTTGGCGGATGGCACTGGGGCAAAGGTATTGATACCGCATAAGGCTTTTGAAGAAAGTCCGCGCTATAGCCCCGATGGTAAACATATTGCCTGGGTTAGCACCAGGGATGGAAATCAGGAAATCTATTCCTTGGAGTTGGCGAATCAAAAAGTGCAACGACTTACGCAGGATCAGGGTTTTGACAATAATCCAAATTGGAAGCATGATGGTTCACGCATTGTATATTCTAGTTCCAGATTTGGCAATTTTGAAATCTGCTCCATGAAAAATGATGGGACTGGGGTTTTAAGATTGACCAATGATTTGGCAATGGATGTCTGGCCTGTTTATTCGCCCAACGGCAAGGCAATTGCTTTTACCTCAAACCGTACCGGAAGTTACAACATTTTTGTGATGAATGAGGATGGTTCTGGGGTTAGGAATATCACCAATAACAAGTCAATCAATAACTTTGCTGCCTGGTCGCCTGATGGCAAAATGATTGCTTTTATTTCGAACTTTCAAGGTTCGTACGAGGTATACATCAAATCTGTCTTGCAAGGTAAGTTGCCTTGAATTTGTTTTTTTGAAATATTTGGATTGTTAAACGATTTTAAAGCAAGCATAATTAAAGTGTTAGTCGTTTAAATTTCTTTGATAGAAGTATAAATAATTCTATGCTTAAAACGGTTATTGCTTATTCCATGATGCTGGGTTTGGCTTCCTCGATGTTAGGTTGTGGGGGTGGACCACCTGCGCCCGTGATTCCGAAAATTAATGCTTCTGCTTCAGCAAATGCAGCCATGGATGAATACGACACAAATAAAGATGGTTTTATTGACCAGACTGAGCTTAAAAAGGCCCCTTCGTTGAAGGAAGCTGAAAAGATGATTGATTCCAATGGCGATGGTAAGTTAAGCCTAGAAGAGATCGAGCAGAGATTAAATAAATATTCTGCTCAGGGAATGGCTCTTATTTCTTTTTCCTGCTCAATTGCAATCGACGGTGCAAAAAAAACTGATATTGAAGTGGAGATGGTACCTGAGAAATTCATGTTAGATGCAATAAAAGCAGCCAAGGGTAAGTCGGATGCAAACGGCATGGTTAGATTCAAGCAGGATGGGCAGGATTTTGAGGGGGTTCAGCCCGGTTTTTATAAAATCAAGGTGAATAAAGATGGATCTTTAACGTTGCCTGCCCGATTTAATGAAAATACTATTTTTGGCAAGGAAATTGCACTTGATAGAATGGGTCGGGGTGGCGATAGCTTTGATATTAAAGTTTCATCAAAATAATTCATATCTTTCTTCTTGATGGAGACTGGAACTATGGATCAATCTGAACGAATTCGAAAGCCAGGATTTACACTCATTGAACTTTTGGTGGTTATAGCCATCATTGCCATTCTTATAGGATTACTTTTGCCGGCGGTACAAAAAGTTCGTGAGGCCGCAAATCGTTTGCAATGCACGAACAACCTAAAGCAAATTTCCTTGGGGGTGCATTCGCATCATGATGTCTTTAATCGGTTTCCCTCCGGTGGTTGGGGGTGGTACTGGGTTGGAATAGCTGGAAGAGGAACCGGTAAAGATCAGCCTGGCGGTTGGGTCTATAATATGCTTCCTTTTGTAGAACAAAAGGCACTTTTTGAACTTGGTGGAGCATCTGGTTCTGCAGCAGACCAAGCCGGAAATTCAAAACGATGTGAAACAACCGTGGGTATTTATAATTGCCCAACGCGCAGGGATCGAGGCCCGTTTCCTAACGGTATGGGTTATTCCTATTATGAAACCAGCCCAACTCCCGCAATGCTTGCCCGTACCGATTATGCCGCCTGTGCGGGGGATTATAAATGTGAACTCAATGCTGGCCCTGGGTCAATTGCTGCAGGAGATACGCCTTCCACCTGGAACGGTATTGCCGGGGATGTTGCTTTGATGACCGGAGTGGTTTTTGTTCGCTCTGAGATAAAGTTTGGAGATATCACGCGAGGCACAAGTAATACTTATTTCGTTGGCGAAAAATACATGACCATCAATAATTATCGAACTGGTGGCGATCCGGGTGACAATGAATCCATGTATACCGGTTTCAATAATGATGTGTTCCGTCATACAAATACCAATGGCCCAGCCCAAGATACTCCCACTGTTACCAACACCGATCGTTTTGGCAGTGCCCATGCGGGGGGGATGAACATGGCGTTGTGTGATGGCTCGGTTCAATTTATTGCTTACTCAATCGACCCCGTGGTGTTTAAAACCCAAGGTCGCAGAATGGAATAATACCCTGCAAAATCCAAGTGTGAATGCAAAACCTCATGACTTTTCATGGGGTTTTCTTTTGCCTATTCATTGTTTGTGTAAATCAGGTTAAGATGTTTGTTATGAATTGTGTGTCCTGCCTGTTTATTAGATGTCTTGTTTATTATGGATATGACCCATGCTTTTTAAATGCTTTGATTACTTGAAGAAGTTGTTCTGTTATGGATTGCTTTTGTTCAGTGCAACAGGCGTATCTTTTTCGCAGGAAAAACCTCTAGACTTTGCTCATGAGGTTGTTCCCATCCTTAAAAAACATTGTGCCGCATGCCATACGAATGGGACATACAAAGGATCGGTTTCATTTGATACCAGGCAGGCTTTGATTCAAAGCAAGGCTGTAGTTTTAGGCGACAGTAAGAAAAGTGAGATTCATAAGCGGATAACTTCGAAGGATGCTGCAGAAAGGATGCCTCCCAAGGGAACTGCGCTTGATGAAAAAGAAGTGCATATTCTGGCCCGCTGGATAGATGCCAAGCTTCCCTGGGACGATAACTTCACATTCAAGACAGGAACTTATGTTGCGCCGTTAAAGTATCGGGAAGTCAAGGTTCCTGCAGGGAGTGGGCATCCGATTGATCGTATACTTGCGCCTTATCTGGCAAAGCAAAAAACTGGAAATCAGGTATTGGTGACAGATGATGTTTTTTATCGTAGGGCATCGCTTGATATAGTTGGTTTATTGCCCCTTCCGGAGGAAATTGAAGCCTTTGTTGCTAATGCTGATCCACAAAAAAGAGAAAAACTTGTTGAAGAACTTCTTCGTGATAACCGTGCTTACACCGATCATTGGCTTTGTTTCTGGAACGATCTTTTGCGCAATGAATACAAAGGCACGGGGTACATTGATGGTGGGCGCAAGCAAATCACTTCCTGGCTTTATAACGCTATTTTAAACAACAAGCCCTTTGATCAATTTGCGCAGGAATTGATCAAGCCTAATGCAGATTCGGAGGGATTTATAAAGGGTATCAAATGGCGTGGGCGCGTGAATGCCAGTCAGGTTGCAGAGTTGCAGTTCTCTCAAAATATCTCCCAGGTTTTCTTTGGCGTCAACATGAAGTGTGCATCTTGTCACGATAGTTTCATCGATACTTGGAAACTTGATGATGCTTACTCATTAGCTGCAATTGTTTCGGATAGGCCGCTTGAGATTTTCAGGTGCGATAAACCGACCGGGAAGAATGCGGTAGCAGGATTTCTCTGGCCCGAACTTGGTTCCATTGATCCAAAACTTCCCAAGGACAAAAAACTTGAGCAACTTGCAACCCTTGTCACGCATCCTGATAATGGCCGCTTCTCGCGGACTATTGCCAACCGAATCTGGCAGAAGTTCATGGGGCGTGGCATAGTTCATCCTGTGGATATGATGGCAAACAAACCATGGAACGATGATCTTCTTGATTACCTAGCCTCATTTCTTAAGGAGAATAAATACGACCTTAAGAAACTAATCGGGCATATCACTTCGTCCAAGGTTTATCAGTTGAAGGCTGCAACATTTGCTGAAGAGCCTGCAGCGGAAAACTTTGTTTTTAATGGCCCGATGCTCAAGCGAATGACTGCAGAGCAATTCATGGATGCAGTTTGGTTGGTAACCGGCACCGCACCTGCAAAAGCTGATGCGCCATTGCCCAAGGATATTCCGCTGGCAACCGGTTCTGCCAAGCGAAACTTTGTAAGGGCGGTATTGGTGCATTCCAATATGCTGATGCGAACTCTGGGCAGGCCCAACCGTGAGCAGGTTGTCACCACCCGTGCGGAATTGCTAACCACTCTTGAGGCTCTTGATCTTGCATCTGGGGCTATTTTTCACGACATAGTCAGCAGGGGGGGGAAGCAGATCTTTACAGAGCTTAAAGATAAAAACAAAGATGTGATCATTAAGAATGTTTACATGCGGTCTCTTGGTAGAAATCCAGATGCTTCGGAACTCATTGCGGCCGCAGGGCTTTTGGGTGAAAAGCCAGATGCAGATTCCCTTGCAGATTTACTATGGGTGATATTTTTACTTCCCGAATTTCAATTGATAAGTTGAGGTGCCATATGAACAACAATAATCCAAACATGACTGAAATCCTGGAACGCAGGCGATTTCTGGCGCAATTAGCCGGGGCAGGTATTACCACCCTGGGCCTGAACGAGCCCAGGGTTTTTTCTGCTGAAAAAGTCGAGCAGCCTAAAGCTACCGCGGATTGCTGTATTCTTTTGTGGATGGGCGGTGGCATGGCTTCGCCCGAAACTTTTGATCCCAAACGATATACACCCTATGAAGTGGGTGTTCGCTCTGAAACCATTCTTTCTACTTTTCCTTCCATACCAACGGTGGTCGACGGAGTTCGTATTTCTCAAGGCTTGGAAAATGTTGCAAAAGTTATGGATCGAGGCACCATAGTTCGTTCCCATCGCATGCCTGATCTTGGCACCATTTTGCATTCGAGGCATCAATATCATTGGCATACAGGTTATATTCCTCCTCAAACGGTTGCGGCACCGCATATCGGTGCATGGATTTCAAAAGTGCTTGGCCAGCGTAACCCTGCGATTCCTGCTTTTATAAACATCGGCCAAAAACTCGAAGGGCATGGCGAATCCGAAGAACTCAAAGCATTCACCACTGCTGGCTTCTTTGGTGGTGAATATGGCCCTTTTAATATCCCATTCCCCATGGAAGCCGCCAACTCTGTCAGGCCACCCAAGGGAATGACTCCGCAACGATTTGAAGCGCGCATGGCCCGATGGCGCGAAATGGTTCAGCGTAGTCCTATTGGCGATAAAACCAGTGATTACCATCGTGATTCAATCGTGAGATCCATGGAAAATGCCTACAGGCTTTTAAGTTCACCCGAGCGCGAAGCCTTTGAACTTGAGCGTGAACCCAAAGAGATTTATGACATTTACAATACGAGCAGGTTTGGCCAAGGCTGCCTGCTTGCAAGGCGACTTGCTGAGTCGGGCGCCCGTTTCATTGAGGTTACCACCGAGTATGTTCCATTCCTGCATTGGGATACCCATGAAAATGGCCATGCAACTTTAACGAATATGAAACAGCAGATCGACAGGCCGATAGCCCAGCTTGTCTTGGATCTTGAAAAAAGAGGTATGCTGGATCGTACCCTTGTTGTGCTGGCGACGGAATTCAGCAGGGACATGATGATCGAAGGTGTGCCTGGTAGTAATGCTTCTGATCAATCGCGCGCCAAGTCTGATGTTCTAAAAGAGCCCAAACATTACGGCTTACACAGGCATTTTACTGGTTCGTGTTCCGCGGTAATGTTTGGTGGTGGAATACGCAGGGGCCATGTTCATGGTGTTACTGCAGATGAAAGGCCCTTGATTGTTACCAAAGATCCGGTATCGATCCCTGATATGCATGCGACTATTTTTACAGCGATGGGAATATCGCCCAAGACTGCGTTTGACATTGAGAAAAGGCCCTTTTACGCCACGGAGGATGGTAAAGGAAAATCTGTGGATGCGATTTTTCAAAAGTCTAGAAGTTGAATGATTGTTATGAATGAGGGTGGCTATTGTTAATTTTATTGGGATTGCTTGCTGTACCTTTTTTAAATTTTGAAACCGAAAAAGTGTTTCAGGGGAAAAATCTGCAGCAATGGGTCAAGGAGTTGGATGCAGATCCTGAACTTCCCAGGAAAATTATTATCATTTCCGCATTGGGGATGTTTGATTCCCAGAGTCTCCCCTTTTTAGAAAAGCTGGCACTTAATCCCGATCTGGAAATAAGGACTAAATCTATTTCAACTTTGCAGCAGATGGGAAAAACAGCAGTGCCCACACTTGCGAAACTTTCAGCCAACAGCCCTAAAGGGGTGCGGTTGCTGGCCCTCACTGCCCTTGCTGGGTTGGGCGAAGATGCAGTTGCAGCACTTCCAGAACTTGGTATTCTTACCGAGCATTTTGATAAAGACACAAAAATTCGTGCTCTTGCGACATTGGGAACACTTGGTTCCAAGGGTTATCCCGCTTTACCTTTCCTGATTAATTCTTTTCGATCTCCTGAACGGGATGTTGCTGAACTTGCATTGCGTGCGATGGTACAAGTTTGTGGATGGGGTAATAATCAACCAGGAGGAAACGTGATCGATGCTGCAATGAAGTTGGCACCTATGAAGGGAGAGCCAGGCGTTTTGGTACTTAGTAAACTTTTAATGGATTCAGATGCGGAAGTAAGAATAAACGCTGCAAAATTACTGGGTGAAATGGGGGCTAAAGCAATCAAGGCCATGCCTGGACTTCAGGGCGCATTGCAGGATAAAAATGGAAAAGTGATCGATGCTGCGTTTGATGCCATTCTCAAGATCAAGCCTTAGAACTTTACACTTATCAAACCAAAGATTTTAAAGCATTTTCAAATATCTGGAGCTTTTTGTCCCAGAGAAATTCGTTGGCGATCCTGCTATTTCCGGTGGCACCGAGTTGTTCGGATAGTTTTCTGTCGAGTATGAGTTTTTCCAATGCGGTTGCAAGGCTGTTGATATCATCGCAGGGAGAAATAAGGCCATCAGATTCGTGTTTGACCAGGCTTCCCGGGCCACCTGCCTTGTACACTACACATGGTTTGCCATTGGCCCATGCTTCCAATAACACGATGCCAAATGAATCCGATCTGCTGGGTAGGGCAAATATATCGAGCGTGGCGAAAAAGCCTTTCTTCTCTTCTGGGGAAAGTGGGCCTGTACGGATTACTTTATCCTTGAAGGGGAAACGGCGGAATGCTTTTTCAAACGAAGGCATTGCCGGGCCCGCTAGAACTAACTTTACATTGCTGCCCTTACGCCAAAGAATTTCCATGGCTGAAAGCAGATCAGTGGAGCCTTTGTCCCAGCTTAAATTTGCGAGGTGCCCAACGATGATGTCGTTGGGATTTATTTGCCAGAGTTTGCGAGGTGTGGCGCTGTTACCCATGGTACAACCTGGCAGGTCAACGCCCATGCCTTGGAGATGGATTCTTCTAGGATTTATGCCAAGGTCTTCAAGTGTTTGGGCTTCAAATTCTGTTTGGGCAAAAAGGGCGTCTGCATTTTTGGCAAGCATGAGAAGAGCAGGCTGGGTGTATCCTTTGCGGATTCGGTTTTTTGGGTCATCAAGATTGCCCAGATGAAGAAATGGTGTTAGCAGGAAAGGAATTTTTTTTATTTTTGCAAGTTTCATTGCTGCATAAATTGGGAAGGCGTAAGGGAAGCAACCGGCATGAACCGCATCAAAAGTTTCATCGCATCGGGAAGCCAGTTTAAGCATCCCGGGCATGATGGGGTTATGGGAAAAAGTAAGGCATTGCAATTTTCGATTGGGAATTTTTGCAATTATTTTTAAAATTAACTGCTGGAAGGGAATATGGAAGAGCTTGAATCTACGGACTTTTACGCTGTTTACAACTTCTTCCGGGCAGGGGATGCAGGGGTGATTTCTTGCCCAGAAAGATTCAAGATTGATGGCGTTGCTTGTCCATACTGATATCTTGTGTCCTTTCGAAGCCAGAAATTCACTGAGTTTTTGAAAGTAAATTTCTGAACCTCCCAGGGCGGGGGGGTAGCGTTGTATGATATTTAGCAGCTTTAAAGCCAAGGTGTTTCCCCGGGGGATCTCCACTTACAATTTAAGTACGATACAATGCCTTGACAGGAGTGTCCATCATCCTTGACGGTGTTTTAAAATATTCATGCAGGAGACAGATAGATGCTTGGAATTTCGAAGTTGGCAATGTCAGTTCAGCCGTCTGCAACATTGGCGGCAGGTGCCAAGGCCAGGCAATTGCGTGCCCAAGGTATAAAGGTGTTCGATTTTAGTCTGGGCGAACCAGATTTTCCCACTCCTGATCATATTTGTCAGGCTGCGATTGCTGCGATGAAATCGGGCCAGACTCATTACACAATCGCCCATGGAACTCCCGAGCTTCGAACTGCGATTTCTCGTTGGTACAAAAAAGTATACAACCTCGATTGCACCCCAGATCAAATCATTGTTTCCAATGGGGCCAAACATTCCATCCATAATGCCTTGCTGACGCTGGTCGGGCCCGGGGATGAAGTGATTATTCCCACGCCTTACTGGGTGAGTTACAGCGATTTGGTGTTGATGACAGGTGCAACCCCAGTGCTGATTCCATGCAGCATGGAAGCGGGTTTTAAAGTTTCTGCAGCCCAGATCAAGAAGGCTATTACTCCCAAGACCAAGCTCCTTTTGATTAATTCGCCCAGTAATCCCACGGGCGCTGTCTATACCCATAAAGAGCTTGAAGCTATTGCTGATCTTGTTTTAGAAGCAAATATCGGCGTCATCAGTGATGAAATATACGAGCAGTTGGTGTATGGCGATGCCAAGGCCACTTGCTTTGCAACTTTGCGGGAGGGTTTGAAAGCCAAAACCATAACTATAAGCGGTGTTAGCAAGACTTACGCAATGACGGGTTGGCGAATTGGTTGGGCCATCGCTACAGAAGCTGTGGTGAAGGCCATGGCGAATATTCAAAGTCAGGAGACAAGTAACCCATGCAGCATTAGCCAGGCCGCAGCGATTGCAGCATTGGATGGGCCGCAGGAATGCGTTGTGCTAATGCGCAAGGAATTTGAATCACGCAGGGATTTTGTAATTAAGAAGTTGCAAGGGATGCCGGGTATCAAGTGCAAGGTTCCGCCAGGCGCTTTTTATGCCTTCTTTGATGTTTCTTCCTATTTTGGCAAATCTTTTGCTGGTAAAACAGTAACTGATTCTGCTTCCTTTTGTTTGCTGGCTTTAGAACAAGCCCATGTAAACCTGGTTCAAGGGTCTGCTTTTGGAGCGGAGGGCTACGCTAGACTTTCTTACGCAACCAGCAAGGAAGTATTGGAAGCAGGCCTTGATAAGCTTCAAGTTTGGCTGAAAACAGCCGTTTAGTTTTTTTCAAGATAAACTCCATGGAGATTCAGTATGCCTGTACTTTTTCTGAAAGAAGATGATGTTCGTAAAGTATTGACCATGGAAATGGCAATGGAAGGGGTTGAAATCGGGCTGAAAAAGCTTGGTATTGAAGAAGCCATGAATATAAATCGGGCCCGCGTGGTAACCGATCACGGGGTTCTTCATACCATGGGAGCATCTGCGAAGACATTGGGTGGCATGGGTTCCAAAGTTTATGCGACCACCAGAAAAGGTAACGCCCAGTTTCTGTTCACCCTGTTTGATGGTAAAACAGGCGATCTACTTAGCTTAATGCAGGCTGATTATCTTGGGCAGGTAAGAACAGGAGCTGCCAGTGGTGTCGCAACGAAGTATCTTGCTAATCCAGAAGCATCGCGGGTTGGGATTTTTGGAAGTGGTAAGCAGGCCCGCACCCAGCTCATAGCCATATGCAAGGTTCGCAAAATCAACAAGGCTGAAGTTTTCAGCCCCAATGAAGAGCACCGCAATGCCTTCGCAAAAGAGATGACCGAGATTTGTGGGGTTGAAGTTGTGCCATTGGCAAACCCCGATGATGTTGCCAAGGATAAAGATATTCTTGTGACCGCAACTTCCGTCCGGGATCCATTCTTTAAAGCAGAATGGCTCAAGGAAGGGATGCATGTAAACGCAATAGGATCGAACTTCATGGGCAAGGCGGAGTTAACCCCGGAAGCTGTGTTGAAGTTCAGCAGGATCGTGGTTGATAGCCGTGATCAATGCAGACTTGAAGCAGGAGATTTTCAAAAGGGGTTTGAAGATGGTTCGTTAAAGTGGGGTGAAGTTCGAGAGTTGGGACCGATTATTGGTGGACGTTACAAAGGAAGGGTTGATCCTTCCGAAATTACTTTATTCAAGTCGCTGGGTCTCGGTATTGAAGATCTTGCCGTAGCATTGAAGGTGTTTCAAAAAGCCAAGGCAGATGGGTTGGGGCAGCAAATTGAATGGTAGAACAGGTCGAAATAAAAAAACCTCGCCCAAACTTATGTTCAGGCGAGGTTTTTTATTTTGTGAAGGTAGCTTTACCACATGAATACGCTGAGAAGATTGGAGTAGTCATCGCTCCAAACGCCCACATCATCACGGGTTCTTACAGGTTCCCAAGGTGCATCGGTGTTTCTTAGCGCACCCAAAAGCATCAGGGCAAAAGAACCAGGCCCTGGGCTTTGTTCCCAAGACATTCCAGAGAGCATTTTAAGAGGTCTATCCCATTCGGCTTGAATAGGCCTAAGGCTTTCTTTGGTAAGCAATCGGGAAAGGGCCTGTTGGTTTTTTGCCAATACGACCCAGGTTGAACGGGCTTTACCTGCTTCAGCTTCATCATCATCGCTGAAATAAAGGGCCTTGAGGTTTTCTGCCCTGGCTAGATTTGCAAGTACGGGCTTTAGATCAAGATATCGGTTGGAAATATGAAAGCAAATCAAGCCATCAGGAGTGATTTTCGTTAGGTACATTTTCAGTGCTTCACGAGTGATCAAGTGGATTGGGATTGCATCAGAACTAAAAGCATCGACCACGACGATTTTGTATTTTTCATCCTCGGTAAGGTCCTGCCTTTCCATGGTCAAGCGGGCATCGCCCAATACAAGATCGACCTTGGCACCTTTGGTGCGGGCATCTTCAACAAAGGTGAAGTATTTGTCGTTATCAAAGGAGATGCGTTTGACCACGGGATCAATATCGTAAAACGTTACATGCTGGCCTTTTTGGGCGTAAGCAGCCATGGTGCCTGTACCCAAGCCAATGAAAGCGCAATTAGGGTATTTGTTATCTTTGTCAGGTACATTGTAAGCAGCCATAACATGGCCAATCGGCCCTGTTTCATGGTAATAGGTCAGGGGAATACCATGGCCATCCGGATCAAGGAATTGCTTGCCGTGCAAGGTTGTTCCATGAACAAGCCTGCGGAAGAATCGGTCGTTTTCGACTTTTAGGACACCAAAGAAGCTGCGATCCTGGTAGGAAACAGTGGTGTCAAAAAGAGTATTAAAGCCTGAGGCAAGTAAAATGGCGCCAACACTAAGGCCAAAGCGGAAAGGTCGCTCGACAAAGGTGTAGCAAAGAACAGTAGGAACACCGTAAGTAAGAATTGCAAGAGTTTGAGCAGGCTTGAGGTTGATCCAACTTGCCAAGCCTTTGACTCTGGGCCATAGGGTGTCTGAAAAAAGGCCCCAGATAAGACCAAAGGAAAGAAAAGCTAAAGCGAGAGGGAGAACAATATCCAAGGCCCTTTCGAGCCGTTGGTCTTTTTCTTTGAATATGTAATAAACACCATAAACAAGAAAGATACCAACAATGCTTGCATGCCAGATCCAGTTCTTGGTGCTTTTCAGAACCTCGTAGGCGATGTCATTATCCTTGGTTCGTAAATAGATGAGTACTGCGCCACCAATGATGAAAAGCAAGGCAAGGCTAAGATCTGCAGGGTTGTTCCATTTATTGGGTTTACTGGTGAAAAGCGGAGGAAGAATAAAGCATGTACCCATAAGGATGAGTTGGTATTCAACAATTCCGTAAAAGACGATGGGAGCAAGAAGACCATTGAAAAGCCCGCCAACCACGCCACCAAACGACATCCATAAAAAGTACTCGGTCAGGTATTTGGTAGTAGGGCGATTTCTTGCAAGTTCTCCATGGCAAACCATGGAGACAGTGAACAAGCAGATAAGATGGATTGCAACAGTGTAGTAAACTTTAGGTGGTCTGATTTCTGAAAGCATCATGAACACCAAAAGTAGTGCAAGCATGGGAGTTGCAATGATCATCGAAGAATGAACCCATTTGGGCACCCGCGAAAACACAATGATAAAGCTCAGGAGATAAAGGCCCAGGGGCAGTACCCAAAGCAAAGGGATGGCTGCAATATCCGTGGTCATATAAGTGGTTGCACCCAACATCAAGCTGGATGGAACCGCACCAAGAAGAACCCACCAGCTTCTTCGGCCCCATGAAACCTTTTCAGATGAATCTTCTGTTTCAGGGTTAATGCTTGAGCTAACTTCAGCAGGAGGGCATTTGTACATGAGCCAGCCGCTTAGTGCCGTAAGTAACATTAAAAAACCGTAGCCTACAGCCCAGTACTTTTTCTGGTCAGCTAGGAGAAGGTAAGGTTCTACGAATAAAGGGTAGCCAACCAATGAGAGCATACTGCCAAGATTGCTGGCGCCATAAAGGAAATAGGGGTCTTTTGCAGCAGGGTGATTGGTGCTGGAAAACCATTTTTGCAGGATGGGTGCACTACTAGAGACAACGAAGAAGGGAACCCCCACGGAGGTAAAAAGAAGCAGTAGAAGGCCTGAAATCGGGTTGTCCTCGCCGCCCTCAAGGAAGGTCTTATTGATTGCTATCGGAAAAAACAAAATGGGTAATAGCATGACTCCCATGTGAACGAGGGCTTGCTTTCGAACCCCAAGAAAAGTGGTGGAAAGGTGGGCGTATCCATACCCTGCAAGAAGAAGGGCCTGGAAGAAAACCATGCAGGTATTCCATACTGCGGGGGTTCCTCCGAGAAGGGGAAGAATCATTTTCCCGATCATGGGTTGCACTAGAAATAACAGCGTTGCACTACTGAATAATGTGAACGCATAGGCTGCCAACATGTTGATCTGAAAGGGAGACAAGGTCTTTCTCCTAGCTAAAAAAGTATAATAGTTATTAGTCTATCGACTCCATTTGAATATGCTTGGCAAATTCGAATAATCATCAGTCCAAACTCCAAGTTTGGGATTGGATTCAATTTTTCTCCATGTTTCCACCCAATCTTCTGAATCGGTCTTAAGCTCTGCCTTAAGTTCGGGTAGAACACCAAAATCTTCTGTTTTACGAGCCATCACTACCCAGTTGGTTCCATATTTGTCTATCTCTCTGACTTCGTATCCGCCTTGAATCATACCCACGATATTTCGATCTTCGGTCATGTTCCCAAGCACATGTTCAAAGTTTAAGTAACGATTGGCAATATTTAGGACAATAATTCCACCAGGTGCAAGCTTTTTAAGGTATATATCAAATGCTTCGCGTGTAAGAAGATGCACGGGAACGGCATCTGAAGTGAATGCATCCATGAAAATTAGATCGTAAGAAGCTTCAGGGGCTTTCAGGAATTGCAATCTTCCATCGCCGAGAATGATATCGACCTTAACGCCTCGATTTTTTGCATCGTTTACGAAAGAAAAATAATCAGATCGATCAATCGAAGATTTAACCACTGCGGGATCAATTTCGTACATGGTAAGGCCCCAGCCTTTTTTTGAATATGCTGCGAGCGTGCCGGTACCCACCCCAAGAACTCCCATGTTGACGGGAGCGCCATTCTTCTTTTTTTCAACAGCTTCAAAAAGCTGGCCTATTGCCCCGATTTTGTGGAAATAGGTAAGGGTATCGATGCGCCTTTCAGCAGGTTCGACGCATTGCATACCGTGGTTGGTGGTGCCATGGTACATGGTGTGATACATTTCGCCTGTTGTGGGGCTTTCCCATTTTTGAATGGTGAAGCAGCCGAAGAAATTGCGCTCTTCAAAGAGCAGGTTGGTGCGGTCATTGCAGCCTGTTGCGATCATTCGTGCAAAACTGCGTACAAACTCGGGTGCGTTATTTGCTTTTTCAAGTGCATAACTTCGATCCAGGCAATTTTGAACTAAAAGTATACCCACTGCAACAGCACCAACGAGGAAACCAAAAGTTCGGATGGGGACTGCGACCCATTTGATGGGGCTGGGTAAGGAAAATCCAGGGAGTAAAATCAAAGCAAAAGCTGCAACGAGTGGGTATTCAAGAATACGTGGAAAAAGGACGGGAGAAATGAGTGCATTAAAAATGCCCCCAAGAACTCCACCCAACGACATTAATAGATAAAACTCGGTGAGGTGGGATGCAGCCGGCCTGGTTCTTGCTAATTCGCCATGGGTCAACATTGCGGTTACGAAAAGCAGTGCAAGATGGATGCCGATGATTTCGACTTCGCGAAGATCGAGAGCGGTTTTAATCTGATGCATAAAAACTACAAACAAAAACAGAATTGGCGTAACCAAGACCATGCCAAGGCGAATACGATTGTGGGATTTGAAAAATAGCCCGACAAACATAACAGTAAGCAAAGTGTAGGTTATTTGGAAAAAAGAAACGGTGGTATCTTTTTTGAGTGCCCGGGCGGTGTCATCGAGCCAGGTTACTAGAGATTCGAAGCCTAATCCCTGCCATTCTGGAAGATTGGCACTTTTGGCAAGCCAGATTAAAGGCATGCTGATTACAAATAGCAGGTAGACGGAAGCTGGTATGTGAGAAAACACAAGAATGAAGCTGAGAATATATAGGCTTAAGGGCAGAATCCAAAGTAATGGAATTGCTGCGATGTCGGTAGTGAGATACGTGGTGGTACCAAGCATAAGACTCGAAGGAATGAAGGCGAGTGCCACCCATCTAAATCTTGTGAAATTACTCGGGGAGGGTTCTGCAACAACATTGTTTTTCGTGTTTTCTTGCAATTGTCGCTTGGATGCCATCGTTGCACAAAGAAATGTCATGCCCATAAGGCCTGCATAGCCAAACACCCAAAGCACAGCCTGGGTTGCAACCCCAATTTTTGGTTCAATCACAAAAGGGTAGATCAGCAATCCGATCATGCTACCCAGATTGCTTGCTCCATAAAGGAAATATGGATCTTTGGCATCAGGGTGATCGGAGGTGGAGAACCATTTTTGAAGTAATGGTGCTGAAGTTGAAACAGCAAAGAAGGGAAGGCCTGCAACCAGGGATAAAACAAAAAGTAACCAAAGGGCAGGGTTACTTGAAGTTGGGGGGGGTAAAATAGTTCTTGCAAGAATTCCTGCATCAAAACGCATGATTGCAAGGGGTAAAAATGCCAAACCTAATACGATGCTATGAATTAAAATCTGTGATTTAAACGGCCTGTTTTTGGTGAGCCAGTGGGCATAGGTGTAGCCACCTAATAATGCTGCTTGAAAAAATACCATGCAGGTATTCCAGACGGAGGGAGTTCCGCCTAAATACGGAAGGAGTATTTTTCCTACCATGGGTTGCACTAAAAACAGTAATGTCGCACTTGAAAATAGTGTCAATGCAAACAAAAGGGTCATCTGAAAAGCCAAAAGAGAATCTCCCAATACAAATCATTGCCACTAAAAAATGCTTGGGTATTGGGTTCCAACCATCGCGAATTGAGAAAAACTTCTCCAACCACGCCGTCTTTCCTTGACGACCAGCAGGCATGATATTACCAAGCCAACATTACCAAATAAAGAAACAAAGAACTAATAAATAAGGATTTAAGGTGGAAAATGTCAAAGCTTGCCGGTGACCTTAAACCATATTATTAAGATTAAAATAACAAATCCAACAACCCAAACTAAAAATTAGCCTTAATCTTCCATGCAATTGATGGAAATTGGAGTGCGATCAGAGTATATTTCTTACTTTAAACAGTTTATTTAGCTTGAGGATCATTGATTATGGCATCTCCACGAATTCTTGCAATTGGCGCTCATCCCGACGATGTAGACATTAAGGTGGGTGGTACTTCCACACTTTGGCGCAAGCATGGGTGCGAAGTGCTGCTTATAAGTGTGACCGATGGCAGTGGTGGGCATCAAACCATGAAAGGGCCTGAATTAGCCAAGCGCAGGAAAGCAGAGGCTGCCGCTGCGGGCAAGGTTATCGGCGCCGAATACCGGGTTCTTGACTTTACGGACGGGGCCTTAATGCCCACGTTGGAAGCCAGACATGAAATTATCAGGCTTATTCGCAATTTTAAACCCGATCTCGTCCTGACCCACAGACCCAATGATTATCATCCCGACCATCGTTACACTTCCATTTTGGTTCAGGATGCTGCTTATATGGTTACAGTGCCCGCAGTCTGCCCTGATACTCCGCATCTTAAAAACAATCCTGTTTTTGGTTATTTTGCGGATGATTTTCGTAAGCCCATTCCTTTTCATGCTGATATCGTGGTCGATATTGAACCTGTTTTTGCTTCCATGATGAGCATGATGGATTGCCATGTTTCTCAGTTCTACGAATGGCTCCCTTACAATGGTGTGTTTTTCGATGCACTGCCTGCAAATTGTGATGATAGAAAGGCGTGGTTGCAAAAAGCGATGGAAGAATGGATCAAACCCTACGCCGATCGATTTCGCGATTTAGTCATTCAAACATATGGGGTGGAGAAGGGTGAAAAAATCCACCTAGTCGAAGCATTCGAGATTTCTGAGTACGGTGGCAAGCTTGATGCTGCAAAAAAAGCCTGGCTATTTCCTTTCTTGCCCACCGCTTTGAACGTCGCAAGTCAAATAGGTGCAATAGATTACGGTGATTATAGGGACGATGAGTGATTTGGGTTAGGGGAGTGGCATTGCCCCTGCTTGCCCACTTCGTTTATGCTGGATGAACTCATAGCCACGGAAGGTTTGAGTCAGAAATGGGGCAAGATGCCAGATTTTGAAAGCTCGTTACTATTGTTGCAGGCAAGCTCGGAAGCCAAACAGCTTCCTGCTGACAATTTCAAACAATCAACTCAAATCAAAATCTCTGTGGTGATTGTAAATTATCGTCAATGGAAATACACCGAGCAGTTGGTGCGAAAGTTGGGGCAATGCGAGTTGGTTCGAAAAGGTCATGCAGAAATTATAGTCATCGATAATAATTCCTCCTATCATCCCGCAATTCGCAGACTGCGTTCAAAGGCTTATGTTTCTCTGCGAAGGTGGACTAGAAACCGAGGTTTTTCCTGTGCGGTTAATGAGGGGTGCACGCTATCTAGTGGCGACTGGATTTTAATCCTCAATCCTGATATCACCCCGGAAAAAAACTTTCTTGATAACATTGATTCGTATTTGAATGCCAATAATTTTCATCAAGGTAAAGTTGGTGTCATTGGTTTTGGCCTGCGAAACCCTGATGGTAGTGTGCAGGGTTCAACCGGGCCTTTCCCCACATTCATGGGAACCCTGACACGCAAGTTTCTGCCGAGGGCATGGCGCAAATATAGCCTTCATAAGAATGATGAGTCGCAAAAAGTTGATTGGATCACGGGTTGCTGCATGCTGGCACAAAGGGTTTGCCTCGAGAAATTGAAAAAGTTTGATACCGATTATTTTCTCTACTACGAAGATGTTGATCTTTGCAAACGCATTGCGAAGGCTGGCTATGATGTTTGCTATGAACCTTCGCTGACGGTGGTTCACCATGCCCCCATTCATGTTCGTAGAGTTCCGCCCCGATTGCGGGTGATCACGCGTCAGGCTTTGATGACCTATGCCCGGAAGCATTGGAGCAAAAGCGAATCCAAATGGATGTGCAGGGTGATTCGCTGTGAGGCATTCGTGATGGGGATTTGGTCGCGATTTCTTGGCGATTCGCGGGCTGTCAAATGGTATGACAGGCTGGCCCGATACTCCAAGTTGATGTCTTCGGGTAGTTTGAACAAGGCCCGTGTGGAGTTTCTTGCAGCCTTGGCAGAACCTTCAGCCTAATCTTTTCAGAGGCTCGAATTTGCATACCTTATCCGTGGTTATTCCCAGTTATTCCCGACCCGACCTGCTCGCAAGATGCCTGTCTTCTTTGCGTAGAAACGCACCCCTAAGCACTGAAATCATTGTCGTTGATGATGCCTCTGAAAATAAGTGCATTAGTGAAGTTGCAGCAAAATTCAAAGGTGTCAAAGTAATTCGCACTCCTAAAAGATTAGGCTTTTGCAAAGCGGCAAATCTTGGCGTTCAAGCTGCAATTCATGATGTGGTCGAGTTGCTTAACGATGATACCGAGGTCTGCGCCGGTTGGGCTGAAATGGCTTTAGATACGTTTGAAGATCCCAAAGTTGCTGCAGTTGCGCCCCTAGTTTTGCGCTGGCCAGGCCAAATCGAGGGCCGGGCCGTTATTGATAGTGCAGGCGATGCTTACTTCGCTTCGGGTGTTGCCACCAAGCGGGGAAATGGCCAAATCATTGAAGAAAAATGGATGGTTCCAGGGCCGGTATTTGGCGCTAGTGGCAGTAGTGCTTTTTACAGGCGTGAAGTTTTTCTCAAGGTGGGCGCCTATCCAGAATCTTTTGGCGCATATTTTGAAGATGTTGATCTTTCTTTCAGATTGCATTGGGCTGGGTATGATGTCGTTTTTCAACCATGTTCCAAGGTGCTTCATCGCGTTTCTTCATCCTATGGCAACCCCGGTTTGAATCGTAAATTGCTGGAAAGGCAATCGCTTAACGAAGAAAGGGTTTATTGGAGAAATATTCCTTGTCAATTATTATGGCGCACACTTCCTTTGCATTTGCTGACCCTGCTTGCAAAAGCATGGCGTAGAGGCACCGAGGGGACATTGCTTCCATTCTTGATGGGAAAGTTGAGTTTTATCAGGGAAATACCTGCAATCTTCGCTCATCGAAAAAAGTTGCAAAAAGATAATCCGATGGCGGATCACCAGCGCTGGTGCTTGGAAAGCCTTGGGGGGCTTGATGGTTTTTTGCCCCGACAGTTGGCCCGGTTTTAACCCCATGGACTTTTTTTTCTCTCTGATTGCTGGCCTCTTCCTGTTTTTTGGAATAAACCATTCAATAGAAACTTTAACCTTTTTTGAGGTGATTCATGCCACCAGTCATTGGCGTCATCATGGGGTCCAGGTCTGATTGGGAAACCATGCAGCATGTTGTCGAAGTTTTGGACAAACTTAAAGTTGTATCCGAGGTTAAGGTGGTTTCCGCCCATCGTACCCCAGATCTCCTTCGGGATTATGCCTCAAGTGCTGAAGGCAGGGGATTAAAGGTCATAATTGCAGGCGCAGGCGGTGCAGCTCATCTGCCCGGTATGGTTTCTTCCTGGACTATTCTTCCCGTGTTGGGCGTTCCCGTGGAATCAAAAAGCCTTAAAGGCATGGATTCATTGCTTTCAATCGTGCAAATGCCCGGCGGAGTGCCCGTAGGCACCCTTGCCATAGGCAAGGCAGGTGCAATCAATGCTGCATTGCTTGCCTGTTCGATCATTGGAAATGAAAATCCGGTGGTGCGGGAAGCTCTGCGGGCTTGGCGAATTAATCAGAGTAAAGAAGTTCTTGATCATCCTGATCCCAGGTCTTAACCATGAAAACAATCGGAGTACTAGGCGCAGGGCAGTTAGCTCGAATGCTGGCGTTGGCAGGAATGCCCTTGGGGTTTAAGTTTATCTTTTTAGATCCCTCGCACTCTTCCCCCGCCTCTTGGCTTGGTGAGCAGATTGTTGCCCCTTTTGAAGATGCACCAGCGCTTCAGAAATTGGTAGATTCTTCGGAGTTGATCACTTATGAATTTGAGAACATTCCAGTTTCAGTTGTGAGGAAGCTTGCCCAAGCTCGTGCCGTTTTTCCCCATCCAAAAGCCTTGGAATCAAGTCAGGATCGACTTTTGGAAAAGCAGTTCTTTAATCAGCATGGTATTGCTACTGCCCCTTTTCACCCAGTTGATGACTTGCCCTCGTTGGAACATGCCATTTCTGTTCTCAACTTGCCATTGATTCTTAAAACCAGAAGATTTGGCTACGATGGCAAAGGACAGTTCTTGGTTAAAACTTTTGAAGATGCAGTTAAGGCTTTTAACCAATTAGGGCAGAAGGGAATTATTGCTGAGGGATTTGTTCAATTCGACCGTGAACTTTCATGCATTGCTGTCAGAGGTATTGACGGTGCAACTTTCTTTTATCCCCTTGTTGAAAATTTTCATCATGAGGGGATTTTGCGTCTTTCTCTGGCCCCAGCCCAAGTTCATGCCACCGATCTTAATCTTCAAGCATCTGCCCAAGTAGGCAGGGTTCTTCAAGCCCTTGATTATGTTGGCATTCTTGCAGTCGAGTTTTTTGAAAAAGAGGGCAAGCTGATTGCCAACGAGATGGCGCCAAGGGTTCATAATAGCGGGCATTGGACCATCGAAGGTGCGGAAACCAGCCAGTTTGAAAATCATATTCGTGCTGTTGCAGGTTTGCCCTTAGGCGCCCCCAAGTCCCGTGGTTTTTCTGCAATGATCAATCTCATTGGTTCCATGCCCATTGCTTCCAAAGTTCTACAGATACCAGGCGCTCATTTGCATGACTATGGCAAGGAACCTCGCACTGGCCGTAAACTTGGCCATTTAACTGTCAGGGCAGATTCCTTGGAAGAGTTGAATCGCACTTTGCTGGCAAATCTTGATCTCCTTCCCTTGGAAACTGCTAATCAATGGCAAAACAGGTTGAATAGGTTAAAGGCATGAAGCTTATTGGAACCTTTTTAAGGCCCGCCTTGCTTTACTTTTACCTTCCTTGCATAATTCTTCCCTTGGCTTCTTAATTTTGTTCATTCAATTATAAAACTGGAGGCGTCATGGATGATGTCTTTGAAAATAATGGGAAACTTTATCTCTCGCTTTTTTCATCTGATGCGGTGACTGTGCTTTTAGAAGCCATGAGGCATGCCGTTGCCACCCGCTCAGATAACATTCGTACCCCACACCTTTTTATGGGTCTTTTAAGTTTTCCCGACCCTGGTGTTATTGCCTGGGGCCAAAGCTTAAAAGCCGATTTAAACCAGCTATCCATCCAATTCCAAGAACTCTTTCATCAAGATAAAACTCCCGAACATACCAGGCTTTTTCTGCATCGGGAATTTCTTTCTGATCAGGTAATTGAATTGATCAGAGATGCCAGGGATCGAAGTTGCATTCATGCCAGAAAAACAATCACTCCCATGGATTTGTTAATCAGCCTTTTGACGGATTCCGATAGTGTAGTCATTGATTGTTTTCAAAGAATTGGAATTACAGCTGCAAAATTGACCGAGTATGCTGTTCTTGCCGAGTGTCGGTTTAGCGGTTCTGAGGGTTCTGGTATGGACATCGCCTGACTTTCTTTTCCCAGGGGTTTTTAATGGCTGGAAGGCTTTTAGTCATCGGCGATATCCATGGTTTTTTAACGCCTCTGAATTTATTGCTCGATCATCTGAAACCCGATCTTGATGATACTTTGGTTACCTTGGGCGATTACATCGATCGAGGGCCTGATTCCAAAAATGTTTTGCTTAAATTAATCCAGCTTAAAACCCTTACAAATCTTCGGATGTTGATTGGCAATCATGACTTGATGTTTCTTGAATCTATCCACTTTAAACGATTTAACACGGATTGGCTTTTGTATGGTGGATTGCAAACACTCGAATCCTTTGGCGTTGACCTTGCTAACCCAGACTTCCAGCTTTTCGATGCAAATATCATTGATTTTCTTAAATCGGAGGGCAGTCGTTATTGGGAAGATGAAAAGCACATCTTTGTTCATGCAGGTGTTGATCCGTTGTTGCCCTTGGATCAACAAACTGACAAACTGCTTTTCTGGGATAAGCTGGCCCCTGATTTTCGTGGCCATTATTCTGGTAAAAAAGTTGTTTGTGGACATACCAGGCAAATATCTGGGCAGCCTTTAAACCTAGGGCATCTCCTTTGTCTGGATACCAATGTATATAGTGGGGGTTGGCTTACCTGTTGCGATTTGAATACCATGGATTTTTGGCAGGCCAATGCTCTAGGCGAGTTCAGGCATATAAAACCTTGCACTTAATTTTGTACTTCGGCAAGCTTGTAAAAATCCGTTGCGCTCATTTCTTTCAAAGTTTTTACCACCCGATCCGCTCCCGCTTCCTTTAATTTTTCCGCACTATGATGCCCAACAAATGTAACTGCAACACATTTCATGCCACCTGCTTTTGCAGCTTGCACTCCTGCAATTGCGTCTTCCACCACCACGGATTTTTTAGGCGTTATTTTTAACTTTTCCGCCCCCATTAAAAACACTTGTGGGTCTGGCTTGCCTCTTTGCGTATCTTCCATTGCAACCATCGCCTGCATGTATTTCCCGATGCCTGTTAATTCTAAAATAAGTTCGAGATTGCCTTTTGGTGCGCTTGACCCAATTGCTTGCTTTGCTCCAGATTCCTTCAGGTTCATTAACAAATCAAGAACTCCAGGTAATAATTCAATCCCGCTTTTTCGAGCTTCACCCCGATAATATTCCTCTTTTTGATAACCGAGTTTATCAGCATCCGGACCTTGGATTTTTCCATCAAAAAGATAGTTGATGATCTCGGGATTCCGTTTTCCAAATGTAGCCGTGAAGTCTTCCCGGGTGAATTCTTTGCCATATTCCTTGCAAATTCGAACCCATGCATGAAAATGTGTTTCTGCGGTATCAACCAAGGTTCCATCCATATCCCAAAGAACAGCTATCAGGTTATCTGTAGACAAGGGGGTTATTCCTTCAAAATTGGTGTAGTTTGTAAAATGAGCCTATAATAATTGTTAAAATAATAACATTCCGTAATATTTTTCGAATATTTGGGAAGTTCCAGCGAATAACTACTGTAAACCGTAATCCCTTCCTTGACAATACACGGTTGCGACCTTCAGAATGGGATTTGATTTATTATGGGAGTTACTCTTGCAGCCTACAAATACCAAAGCGGTGAAAGAATCACCCAAGCTATTGATTGCACTCGTTCTGGTGAGTGGTATTTCTATCTCGCTAACCAGTTATTGCATGCCCGGCCAGTTTAGTTTTAGTAGTGATAAATGGAATCAGCAGAGGCTTTTAAGGCTATTACTTGGCCCCGAACAAATTATTTGCTACATCGCTTTCACTTGGGCCTTGCTGATTCTACTTGCAAAAAAAGCTGAAGTTATCAGGCAGTCAGAAGCCTTTTCCCTAAATTTCTTGTCCCCAGATTCTTCCCATCGGATTCTTCCCGAAGATGCCAGGCTCCTTCAAAGAAAAATTTCTGATCAGGCGAAAGATAAGGGGCCTTTTATTCTCGCCCAACTTCTGGAGACCGCTCTAAATCGATTCAGCGTCACCAAGTCCAGTTCCGATGTGGTTGATGCTGTTAAAATGCAGTCCGATGTTGTCATTGATCGAATGGTTACTTCCATGTCCACCGTTAATTACCTTGCTTGGTCGCTTCCAGCAATTGGATTTTTGGGCACAGTTCGCGGCCTTGCGGGTAGTCTTTCCATGGGGGGAGATACCGAAAAAGCCATAGGTTCTTTTATCAAGGAAGCCACTTCCCATCTGAATGTCGCATTTGATTGCACCCTTGTTGCACTTGCGCTCAGCATTGTCCTGATGTTTTTCCTGCAGGCCATTCAAAAAGATGAAGAAAACCTCGTTCTCGATTGCAAGCAATACTGCTTGGATAATCTGGTTGGAAAGCTGGATGACGGCCATAAAACATTTTCTGCCAATTCCACTGCCAATCTTTCTGGAGAATCCGCAGAATCTTACCAGCTTGATTTCACTTCGGAAAAATACAAGGAAGTTTGAATATGAATGTAGCAGGCATTTATATTGACTCTCTTGCTGTTCATTCCGTGTGGGGTGCCGCTGGAGAAATTAGCCATGCTAACCTGCATGGAAATTGCAAAAGTAGGGATATGATTCTTTCCCTGGGGGATAATATTACTTCTTTGCAGGGGCATTCTTTTTCCAGACAGGGTAACCATAAGGTTTGCAGTAATTTTTTACCTTGGATAGGTTCCAATAAAACATGGGGTCTGGGTAAATCAGAAATATCTGCTGATCACGCACTCGAATTTTATCTCGTTGACCTATTTGCTCAATTGCCACCAGAAACTAAAGTCGCCTTTTCCCTTCCCATATACTTGGCCCCAAAACAAATCAGAAGAATTGAACAAATTGCTTCGAAGATAGGTATGCAAGTGCAAGGTTCCCTTACCTCTGCTTCTGCCTTGGCTATTGGACAATCCCGTAAATCACAATCGTTAAGCAATTGCTTCGTGGTTGAAATTGATGGGTTTGGCCTTTCGCTTTCCCAAGTTCAGGTTGTTGGGGGTGTAGCACATTTGTTGGCAGGCAAAGTTTTTCCAGAATTCAGCTTGCATCGTTGGGTTTTAAGACTTTCTGATTTCATTGCTGAAAAAGCAGTTCTCCATTGCAGGAAAGATCCAAGGGTAAAAGCTGATACAGATCAGGCGCTTTTTTTGCAGGCGCAAAAACTGATGGCCAACATAGGGCCGAGGGATTCTTTTAAAGTGGTACTGGAAGAAGAATTCTGGAGTCAGGAATTTGTAATAACCCAGACTGATTTAAAGCGTTGTTTTGCCGGGATGGTTGCAGCGCTTAAATTGCAAATCAGTGATTTTGTACGCCCCAAAATAACAACCCATGATGATATTCATCTGGCCCTTGCAACTAACCTATGTGGGGTTCCTGGCTTATCCTCGCTATTGGCGCAGATTATTTCTGGAACTTCTTACCGCGCCCATTTGCCCGAGGATTTATTTCACCAATCCTCTATTTGTTCCAATGCCATGATGATGGCGAGGCAGTTGTGGCTTGATTCGGTGGGGGCCTCTTCCGTGGTTCAATATCAAAATCCGATTGATGGAATCAAGGTTTTATACTGAGGTGTAAAATGCAAAAAAAACATCGTATGCCCAACCTCTTCAACATCTACATGATTGATGTTTTATGCTGCGCCCTTGGTTGTATTATTTTTCTTTGGCTTGCAAATATGCGTGAAGCCAAGATGATTGAGGAAAAATTGCAGGAACAAACCGCACTTCTTGAAGATGAAAAAACCAAGGCGCTTTCTGAACGAGATCTTGCCCGGTCCAATGTCGCACTTCTTGGGCAGAAGGTGATGGATTTGCAGGGGCAGTTAAAGGCGGATCAACTTGTGATGGAGAAAAAAGATCGCACCATCAAGGAAAGCCAACAGCAAAAACTTGTGTACATCGCAGAGATCGCCAATCAGAAAAAAGATATCGACCTTACTACCAAGCGCATGGAAGATACCGCTGAAAAGCTTGCCCAATGGGTGAAGCTGGCTGATCTTGCTGATGCACGCGCCAAAGGTCTTGAAAAAGAACTCAACATTCTGAAAGCCAATGCCACGGGTTTGCAGAAATCCCTGGCAATGGAAATCGATTTGAAAAAACAACTCGAACTTAAATTGCAGTCAAAATCTGCAGAACTAACCGATAAAACCAAGCAGTTGGAACTTACCAATGCAGATGTTGTGAAGCAAAAAAAAATGATCAATGAGCTCGCGTCATCAATGCGTGATAAAGAAAAGAAAATTGCTGACCTTGATGGTGACCTTAAAAACAAAATGGTTGAGGTGGCCGATCTCAAGTTGTCAATGCGCGATAAAGAAAAGAAAATTGCTGACCTTGATGGTGACCTTAAAAACAAAATGGTTGAAGTAGCTGACCTCAAGGTATACAAGGCTAAATCCCTTGACCTTCAATTGAAGCTTGAGAAAGCCGAAAAGCAGATGCAATCTGATATCTTGGCTCTTGAAAAAGTACGCACGGAAATCAAGTTGCTCGACATGGATAAATCAACCCAGGTTTCTGCACTCAAAGCAGAGATTGACAAAAAAAACAAGGAACTTGTTGATCTCAGGCCTTGGCAGACAAAATATGCAGATCTGCAGGCGAAATTAGATAAGTCTGAACGATTGCTGCAATCGGAAAAGATGTCTCTTGAAAAAAACCAAAGAGAAATCAAATCGCTTGAGGAAAATGCGAACTCCCTTAAAGCAAAAGTATCTCAACTGCGGTCCGAGGTGGATAACCGTTTTGCTGGTATTGAACTTGCAGGTGAAAAAGTCTTGTTCCTTATTGATGCTTCGGGCAGCATGGAAATGCTTGATGAAAAAACTGATGCCCCAAATAAATGGAATGAAGTCAAAGCGACCGTGGTCAAGATTTTGCAAAGCCTGCCACAGCTCACGAAGTTTCAAATTATTGCCTTCTCCGACAAAACAATTTTTCCTCTGGGAGCTGAAGGCGAATGGTTTGATTATTCGCAAGAGTCTATCGCCTTGGTTAAAGCTGGCTTAGATAAAGTGAAGCCAGTGGGTGGTACGAATATGTCAATGGCTTTTGAGGCAGCGTTTCGGATGCGTTCAAAAGGATTGGATACGATTTATCTTTTTTCGGATGGCTTGCCCAATCTTGGGGAGGGGTTACCCCCTGGGATTAGCAAAGAAATCAAGGATGTGGAAAAGAGTGATTATCTTTCGAAGTACGTCCGAAATACCATGAAAACCAAATGGAACCCGACAAAAGTTGAGTTTCCCAGGGTTAAAATTAATACGGTTGGGTTTTTCTATGAGAGCCCGGATGTGGGGGCTTTTTTATGGGCCCTAGCCCGCGAAAACAATGGCAACTTCGTCGGCATGAGCAAACCCTAGTCTTGGTTTTAGGTTTTAGTTGTTTTTTAACTCTCTCTTAGATTTGAAGCTTAGGCTTCCAGCTTAAATAATGTGTTTAATCGGGAAATCTCCCCCTTTATTTGATGTTTTTGGCTTACTTTCATTGCTTTTTCAGACTTTCACCCCTATTTTCATTACAATTTCCTTAATGAAGCTTCGTTTTTCTTAAAGGGTTTTTCCGTGAGCAATCCAACTTTGAATGACAACTGGCGTCGATCCCACCACTGCGGCGAAATTCGTGTCTCCCACGAAAATCATGAGGTTATCCTTAACGGTTGGGTTAACGCCTATCGTGGTTATAAAGATCAGGTCTTTATCGATCTCCGCGACCGCTATGGCATCACCCAGGTTGTATTTGAAGCAGATTCATCAAATGCTCCCATGTTCAAAATGGCTGAAAAACTTGGAAGGGAATTTGTCGTTGCTGTCCGAGGCAAGGTTCGAAAGCGCTTGCCAGGTAAGGAAAATCCGGATCATGCCACCGGCAAGGTGGAATTATTTGCTCTTGAATTGAAGATCCTCAACGAGAGCCCAACCCCACCTTTTGAAGTCACAGAATTTCCCGGCATTGAACTCGCCGGCGAGGATGTGAGACTGCAGTACAGGTATCTTGATCTTCGCAGGCCAACCTTGCAAGCGACTCTTGCTATGAGGCATCGCATGAACAAGGTGATCAGGGATCATCTTGATAACTTGTCTTTTTTAGAACTTGAAACCCCTTTGTTGGGTCGAAGCAGCCCTGAAGGCGCGCGCGATTATCTGGTGCCCAGCAGGGTTTGGCCAAACTCCTGGTATGCGTTGCCCCAGTCGCCTCAGATTTATAAGCAGTTGTTGATGATTGCGGGTTACGACAAGTATTTTCAGATTGCTCGTTGCTTAAGGGATGAGGATTTACGAGCTGATCGCCAGCCTGAATTTACCCAATTAGATTTGGAAATGTCTTTTGTCAAGCAAGATGATGTTATGAATGTAATAGAAAGCCTTGCAGTCGAGGTTTTTCAAAAATGTGTTGCATTTAAATTAGAGACGCCTTTTCCAAGGATAAGCTATGCAGATGCAATGAGGAGGTTTGGCAGTGATAAACCCGACCTTCGCTTTGCCATGGAAATTGTCGAGCTTTCAGATATTGCACCCCGTACGGAATTCCGGGTGTTTAAAGATGCTATAGAGCAGGGGGGCAAGCTTCGTGCCATTTGTGCCAAGGGTGGTGCAGCCAAGTTTTCGAACACCGATCTCAAACCAGGTGGCAGAGTTTCGGAGTTTGCAATTCAGGCCGGTGGCAAGGGGGTTGCATGGCTTAAGGCGGAAGGTGGTAAGTTTGTTTCCTCCATCGAGAAGTTTTTCCCTGCTGATGTTCAGGTTGAACTTCGTACCCGGCTTAATGTTGAAGATGGCGATTTGATTCTCATGGTTGCGGATAAGGAAGATGTTGTCTGCAGTGCTCTTGGTGCGCTTCGTCTTCATGTTGCACAACAACTTGGCTTGCTTGATAACCTTCAGGGCGTCTTCAATGTTTGCTGGGTGGTTGATTTTCCCTCTTTTATCCATGATCCTGAAGAAAAACGCTGGGTTGCCAATCATCATCCTTTCACCTCTCCAAGGGTGGAAGACTTGCACAAGTTGGAAAGTGATCCTGCATCGGTTATTGCCCAGGCATACGATTTGGTTATCAATGGTTATGAATGTGGCGGCGGTAGTATTCGTATACATGATCCCGAAGTTCAATCTAGGCTGTTCAGTGTGCTGGGGATGAGCCTTGAACAAGCCAAGCACCGGTTTGGGTTCTTGTTGGATGCGTTGAAATATGGTGCTCCTCCTCATGGTGGTGTTGCATTGGGGTTGGATCGCTGGGCCATGATTCTTACAGGTACATCCAATATTCGTGATGTGATTGCATTTCCAAAAAATCAGAAGGCTCGCGATTTAATGACCGGCGCTCCTTCGACCGTTGATGTCAAGCAGCTTAAGGAATTAGGGCTTTGATTGGCTCTTAGTCCGTTGGATTAGGATGTAAAATATCTGTGGGCGTTCTTTTATTAAAGGTGCCCACTTTCTTTAGATATTTAGGAATGATTTCATGAGTGGAAAAACTTGGGGTGGAAGGTTTTCTGCAGATACCGACAAGCGCGTTGAAGCTTATACCGAGTCCATTTCTTACGATCGTCGCCTTTACATTCATGATATTGATGCAAGCAAAGCGCATGCGACTATGCTTTCTGAAGTTAAGCTGATTTCAGTTGATGAGGCAAAAAGTATTCATCAGGCGCTTGATGAAATCCAAATTCAGATTGAAGCAAATGAGTTTACTTATTCCACCAGCATGGAAGATATTCATTCCCACATTGAATCTGCTTTGATAAAGAAATTGGGCGATGTTGGCCGGAAGTTGCATACTGCCCGCAGTCGTAATGATCAGGTTGTTACCGATGTGAAAATGTGGGTTCGAGAAGC
>RFZJ01000130.1 GCA_009920765.1 Planctomycetota bacterium | reverse complement strand
AGTGCTTGCATTGCTTGGTGGCAAATTGCATTGTCTGAAAGAGACCAAGGAAGGCTTTCCCAGTCATCCTCTTTATTTGAAGAAATCTCTTACACCTGTGCCATACCTTGGAGCCAAATTATGTTGATCGTGCAGGTTGGAGATTTTGGAACCGATGGCGATGCCCATTATCGTATTCATGCTCCCGCAAAGTTCATGGGTTTGATGCCCGGAGTGGTTTGTGTTGATGTTCATTTTCATCATCATTTGCTTCCCATGCTTGCGGAGAAGGCTGATGTACTTGTGCTGCAGTTCTTTACAGATTGGGATCTGATTCCGCTTTTAAGCATGCGCAAGAAGCTTCGCAAAATCACCATCTTCGAAGCCAACGATTTCTTCTTTGATCTTCAACCTTGGAACCCGATTGCAAGAAATTGGCAGGATCGAGAAATTCAAGAGCTTTACATTCAACTCCTACGCCTTTCGGATGGGGTGCAAACCAGCACCAACTTCCTTGCTGAACAGTGGCGAAACATGGGTGCTTGCAATGTCGAGGTTTTTCCAAATCAACTGGTTCATCTTCAACCTTTGCCTGAAATTGTTGAAAGGCCATTCACCGTGGGTTGGGCTGGTTCACCCGGTCACTTTGCAGATCTATACCATGTCGCACCCTATTTGCAAAATTGGCTCGATGCCCACCCGGATGCCCATCTTGCAATCATGACCAATGAACTTGCAATGGAGTTCTTCCATCTTGATCCCTTGCGCTTTCACTTCAAGCCATTTGGGACTATCGAATCTTATCTTGATTTCCTTGGTTCGATTGATGTTGGTATCGCCCCGCTTCTTCCCACCCGTTACAACCGTGGCAGATCAGATGTCAAATTCCTGGAATATGCATCCTGTGGCGTTTCAGGCATTTATCAAAACCTCGAGCCTTATTGCAATATTGTGAAAGACTGTGAAACGGGTCTGTTCTTCAATAACCCGGAAGAATTGATCAAGCAGTTGGATCGGCTTTATCAAGATAAAAAACTTCGTGCGCATATCCGTTCCCAGGCTTATGACTTTGCCAGCAAGCAAAGAAAGATGGAGGATCATATTGGCAGCAGGGTTGCGTGGTATAAAAGCCTAGATAGGAATAATTCTATTTTTGAGGGTGTTGATGATCAAATATTGATCGCGCTTTTAAGGGCAGGAGAAAAGGAATGTGGGTATTTCCAACTACGTGCGGGAGTTGTTGAAAAACAGTTTCATGAGGCCTTGGCGAAAACATCCGCCAAAGAGCAAGTTGAAATTTTGAAAGTCTTGGTGCAACAGCAACCCGGGTATTCTTTCGGATGGTTGAAACTGGGGGAATGTTTGAATGGTTTAAGGCAGTCAGGCGATGCAATGAGGGCCTTGGAAAAATCGCTCGAGTTGATGCCTTACAGCAGCAGGGCTAAGATTGAAATCGCCCGTAGTCATTTCCTAATGGAGGATCGTGATAAGGCGGTTGCTCTGCTAAAGCAGGCATGCCTATCTGAAACATCTTTTCTGCCTGCATGGAAGTATTTGTTGCGCTTGCTTGCAATTCAAAAAGCGGGTGATGGCATTGGTTGGTGCAAAAAGGGGGATGCGGGATTTCCTGGCTGTTATCCGTTAGCGCTCATCGGGCTTCATAATTATCCCTTGGAAGAAAAGCCTTTGGTCATGCTTGAGATTCTTGGCAGGGTGGGTTCAACTTTTTCCATCATGGAGCATCCTTATGCAAGGGATGTACTTTGCGGGGCGATTTTTGGAATTCTGGCGCAACCCCTGGAGAATAAAGCGGCAGTTATCTCCTTGTTGCAAAAGGCACATTCTGTTTTTCCGGAATCGACTCGAATTGCTGCAGAGCTGGGTAATGTGCTTTACGCCATGGGAAAAGGGGTCGAGGCGCAAAAATATTTTGACTTCGCTTGTTCCCAAAAGCTTGCCTCGGACCTATGCCAGCACGAATATCCAACCAAGGAAATTCCCTATATATGGCAGTTTTCACGATTCATTCGTCAGGTTCTCACCCTGTGACGATGCAAGCTTCTTTCTTTTTTTCCAGCTAATCACTCCCTTCTGCACCATTCAGCGGGTATAACTACTTCTTGGTTCCATAGCTGTAAAAGGAAATTGCATTCATGACCGAGATTAATCCCGCCCCCGCCAAGTCCAACAAGTTTGCCCTCTTGATGGTTTTTTTAGTCGTCTTCATCGATCTTCTTGGCTTTGGCATTGTTCTGCCCTTGCTTCCCATCTATGGCGACCAATATGTAGCCCGGGTTCTTCCAGAGGGTACTTCCAAGGTTTTTCATGGCATCATCCTTGGCTTGCTGATGTCTTCTTTTTCCATGATGCAGTTTCTGTTTGCCCCGGCTTGGGGAAGGTATTCAGATTTTGTGGGCAGAAAACCCATCCTTCTTCTGGGCCTTTTGGGTTCCATAATTTTCTATGCGCTCTTTGGCTATGCCTCCACCCTGCCTGTTGAATCCGCACACCTTGCACTTTTCTTATTATTTGCAGCACGCGTGGGCGCTGGTATTTGTGGTGCCACCATTGGTACTGCCCAAGCTGTCATTGCAGATTCAACCTCGAAGGAAAATCGCAGCAGGGGAATGGCTCTTATTGGTGCAGCCTTTGGCATTGGTTTTACCTTTGGCCCCCTGGTGGGTTTTGGGGCCCTAACCTTTTTCCCTGATCAAGCAGGGGCTACGGGTTATATTTCTGCAGGCCTTTCGTTTTTTGCTTTCTTCCTTGGCCTGGTGAAAATGCCCGAAACCAGAGTCCCTGGCGGGCATAGTGCAAATCGAAAAATCTTTGATGTTCCAGCCTTTAGAAATGTCCTTGCAAACCCTGCCCTTGGACCCATCATTTTTGTTTTCTTCCTGGCAACCATTGGCTTTGGTGCTTTTGAATCCACCTTGGCGATGATCAACCAGGATGTTCTTAAGTTTGGCAGGACTTCCAACTTTCTTCTTTTCGCTTATGTCGGCCTTACACTCAGCCTTGCCAATGGCCTTTACCGGCCTCTTTCCCGTAAGTTCTCCGTCTTTTTCTTTCTTACTGCGGGTATTCTTCTCATGGGATCGGGTGTTGCAAGCCTGGCAGGTATCACCTATATTTCCCGCAACAACCTCCTCCCTGATTATCTTCTTCCTCTCATGATGATAAGCCTGACTATTTCCGTTGTTGGATTTGCTTTTCTTACCCCCAGCGCCCAGGCACTTGTTTCGCAACGCGCAGACCCCGAACGACAAGGTGAAATCCTAGGCGTCAACCAATCTTGTTCGTCCCTTGCCCGAATCTTCGGCCCAATTTTTGGCCTTACACTTTACAAGGTCGATAGCATGGCTCCCTTCATTTTTGCGGGCGTTATCGTGCTTGCAATGCTTCCCCTTGTTTCCCGAATTCGAAACTTCAGGGAAGTTTGATACAGCTTTAACTAAATTACTATTCTCGTGACTTACATTTAAGGCTCGATTCTGAATAAATGAAGTGCTAAGCTTGAAGGCTTGCCTTGTACTTCATTGTCTTTTTGGGAAAAACCAGCATGCGTAACGTTTTTTTCATTTCATTGACATGTTTTTTTCTTTTATCAAATGTTTCAAATGCTGCAGATGTGGTTCCCAAGGCAGAGAATAAATTGCGTATCATTGTTTTTGGTGCGCACCCCGATGATGCAGAATACAAGGTGGGTGGCACCGCTGCCAAGTGGGCAAAGCTTGGTCATCATGTGAAGCTTGTATCAGTTACCAACGGGGATATAGGCCATTGGAAAATGGCTGGAGGACCCTTGGCGATCAGGCGAAAAGCGGAGGTAAAAGCTGCCGCCAAGGTCCTTGGCGTAACTTCTGAAGTCTTGGATATTCACGATGGCGAACTATTGCCCACGCTTGAAAATCGCAAGATTATAACCAGGCTTATTCGAGAATGGCAGGCGGATATTGTGATCGCTCACCGCCCCTGGGATTATCATCCTGACCATCGCTATGTGGGTGTATTGGTGCAGGATGCTGCATTCATGGTAACTGTACCCTTCTTCTGCCCCGATATTGCCCCTTTAAAAAAGAACCCCGTATTCCTTTATTCAAGTGATGGGTTCCAAAAACCTTATCCTTTTGTGCCTGATGTTGCTGTTTCAGTGGATGATGTATTTGAAACAAAGCTTGCAGCTATCCATGAACTTCCTTCACAAGCATATGAGGGTGGTGCCAATGGCAGCGAAGAGCAAGTACGCAGTATCCCCCCTGAATCTAACCCTGTTGCAAGGAAGGCCTGGCTTAAAGAAAATTGGTCCCGCAGGCAAAGTGCAGAGGCCAACAGGCACCGTGAGTTATTAGTTCGTTTGTATGGTGAAGAAGCAGGCCGTGCTGTCAAACATGCGGAAACCTTTGAAATGTGTGAATATGGATCACGCCCGAGCCGGGATGAACTTAAAAAGCTATTCCCCTTCTTCGATAAATAATGGTGGAAAGTCGTTTGGCTTTATTCGATTTTATTCCAACGATCATGCTGCTTTGTAAAGATTTGTAGTAAAATAAGATGGTTTCTATTTAAAAAATAAATTAAGCTCCATAGTGATGTTAATTAGTAGTCAAAAGAGTATTTTCCCATGAAAAAAAACGCTTTTACTCTTATTGAACTTCTGGTTGTTATTGCAATCATTGCAATACTAATTGGTTTGTTGCTGCCCGCAGTGCAAAAAGTTCGCGAAGCTGCTACCCGCACTCAATGTGTTAATAACTTGAAAAATCTTGCACTGGCCTGTCATGCCCATGTTGACTCCATGAAGAAATTCCCCATCGATGACGATGGCGGCGGGCGAAATCCTCCTTCTTATCAGCCTTTGACTTTCTACACCAGCTTGCTGCCTTACATCGAGCAGAAAGATAATCCCCCACTAGCTCCCAAGCCCATCAAGCTTTTTTTATGCCCTGCCAGAAGAGGCGTTGAGGTTGGACCAAAAAATGATTTTGGCGCTTCACACCATTGCCATTGGTTTGGTAATGCGGGGTGGTACACTATTTTGGGCGGCCCTTATCTTCAATCAGGTGGTGTTCCTCCCGATCACAGTCCCCCTGACTTTAATCGAATTACTGATGGTACTTCCAACACCCTATTAATGGCCCATAAGGGTGTTGCTCGAAAGTATTATTCAGGGGGAAGCCCTGCAGCCTATGGCCAAACCGGGATCGATATTTCATGGGCATCCGGAGATCATTGGGAGCATAAGCGAAATCCTGATTATCTGGTTGTTGAAGATTATGATGTTCCCAACATGCAGTATTATTTCTCTTCGCCACACTCTGGATCCATGCCATGCTCTTTTGCAGATGGCTCTATCAGGAGTTTGCGTTATGGTATGAATGCCAACCAGCTTCGCAGGCTTTGGACTTACAATGATGGTGTGACCATGCCTGGTGATCTGGATACCAATTAATATTCAAAGGATTTATTCATGCGAATTATATTCTTAATGGCTCTATTCCTGGTCGTTTGCGGTTGCGATTCGAAGCCTTTGCCTCCCGATGAACCCAATCTTCCAACCATTGGCACCCCCCCGCCACCTCCGGGTAGTATGATGGGCACAAAAGGTGGCGATTACTCCAAAGGTATCAACGCCAAGCAGAAATAATCCCCGGTCAATAAATCAAAATTTTCATGTGAATGGTTGGAACTTACAGATGCAGGTTTTTTGCAGCCCACTTCGTTATGTCCAGGGTATTTCAGCCAGCAACCAACTAGCACAGCAGATGGATGCAGTTGGCATGAACCCCCCGGTATTGGTTGTTGCGAGCAAGACCACCCGGGTGCAGGCGGAAAAAGCCTGGCAGGAAAGCATGAAGCAGATGGGATGGGAGTTTTCCATCATTGATTTTACAGGAGAATGTACACCCAAGGAAATTGATTCCGTTGTTGCCAGGGCAAAAGCTCTTGGAGTTAAAAGCTTGGTTGGCGCCGGGGGTGGAAAAGTTCTTGATACTGCCAGGGCAGCAGCAAACCTCTGCAATATTTCAATCGCACTAGCACCCAGCATCGCTTCAACTGATGCGCCCACCAGTGCCCTTTCGGTTGTTTATGATGAACAAGGCAAAGTTCTTGAGTATCGCATATTCAAGCGTAATCCAGATCTTGTGCTGGTTGATATAAGCCTGGTGGCACAGGCTCCGGTAAGATTTCTTGCGGCAGGTATCGGGGATGCTCTTTCAACTTATTTTGAATCAGATGCATGTAGGTTGTCTAGAAAACCCAACATGCGGGGAGGTTTAAGCACCCAGGCTGCCTTTGCGCTGGCCCGGTTCTGTTTCGATTCCATCATTGCGGATGGTGCAGATGCCTGCGTTGCAGTTGCTAACAAAATCGTTTCACCTGCGCTGGAACGGGTGGTCGAAGCAAACACCTTGCTTTCAGGCTTGGGATTTGAATCTTCAGGCCTTGCTGCAGCCCATGCCATTCATAATGGGTTGACCATGATTCCCTCAACGCATGATTTTTTGCATGGCGAAAAAGTCACTATCGGGGTACTAACCCAGTTGGCGCTCGAAGGCAAAGCCAGGCCGTTCTTTCAGGATATCGTAAGGTTTCTTAAAACTGTTAATCTCCCCACCCGTTTGAAAGACCTTGGCATCGATGTTAACGATTTAAATTCAATAAATATCATTGCAAAAAGGGCCACCCAGCCGGGGGAAACCATTCATAACGAGCCGTTTCCTGTTACTGCATCCATGGTTGCAGATGCCCTTCGTGCTGCGGATGCACTTGCTGGTCAAGTCTGAAAGTAAGCCTCTGCATCTGGTTTTTCTAAAAATAGGGAGCTAGAAATTGCAAAAAGGTCTTTTTCTAAGAATTATTCTTTTATTATTCATCAAACTTTCTTAATATTAGGATTCCTATCTTTTATATTTTTATAATGTTGGAGCCGTCAATTGTGAAAAACTCAAGAATTATAAGGGGATTTACCCTTATCGAACTGTTGGTTGTGATAGCAATCATAGCCATTCTGATCGGGCTGCTGCTGCCTGCAGTTCAGAAGGTGAGAGAGGCTGCGGCACGGGCCACTTGCAGCAACAATATCAAACAGTGGTCACTTGCAATCCATAATTATCATTCAACTTATGGAACCTTTATGCCTGCAAGTTATGCTAATCCCAATCGTATTTCATGGCCGATTTATCTTTGGCCTTATGTTGAAATGGAAAACGCCGCTAAGAAGTATGATTTCAACGTGGGTTTCTGGCAACCCAACAATATTATTTCGAACACTCATACGGGGATATGCTCAACATCGACCAAAGTGTATTTTTGCGGTTCAAATCGTCCGGATGCCAAATGGCAGGGTGACCAATATTGGCGTGCCAGGGGTAGTTATGTTCTTAACTGGGGCCCTGTAAGAATGCCTGCTGTGCTGCCTTTGCCAGTGGGAAACTCGCCTTGGGGTTTTACCGATGGTGTCAGCAGGAATCTTCCCAGAATTTCAAAGCTTGACGCATTTACTGATGGAACGTCCAACACCTTGGCGTTTTCCGAGGTTCTTATGCATGATAACGATGCTGCTGCTGATTTTCGTGGTGATATGATCAATGATGATAATCAATGTGGAAGGTTCATGACGATTGATACACCCAATAGTGGTGTTGATGAAATGACAGGCTGGTGTGTTAATGATGCAGTCAATAAATTGCCATGTATCAATAGTAACAATGGAAAAATCGCAGCACGAAGCAAACATACAGGCGGGGTGAATGTTGGGTTCTGTGATGGTTCCATTCGGTTTGTTTCCAATGCCATTCCCCTGGTGACCTGGCAGGCCCTTAGCACCATGAATGGTTCTGAAGTATTTGATCCCAGTTACTAACTTTGAAGTGATCATGAATAAACTTTTGTTTTCTTTTGTATTTGTTTCATTTTTGGCTTGTGCCTGCAACCGTGGCCCTGTGAATTATCCTGTTGCGGGAGAAGTGATCCTTGATGGGAAACCTGTCGGGAACAAGGATGATGCGGTTATTCGTTTTGAAACTACAGATAAAAATGGTAATACAGCGGAAAGTTTTGTTGTTGAAGGTAAGTATTTGGTGAAATTGACCGAGGGAAATTACAAGGTATCCCTGACTTGGAGCAAGAAGACGGGTAAAATATTGAAGAGTAAAATAGCGGGACCGGGTCAGGAGTCGGAAGAGATAATCCAGATGATCCCTGCAAAGTATGGTGTTCAAAGTACTTTGAATGTGGATATCTCTGAAAAGAATCTTCGCCACGATTTCGATCTTAAAAGCAAATGACGAATTCAGTTCAAGCACCCCCCAATAAAGAGAAGTTTGAAACCCTTGCAGAAAGTGTGATTGATCAAGCTCGTGAAATCATAGAAACCTATGGTGCCCGTCCTCCGGGGAGCTTGGGCGAACGGAAGGCAATGCATCATATTGCAGAGGGATTAAAGCCCTTTGCAGATGAACCTGTAAGGCTTGAAGAATTTAAAGTTGCGCCCAAAGCCTTTTTTCGCATGCAGATGGTGGGGGGTGTTTTCGGCCTGCTTGCAGTGATAATTTATTGGGTTTCGCCAGCTTTCGCCCTGGGGGTTTCTTTCCTGCCCATCGTGGTGCAATATTTTCAGCTATTGCGTTATCGTCTTTTTCTGGATCCTTTTTTCTCGAAGACCACCAGTGTGAACCTTTCTGCAACCCTTAAGCCCCAAGGAAAGATCAAGAATCGTATCATTCTTAATGCCCATCCAGATGCTGCGTACGAATGGCGTTACAATTATCTTTTCAACAAGGGTTTTTCGCTGATGGTGGCATTCATGCTCATGGGGATGTTTTTGGCACCCTTGATATGCGGATTGGGTTGGTGGTTTGAACATATTGGTAAACAAGAATTACAGCGTTATTGCGGGTTGGGACTGCTCTTATTTCTCCCTGGATCATTGCTGGCATTATTTTTCAACAACATGAGTGCAGTCGTGCCGGGCGCCAATGATAATCTTTCCGGTGTCTTCATTCACACTGCGATATTCAAATTACTATCACAAGAGAAAAAGCTGGCGCACACCGAGGTGATGGTTGTTTTTACTGGGTGTGAGGAAGCAGGATTACGGGGTGCAAAAGTCTGGGCCAAGATGCATAAGAAAGAGTTTGGCGGCCCTGAAACCATGGTGCTTACCCTTGATACCATCCGCGATCTTGATCATATGAAAGTTTATGCATGGGATATGAATGGCACGGTGTCACACGATCTACAAGCCTGTAGATTGGTTCAGGAAGCAGGGCGCCTTGCAGGGCTTGACCTGCCGTTGGGCACGATCTTTCTTGGTTCTTCAGATGCATCAGCGTTCACCCAGCAGGGGTTCCGATGTGCAGCCTTGGCAGCGATGGATCCTGCTCCCGCATTTTACTACCATACCAGACATGATGATTGGTGCATCATGGATAAGAGTTGCATAGCCCATGCGCTGGAAATTGTAT
>RFZJ01000129.1 GCA_009920765.1 Planctomycetota bacterium | reverse complement strand
TTAAAAATGTGGGCATTGGAAGAAAAGTGAGAATGAAAAGCAAAACACTCGGACTTGCAAAGTAAAAGGCCTTTTCCTGAAGGGAAGAGAGGTTGAGAGTTAAAGGAAACAAAAGAAAAAACAATGCGCAATTAAAACGACACTAATAGCAAATTCTTTAGTTTGTTATAAGACTTTCAATAAAGATTCGGCAGTGTTTGGAACCCCAATCTCTGGCACCTGTGGAACGGGCAATTGTGCGCCCTTCTTTTCCAACAAGCCAAAAAGCAGGCAGCGTTTGCACCTCATACCGGGCCAATCCTATTCCGGAAGTTTCCACAACTACCTTAATGCCTGGTGCATATTTTGAAGCAAGTTGCTGTGCGACTTTTACATCATCTTCATCGGTGCATACATGGAGGATTACAAAAGACTTCCCTTGAAACGATTTCTCCAGTTCGAACAAAGCCTGCAATTCCTTAAGACAATGAGGACACTGAACACCCCAGAAATGAAGCATTACTAATTTATCCTTGTAATCTGAAAGCTTTAATTTCCCCCCTTGCTCATCTTCCAATTGCAATAAGGGCGCAGGGTTGCCTTGAAGCAGAACAAACCCAGCTTCCATTGCCAACTTCTCCGCCTCGGATAAAACTTTTTCAGTCGGAGATATCCCTTGGGAAGCCAGTTTCAAAACATGCTTTGCCAAGGAATCCAGATCAGATTCTGGCAAGGCATTTTTAATCCCAGGCATTACAGTGCCGGGAATCCCTTCCACAATTACTTTCTTAATCGAAGTTAAATCGATCGGGTTTTTCCAAGGACGCAAAGAAAAATCCCTGGGCGCACTTTTTAAATTCTGTGCAGAAACTCCATCCCCCCTTCCCTCTGAACCATGGCAGGATGCACACATTCCCTGATAAAGAAAAGGCCCTCTTGAATCTGCTTGTGCACTTGTCGCAATTCCAGATATGCTTCTTTTTTTTCCAATCAATAGACCAACAACAACTGCTAAGGCAAACAAGCCAGCAAAGGTTGCAATGAAGATCCAATTCCCCCTTGCAGGCATCTGACTCATGGTTTTGAATCTTTCGCAACGATTGCGGCGGTTTGCACTCTCTTGAATTTGATTGCTTTCCCTGCTTCAGAAAGTTCATTCCAAGCAATAAGTAAATCACCATTTTGAGCCACTGCAATTGCAGGCCGAGTCTGAAACACCCCTGATTTTCCATCTACAGTTTTTGCATTGCCAAACTTCTTTCCAACTTTTTCGAATGTAGCAACCATGATGTTTCTACCAACCCCTGTGCTAAAATCCTGAGTGCCATGCTTATGCTCTGCACCCCCATCAACCACCGGGGCTGCATCCTTGCTTTCTTCCCAAACAGCATGAACATCACCCTTGGAATCCATTGCCAACCTTGCATTTCCTTGACTACCCTGAATCATGGGGTGTAATTCGGTGGCAGTGAATTTCATTTCATTGCAGTTGGCAATAGCATGATAACAACGCTGCGACCCAGATCGTGCATCCATCCAAGTAATGTGCAAGGTTTCCCCCGACAACACCATTGAGGCACCATCATGAGGGCAACCATCAAACTTCCAAGTGGGGGAAATAATAGAAACGGGAGGTTCGAAGGATGCTGCGCCAGGCTTCTTTTTACTAATGTAAAAATCGCGGTACCCATCTTTGATGTTCCTAAATGCAACATAAACAGTGCCATCCAAGGCAACTAAAGTTGAAGTGGGGCAGCAAGGGCACACACCTTTTTCCAGATCACCTACAGCAACTGTTTCCTCCGGTGTAAATTCAGGAGCAAAAGGCCCTTTTACAGATGCAAAAGTTTTTTGTTTCTTATCCCGATTGTCAAGCCACGACGAAACCATGGTGCCATCCTGCCCAACTGATATGGATGTGAACGTAGCACGGGCGTTTTCACCATGATGAACAGGAATTGGGTTTCCAAAGGTTTCACCAGCATCCTTGGAGGAAGCAACCACCATGCGAACGCCTTTTAAATCGGGCAGGGATTCAGTCCAAGCAAGAAAAACATCTTCCTTTCCCCCAATCACATGGGGAGTCATGCGTACATCACGGGAAATGGTTTTTCCCTTCATCTGGGATATCGCTTTAAATATTCCTGATTTGATAACTTCCTTGGCAGAATTGAAAGACTCACCCTGATCATCCGACCTTGCAAGTAAAAGTGCCTTATCCGAATCACTGGTTTGAGAGGCCCAAGCAAGATAGATCCGGCCCTTGCCGTCGACTGCAAGGCTAGGACGTTCCTGAGTATCCTTGACATCATATTGCTCGAGGGGAAAACTCTTGGAACCTCCTTTAAGCTCTGAATGGTTGCAGCACGATGAAGGGATAAAAGTTGGGCCATCAAAATCGGTAGCGAGATATAACCCAAGGGCTCCTCCAAGAAATACAGGAACCCCTAAAAACAAAAGCTTCATCCAAGAACCATTGGTCATCATCAATACTACTCCTTAAACCATCTCAATATATTAGATATCAAGGCATATTGCCTACTTCGCCCCCAGCCCGAGTTGCAGCAGCCTTCCATGTCGCAGAATCAATCTGATTAGTGACAAACTTTACCGAGCCATCCACCATGGCACAATTGGCACCACCTGTGTGATTACTTCGTGCGGCAAACCATCCTCTGCCGTGGGCTCCGCAATCCAAAGTGGTATCATTGGGCTTGAGGGTGGTATTAAAAACCGAGTTCCAATCTCGCCCGCCCCAAAACCATGTACTGCCACGCATCACGCCCCATGCCCGCGTGCCGGTATCGCATTCCGTGGGCCTTGCCAAAACCAAGGAACCCTTGATCCAACCCCCTGGCATCACAGAATTTGATGTAAAAGTACCCGTATTAAGAGAAACATAATATTTTCCGGTATTGTCTGGGGGAGCGGCGCTTGAAGCAGGAGCATTTCCCCCTGGCCCCAGCAAGCATTCCGAAGCTAGCAGGGTGTTAGATGCCCCATCAATGATTCCACTATAGGTTATTTTTGAACCGTACCAAAACATTCCATCCGTTGGAAATTGAGCATCATAATTGACTTGGGTTGCAGTAGCGGTACCAGAGCCCATATTGAAGACATAATTTGCACCCGCGGTGGTAAACGCATTGGGTGTGCGTGTTGTTTTTGTTTGGGGAAAAAGAGGATTTCCACCATCAGAAGAACATAAAAACATTTTAATCAACGAACCAGCAGCGGGGTCATGAACCGGATTGATATCCCCGCTCCAACCGCTGATAGTTGCAGGCTTGGAGTAATCGATCAATTTTTGCAAGGAGCCTTGTTCAAGGTAAGGCAATAAATTAGCAAGCACACCAAAGGCATAATGAGCAGTGGTCATGCCAGCCGGAAGAGGGTTTGGTGCACCATCCGATAAACCAGGAAAATAGCCCCGGATGGATTCATGGTTCGCCATCCCTAACGATATTTGCTTAAGGTTATTGGAGCAGCTCATTCTAGCTGCGGCTTCCCGCACTTTTTGCACCGCAGGCAACAAAAGCCCAATTAAGATTGCAATGATTGCAATTACGACCAAAAGCTCTATCAGGGTAAAGGCTTTCTTTTTCATAGAAAGCAATTTTTCAAAAGAATTCACAACTTTAACTCCTACTTAATTTACTTGGATTGATTTGCAAAGGCTTGAATTGCTGCAATAAAAAATATGCAAGCAATAGTTCATCCCCAAAAAACGGGAACGCTTTGAAAACTGAAAAGTAAATTAAATCCGAGGAGGCTTAAAGTTAGAAAGTTTTGCACCACTGGAAAGAGAGGAAGCATCTGTAGGCTGATTTGAATTAGAATCGAGAATCAAATCAATTGAACCTATTTCTTGAATAGCCATCTCAACCCCAAACTGACTGATCAGATTCGTGCCTTTGCACTTGTTGGTTGAAACAGGATTTAACCAAAGAACTTGAACACCCTTTACAGTTAGGTTTTCTTGCAATAATGCCAGATCATTCGAGAGAAATTCATTCGAGAAGCAGCATTTACAATCATTGGCACAGCAAGAGCTTTTGGCACCAGAGGAGGTACAGCAACCCTTGAACTGTAATGAAACCACGGAATCTTGCGTTGAAGTAAACGCCAGTGGCAAGCCAAATACATTCACAACCTGCCCTAGCAAGCAGCAAAGAATCAAAATTTGCGAAAGGTAATTGAGCATGAGTTCTGTTCAAAGGTAAATCAACAACCGACCAGCTTACCCATCTTAACACAGGTAAGTTATTCTGCAACGCTTTAATTGGGTTTATTTCTCATTTAAAGGTATAAAACCTTTAAGCAATCAGAACTTACAGCAAGTATTGACCAAACTAAAATTCTTGGGTATGGCCTTTGGTGAGGATGGATTTTTATCATTTAGGGGGCTCCATTGAGCAAGAATATCATGGCTAAAAACACAGTTCTTAAGGTTTTTGGATCTGCAATCGTACTGGGAACGGTGCTGACAGGGTGTGGCAAAAAATCTGCTCCTGCGCCGATCGCCAAGGCGGAACCTGCTGAAGTAAAAGCCATTACCACCTCCAATCAAAATAACAAACAAGAAGAAGCATCTGAAGATTTGCTGCATCAGCCATTCTTGAAGGCAGTATGCATAGGTGATAACCCACCTGAATACTGCAACAGGCCGCCTGATGTGACTGTGACCAAGAAGTCGGTTTACAAACTCTATGAAGCGGTACAGGCATGCTGGGATGAGATTCGCTTTAAAGATAAAACCGGGAATTTGATCGATTACACTGCAATAATCAGCACAGATCAAGGCGATATCGAAATGGAACTTTTCCCCACTCAGGCGCCTAATCATGTGCGAAACTTCATCGCTCTTGCCAAGGTTGGTTATTACGATGGGCTTTTCTTTGAAGAGGTTCACCTCGAAGAATCAGAAGAATCCATGGTTAAGCTCGAACAACTGCGTGCAGGTTGCCCTCTGGGAACAGGCGAGGTAGGTTATGGCAGCATTGGATATTGGTTGAAGCCTGAATTCAGCCCTGAAACCAAGCATGAAGCTGGCACCATTGGTTCGTTTTACGAATTGGATCCAGAAACCTCTGCCTGCAGGTTTTACATTAATTTAGATAAAGCCCCATTCATGGATGAAAACTACAGTGCTATTGGCAAAATTACCAAAGGAATGGATGTAGCCAAGAAAATCTACACTATGCCCTTAAAAGCCGAAAATGACGAGGGAAGTCGCAAGCCTGAAAAGCCTGTTACGATAAAGAAAATAACAATTCAAACGAGAAATAGTGTCAATACGGTTGCGGGCCGATAAGATAGAAATATGTCCGTACCAGCGGGCGCGGTTTAATTAGCCGCAGCGAGGCGCTGGGAGGGGCCCCACGCAAAGGGAAGTTGTTAACCTGGTCAGGCCGGAAGGTGCAGCCATACGCAGCGTACCCTTGTGCAGTGGATTCGCCTCTCTTGGCGCCACGCTGCGACTTACTTCACTTAACTTTTCTATAAATCGATCCATGGCCAAAGCTGCTCCAAAAAATCAGGCCACAAACACAGCACCCCAGGAAGGTTACACTGTTCTGGCTCGAAGGTATCGCCCGGGCGGCTTCAGTGATCTTATCGGGCAGGAAGCGATATCCCAGGTTCTTACAAATGCGATCAAGCACAATCGTGTGGCCCATGCGTATTTATTCACGGGTGCCAGGGGCGTGGGAAAAACCTCTGCAGCACGCATTCTTGCAAAAGCACTGAATTGCGAAAAAGGCCCGTCTGTTACTCCATGCGGGGTTTGCTCGATTTGCACTGCAATCGCAACCGGCGAGGATGTAGATGTGCTGGAGATCGATGGTGCAAGCAACAGGGGCATCGATGAAGTGCGGGAAATCCGCAATAATGTGCAATACAGGCCAAGCAGATCAAGATTCAAGATTTACATCATTGACGAAGTGCACATGCTTACGGGACCAGCTTTTAACGCCCTGTTAAAAACACTGGAAGAACCCCCGACCCATGTGAAGTTCATCTTCGCAACCACCGAAGTTCAAAAAATCCCAATCACCATTCTTTCACGCTGCCAGCGCTTTGATTTTTCCAGTATCGGAACAAAGCAGATTGCAGCGCATCTTCAAGAAATCACAAGCAAAGAGGGGCTAGAAGCAGAACCCGAGGCCATCGAACTCATCGCCCGTAGAGCAGGCGGCTCCATGAGGGATGCACAATCACTTTTAGATCAAGCACTATCATTCTCCAACGGAAAAATCACCCGGGATGAGGTGCATCGATTGATAGGTGCGGTTGATGAAAACCACATCATGGATCTTGCTGAGGCGATTTTAACTGGAGAATCTTCCAAGGTTCTTGAACTCATGGATCAAACCAATTCCAAAGGTTTGCAAATGGGGGAACTGATTGAGCAAATGATTTCATTCTGGCGCGACCTTATGGTATACGCCTCTTCAAATCAAATTCCAGTGGATGCGGGCATTGCAACCTCACAGCATGAGCGTTTCAAAAAAATGGCAAAGGGAATCTCCCTCGATACTTTGCTTGCGGGGCTCGATATTTTATCACTCACAAAAATCAGACTAAAGGCAACGCACCAACCCAGGATCATGGTGGAATTCGGACTCATCCGCCTTTCGCGACTGGTGAATTTAATCCCACTGCAACAAATTTTGCAGCGCCTTCAAACAGGTGCCTTACCTACGCAGACGCAAGCTCCCGTAAGGCAATCAACCTCCCCCCCCGAGGGCTTAAAAAAAAAGTTCCTGAGTGAAATCGATAGCCTTATAGAACCAACGCCAGTAGCTTCCGAAGTGCGATTATCATCAGAAACCATTTCTTCAATTTGGCCACAAGTCATTGATGCAATTGGACCTATGTTAGGTAATGAAATAAAAAAAGCAGGCCTTCCAGCAATTTCCGGGCCAAACGCTCTGGTTATTGAATTCTCCAGGCAGTACAATCAAGCCTTGGAGTATTGCTCGGACCCAGCAAGAATCATGAGAATCCAAAATGCCCTGAATAAAATCTCGGGGCAAAACTGGCAGGTAAGGGTAACCAGCAGGGTCATTACAGACCCTAATGAAATCATAGAACCAGCCCCCATAGAGGTTGAACTCTCGGCTCCAAAGCCGAAAGTCAACCTCAAGGATGCTGCAGAAAAAGAACCTATTGTTCAAAGAGTTATCGAACTTTTTAACGCTCAGATTGTTAGGGTCGATACAGGATTCGGAGTTCTCCCTCCTGAATTCAAAACTAGCACGGACGATGATAACGGCGAGGCTTAACCCTATGTTTAAAGAAATGGGCCAGATTGCAAACCTGATGCGCAACCTTCCTAAAATGAAGGAGCAGATGGAAGAACTTCAAACAAAGCTCGAAAAAATCCATGCTGATGGAGATTCAGGTGCTGGCATGGTAAGGGTTCGAGCCAATGGCAAAATGGAAATCGTTTCCATCAACATCTCCGAGGAAGTTTTCAGGATGCAGGATAAGCCATGCCTCGAAGAACTAGTTCGCTCTGCTTCAAATCAAGCCTTGGCAAAAGCTAAGCTTGCGATTGCTGAAGAAACTGCAAAAATGTCACAGTCGCTTGGCTTGCCCGGGGGCTTTCAACTTCCAGGATTCAGCTAAACCGATATTTTTATGGAGCATCGGAATTTGACACTGTCTGATTCAAATCAACAACTGGGTGTTATCGCCCGCTTGATCGAAGAACTGGGGAAACTGCCCGGCATTGGCCCGAAGTCTGCTGAACGGCTGGCACACTACATGCTGACTGCGGATAAAAAACAAGTTCTCTCGCTTGCAGAATGCCTTCGCTCCGTTAAAGAATCCATCAAACAATGTAAAATCTGCTGCAACCCAACGGAAAATGAACTCTGCATGATTTGTTCTGATCCTCGAAGAGATTCCACCGTTGTCTGCATTGTCGAACAACCACGGGATCTTTCCTCCATCGAACGCTCTGGGATGTTTCGCGGTCTCTATCATGTTTTGCATGGCAAACTTGCCCCCTTGGATAACATGGGCCCCGATAATCTAACCATCGACCAACTCATGCTCAGAGTTGAAAAGGGAAACATCCAAGAAATAATCATGGCAACTAATCCAACCATGGAAGGGGATGGGACTTCTCTATACCTTTCCAGCCTGCTTGGACCTTCAGGAATCAAAGTAACACGGCTTGCCCGTGGCATTCCCTCTGGCTCAGGCTTGGAATTTGCAAACTCTCAAATTTTGGCGGATGCCCTTGAAGGACGAAGAGAACTTTGATTGCCCGGGTTTACATCATGATGCGATTTGTTCCTAAGGAAAACGAATGCGGCTAGAACATTCCATGGGCATGAGGATGGGACACGAACTGCATCTTGCTCCGCGCATGATCCAGTCGATGGAGATACTCCAACTACCCATCATGGCTTTGGAAGAAAAACTACAACAGGAACTTCAGGAAAACCCGGTTCTTGAACTGGCTCAAGATTCAGAAAACGTTAATTCCAATGATGAATGGACCGACAACCAACCTGATTACGATTTTGAGCCAAATACTTCCAAAGATACCACTGATAAAACATTGGTCATCGACACCAAGGGCCAGGCGGAAGCCGATTTCGAGCGCCTTGATGGCATGCCTGAAGAATGGAAAGAATCCCTCTACGATGATCACAGGCCTTCCCGAAACGCCATCGAGGAATTTTCCGATCGCAAGCACAATGCCATGCAAAACATGGTTTCAAGGCCCCAATCACTCGAAGATTATCTCATCGATCAACTTTCATTCTTTGATATTTCAAAGGAAGAAAGGCGCCTTGTAAATCTTGTGATCGCCAACCTTGACGATGGGGGATATCTGAAATCAAGTGCGGAAGAAATTGCCAATTCCATTGATCCACCCTGCACACCTGATCAAATCAGGCAGGCTATTTCCATCGTTCAAAGGCTTGATCCCCCCGGCGTATGCGCAAGGGATTTAGCCGAATGCCTTTTGCTGCAGCTAAACTCGGAAACTCCAAATCCTGATGCAGTGAAAACACTGATCACAAACCACTTGGAAAACATCAGACACAATCGGATACCCGCAATTCAAAAAACCACCGGGCTTGATTTAAATCAGATCAAGGAAGCAATCGAGGTCATCCGAAAACTCAATCCCAAGCCTGCTGCGATCTTCAACTCAGAAAGTATTCCCTATGTGGTCCCTGACATTGAAGTCTTCAGGTCGGAAGATGGAGACTACCTCGTACGCCTTGCGGATGATCTTTTGCCGAATGTGCAAATCAACCAAACTTATGTTGCAGAATGCAAGAATCGTGCTACTGATAAAAAAGTAAAAGAGTTTCTACGACCTAAAATTCAATCTGCGCAATGGCTCCTCGAGGCGATCGAACAGCGCAAGTCCACCCTTAAAAAAGTAACCCAAGCCATCGTTCAAAGGCAGTTGAGTTTTTTAGAACTCGGCCCAGAACATATCGAACCCTTGAAAATGCTGCAGATTGCAGAAGTG
>RFZJ01000128.1 GCA_009920765.1 Planctomycetota bacterium | reverse complement strand
GGATGATGTCGCATGCCAATGGCCAGGTTTTTCCTGAAGCGGCCCGGAAGTTTAAAGAATCGAATATCAGCCTTTATGCCATGCAGGGGCCCACCCCAATAAATATGGCGAAATCTCTGGCCAACCCCCGCTGCATCTGCAAGCCTCAAGGAATCCACCATGCCGTTCACCCCAAGCAGTTCAAGGGTGCGAAATTCATCCGCAAGAATTGCAGGGTTACAATGGCGCGTACCGTATCCCGATCCTCCGCGAAGGCCTGGGGGCCCTTCACCATATCCGCCCATATGGCCGATAATGCCAAATTGTTTGGGAAGCGGCACAACATCTGGAAAAGATTTTTCCAATCTTTCCCGCCTGTTTCGGGCATGCACACTAAGCCCATTAAGCTGCGAAACAAATTCCAGGGAGACAGGTTCATCCTTGCTTTTTGCACCCAATGAAGCCCCGGGAAAAGCAAACCCAACCGTGGCGCCCTTGGGAGCAACCTCGGTAAAACTCTTAAACACTTTGCCATTCTCTGCAAATTCAAAATCAACACTGACATCAGTCAAGGGCACACCGGGAGATACGCTTTTACCTTTTGAAACAGGTTCGCTGGTCACAACAATGCTTGGGAAATCCCAGCCCTTGAAATTTGCCACTATCTCAGATAAAGGCATCCATGCAGTCCAACTCCCCAAAATAATTTGTGGTGTTTTATCAACGCTTGCAAACTCACCACGGACAACCAGTCCACCCAGGCCTTCACCACCCCTGCGCCAAACAACCCTCACGCTCTTTTGTTCTGGTAGTGATTTTGTGATGCGCACACGCATTGCCAGCTTCCCAATGGCTGCAGATCCTTTGCCTTTGGGATCAGACTTATCCACTTGCTCTTGTGCTAAAATCGGAACTGCAATAACCAACAACAAAACAAATAATGAAGGTTTCATAGACATAACCACCTAAAGCAACATTGGGTTTTAAACTTACTCAGGCTTGTTGACAAGAAGAACTGGGCGAAGAATTCCACCCAGGGCAAGATCGGTGATTTTCGTATGATCAACACGAATAGCAATGCTGTTTATCCCTGATTTTGCCCCAGAAGTTATATCCACTTCAAAAGGCAACCGCGCTTTGGCCATTCCCTCACGCACAGGCTTTGCCGGCAAAGCCCCGGGATTGGATTGCTTTATCGTGGCGGGGGCCGTTTTTTTTGCATCCCCTGGTGCCGCTTCAACCATGATCTTCCTGCCATTGACATACACCTCGGTTGCACCATCAACTTCACCAAAGAAAAGAACAAGCTTCCCATGCTTTTCTGGAACATTAAAAGTGTTGCGAAACCACATGACTGAATTCTTATCAAAGCCCTGGGCATCCAGCGTAATATTTTGGGTTGCAACCAAGGGCCATTTTTCGTCCTTGAAATCCTGGCTTTGAAATCCCTTCTCATCCCCGCTATCGGATTCATCAAAGCTAAAACGCCAACGATCAGGCAAGACCTGCAACACACGGTTTGGTGCAGCAGTTAGCTGGGCCCCCATGCGCACGGTCCTGCTAAAGAATCTCTCAAGATAAGCGGTGCCATACTCCGGATTGGCCCACCCCTTCGAAACCGCAACCTTTAAACGCTCGATGGTTTTTTCGTATTCTTTCAGGGCAGATTCGAAGTCACCACGATTCATGGCATCAGACATTACCCGATAAGAACGGGCGCTTCGAAGCCCCTCTGCATGAAGGGCCACGCGTTGCTCATAAACCGCATCACCCTTTGCAGCAAGCGCAGCCTTGGCGACCAAAGCTTCGCAATGTGTGAGAAACTCAGGGGAATAAATCTGCGCCAGGCCAAAGAAACTTCCCGCATGAGTGTTCACTTTCTGCTGGGCAGCATCCAATCCCATCCAATATTCCTTCATTGCAGGCGCAGCCTTCACTCCATAAAACTTCACCCAATAATCTTCCATGATTGCTGCGGCATCCGCATGGGGATCGTAAGCAAGACGCAGACTCAGATAAATCTGCGGACCATAAATGTGCCAGTTTGAAAGCACCTCGATCGTCATGTAGGAAAGCCCCTTGTCTGCCAGGTAGGGAAACTCTTTCTTGCATGCGCTAAACTTGAAAAAAGGAAGGGTTCCATCCGCAAGGTTATACATGTAGTTGTAATAGCCTATTTTGCTGGCAGCCTTCGCCCACCCATCCATCATCGTAACCTGCTGCTCACGGGTGGAACATCCCGGGTGCCCGATCGGATGAAGCCTGCAATATCGAATGGGCGCAACCATCGCACACAAATTCGGAGAAAGCTTGCGCTCCACGGTGGGTGGTTGCGTATAATCCGCGTAACAATAAAAACTCAGGACCGACTCAGGCTGGGTCTTGGCAACCCTGCGGCCAATCCAGTCAAAGAAATCAACATAACGATTGGAAACTGAGACGGTTCCACTTGATGGCTCCAATGACTTGGAGTCATCCTGCGCCTTGCAGGTCGTGCATTGACAATAACCACGACCATCGGTGGGTGAAAGCGAAGGGTTGCGTGCGCCACGCTCTATCGCTGCCAAAACATTCAATGCAAAATGCTCGCGCAATTCAGGGTTGGAAGTGCAAATCCAACCTCCCGCCTTCCTTTGGCCATCAGCGCCCATGGCGAAGAATTCCGGGTTCTTGGAATAAACCGAGGGCGATACATAATTGTTCCAGGAATGAGAATGCCCAAATGGCTCTCCACCCGCACCATTCCAGGCCTTCCATAATCTTGCATTCCAGGAAGGCCCTTTCGGGTTGCGCCATTGTAACCCTGGTTTTTCCGTGATATCCATCACCCCAACATTGAGGGTAATAGCGCGAGGGAATACCTCACCCAACGGGCCATCCATCAGATATCTACACCCCAATTCCTCCAAAAACCTGCAGACAGCTTTTAATGTTGCAGCTTCGTTTTGCCCCGCTATCAACACCCTCTTGCCATCTGCAACAATACGAACCCCCTCCTTGCTGGGGCTTGCAACTTTATCCAAATTCAATCCAGCCTTGATTGCAGCCTGGCCAATGTAAATAGCTGGAACACCTTCTCCCGCCTTATCGGCTATCTTCAATTCCGCATCCGTTATTTTCTTTACCCATTCAATCAATGTTTGTACCGCCAATGCCTCATCACTCTTTGGAACGGCATTCTGCTTGGTGTTCTTGCCCTTGGCGGGTGCCGGATTAAAACTTTCAGGGGAAACACTGGTGACAACCACTGCTACCGGTTTGCCATCTTTCACCAATTCAAGCGCCAAAACTGGCTCAGCAAGCAAAGAAAGTAAAACAATAGCCAGAACAAGTGCTGAAGTTTTTATCAAACCAGATCCTAAGGAAGGCAAAATCATCTGCCCTTCGGATTTTGTAAAGTATGCTGCTTTGATGCTTTTCATGTTCATCCCCTAAGGCGTGCAAATAAGCGGGAGGCTAATTTCCGCCATTATCATCCCAAACAATTGCGAAGGCAACAAAACAATCAGGGGCCATTCGTCCAGACTGTAATCAGGGCTTCAAAGGCCGCTCGCTAAGGTAATCCTTAACGCTTGCGCCCAGGCTTGCTCCAACTTTCCGATATCCCTCGGTGGTACTACTCGGTGTATCCCAGCTTGTTTCAAGACACAAAGCAACCGTGTGTGGATTGCCTTTCATGCTGACCCAATTGGCACTCATCTCCTGCCACCTGGGTGTGTAGGCTGCCCCTGCAGGCTTTGGTTTATCGTTCATCAGGAAAGGCGGATTGATCTTGCTGACTCGCGCATGCGTCAAATCGATGAACCTGTTGCGCAGTGGAATCGCAAGCTTGTTCAACTGCTCATCAGGAAGGGTGAAGAAAAAAGTCGGATCACCAGGGCCGGGGTTGTGCAGATCCAGAAAAATATCCATGCGATCTTCCATCACCAACTTCCCGATCATCCTTTGGGCTGCGGCTGTTTCCTTCCAGTGGGGCCGACTGGACCAATCACGATTATGATCCTGGGGAAAAGCTTCCTTGCCGCCATTACCGGTGGCGGTGTTATCCACATCCATGATTGGCACGATAAAAATCTCCGCATGCCTTCTAAGCCAGATGGCATCAGGGTGATCACTTGCAACCCACTCAGCAAACCCCTGGGCAACCCAACTCGAGCCGCTTTCCCAGGCATGCTGTCTGGCCTGGACCCAAACTCCAAATCTTTTCTTTTCAACAAGGTCGCCCTCTTTTACATGCAACATTGGAACACTTCGATTCCCCAAAGAAAGGCAAAGCTCCGTGGCCTTAGCCTGCGAACACTTCCGACTTAGATCGCCCATGAATTTCCCAGCATCCTTGGGGGTGTACGGGGGGCCCCAAGCAACCATAAAGGTTTCAGCATCAGGTTTAATCTTGTAAATCATCCACTCCTTATCCCGGACACCTTTTTCTGAATGCTTCCATGCAGCATTATCAACGGAATAAGTCGCCCGCGATGGCATTGCCCATAACGATGCCAGTGGTTTGCTCAAGGGGGCACCGGGCTTCATCACTGTTGCAGTTGAACCTTTAAGTTTTAAGGTTATTATTTCGCCTGGAATCACCCCTGTTGCGCGGAAGTACCACCAGCAAGGCCAACCCCGCAAAGGGTCACCCCCGGGCATAAAACTGATGCTTCTTTCCTTCTGGTCAATTTCTAAAACATTTACTGATGCACCTTCAAAACCAGATTCAACCCCTAGCTTTCCCACAGCCAAAGATGACCCGGAACACATCAAACACAATGTCATGGCTTGTACTAAAACGCCTGCCATATCTTTTATCCCTTGATTTAAAAATTACTCCGGAAACTTACTTTACCATAACCAAGATCCAAAACATCCAGTCACTTTTGCAACAAAACAAGTAATATCAAAACCATTGTCCCATTTTTACTTCCTTCCAATACCAGCCTGCTTTAATCTAAACTCATGATTATTAATTTCAACTTCTATTATTGGTGCAGCATGCGAACTCTTGCTTTCCTTTGTTTGGTCTCCTGTTTAGTTTCTCCTTGCATGGGATTGGCGCAACCCCCCAAGGAAGAAATCATCGATCTGGGCGCGGGAGTTAAAATCGAAATGGTCCTGATCCCCGCAGGCAAATTCACCATGGGATCCCCTGCTTCTGAACCGGGCCGTTCCACCAACGAAATCCAACACGAAGTGATCATCACCAAGCCGTTCCTTTTGGGTAAATACGAAATCACCCAATCCCAATGGGAAGCAATCATGGGCAACAATCCAAGTTCGGGTGAAAAAGGCCCTATGCTTCCCGTTACCGATGTTTCGTGGAACGATTGCCAGAAGTTTCTCGCAAAATTGAACGAAAAAACCAAGGGTGCTTTCCGCTTGCCCTCCGAGGCACAATGGGAATATGCATGCAGGGCAGGCACTACTACATCCTTCTCCTTCGGCAACGAACTTAAGGCCACCGATGCAAATCATGCCGCTTCCAACATCAACAAACCTGTAAAGGTCGGTTCTTATAAACCGAACGCCTTTGGACTTTACGATATGCATGGCAATGTCAACGAATGGTGCAACGATTGGTTTAAAGCCTATCCATCAAGCATGGCCACCGACCCAACAGGGCCAGCCAATGGTGAATACCGGATTGTAAGGGGGGGAACTTGCGTACTTAATTCATTTAATTCTAGGTGTGCAAATCGCAACCTCGATCTTGCCTCGGTTGGAAGCAGCGTGCGGGGCTTTCGAATCGCAAAGTGAAATCCAAGTAGCTGCAACCTCGATTTAATTGGAATCCTTGCACCGCTATTTTTCCCTTTATTTCTCCCATGAACTTTCCTAATCTAAACAAAGATTACAGAACACTTGCTAATTAAATGGTGATTTATGAAAAGAGTCCTAAGCCTTTCCATCTCGATCCTCATGGTTACCGCTTTCTCGGTAATGGCCCAGGCCCCCGCAGCAAACAAAGCTGCAATCGATGCCTACACCAAGGGTGCGGAGGCCCTCAAAAAGAAGGACTTCCCGAATGCCATCATCAACTACAACAAGGCAATCGAGCTTGATGCCAAGATGGCAACCGCCTACATCGGCCGGGGCATCGTTGCAAATAATCAAAACAAATATCCAGAAGCGATTGCAGATTTCACCAAGGCCATAGCCCTTGATCCCAAGCTCGCAGATGCCTACGCCAACCGGGGAGTTTCATCTTTGAAACTAAATAAAAACCCCGAGGCCCTTGCAGATTTCAACAAAGCAATCGAATTGGATCCCAAAATGTCGGCGCCACTGGTTAATAGGGGGATTCTTTCCTACGGACAGAATAAATTGCCCGAGGCCATTGCGGATTTCACCAAGGCGATCGCTGCAGATCCCAAGGACGCAGTCGCCTACAATCAACGCGGAGTCATACAGAATGAACTCAAAAAGTATCCCGAGGCAATCGCTGATTTTACCAAGGCAATTGAACTCGATGCGAAAATGGCGGATGCTTTTAGCGGCAGGGCTATCGTTGCTTACAATCAAAACAAACTTCCTGAAGCCATTGCAGACTTCACCAAGGCGATTGCCGCAGACCCAAAATCATCCAAGGCCTACTTCAACCGCGGAGTCGCCAACGATGATATAAACAAATATGCAGAGGCAGTTGCAGATTACACCAAGGCAATCGAATTGGATCCCAAGGATGTTGATGCACTTATCAACCGTGGTTCCGCCTTGCACAAACAAAACAAGTTCGCAGAGGCGGTAGTGGATTTCACCAAGGCGATCGAGCTTGATCCCAAAATGGCCAAGGCCTATGCCAATCGTGGCCTGAGCCTCGATGAGCAAAAAAAATACCCCGAAGCAATTGCAGATTATACCAAGGCGATTGAGCTAAACCCCAACATGGCTGCAGCCTATTATAATCGTGGCATTGTTTTGAAATCCCTGGGGAAATCCGAGGTGGCATCTGCTGACTTCATCAAGGCCCGGGAATTAAAAGCTAATAAAGCCAATTAGAAAAGCGCCTTATCAAACAAACCAATACGCAGGCCGATTGCCCATTTTAGTGGCACTCCACCATGCCTTTTGTACACTTCTTAAGCAATACCATGCCATAAATCGTTTTAAATCATTGGCACGTCCTTTGCTCTGATTCCCTTATGAAATCTGATTACCTATTTTCCTCAACGGAGCTTCCGCCATTATCTTACAAACCTCTGAACCCAACAAGATGCATGACAAACACATTGATACCGATGATTCTTCAGGCCTAAAGGTTAGCTCTGCCGTAACTTTTGATGAAACCGAAGTAGAAACACTGGGGCCATGCCGCATTGATTCACCCATAATGCACATTTTAGCCAGGCGAAAGACCAGCCCCTACAATGTAGAGGAAAATGATCGTGTATTATTCGATGACACAGCATCGGCCCTGGCAGAACATCCGATCGCCCGGGTGCCTGGTTTCACCCCTGCTGGCCCTCGTAGAAAAATCTTTTTTGATCCATCAAAGACCAGGGCTGGAATTGTAACCTGTGGCGGCCTTTGCCCCGGCTTCAACGATGTCATCCGCGGCTTGGTTATGGAACTTCACTTTCTTTACGGAGTAAAAAAAATACACGGCTTCTGCAATGGCTACCAAGGTTTTATTCCCAAGTATGGCAGACCCGTGATCGATCTCACCCCACAGTATGTAAGCCAGATCAACGAACAGGGCGGCACGATTCTTGGCTCATCACGCGGCAGCCAGGACCCGGTGGAAATCGTTGATTGTCTGGAACGAATGGGAATCAACATGCTATTCGTGATTGGCGGAGATGGCACACTCAGGGGCGGGCATGGCATTAGTGCAGAAATATCGCGACGAAAATCAAAAATCTCCATCATTGGAATACCCAAGACCATCGATAACGACATATCTTTTATCGACCAAAGTTTTGGTTTCCAGACGGCTTTTTCAGAAGCCGCTGAAGTGATTCGCGCTGCCCATGTAGAAGCCAAGGCTTCCCCCAACGGAGTAGGCTTGGTAAAGCTCATGGGCAGGCACAGTGGGTTTATAGTCTGCTATGCCGCCCTGGCCCATAACGATGCAAATTTTGTCATGATCCCAGAAATCCCATACCCCTTGGAAGGAGAAAAAGGATTTTTAAAATGGTTGCTTGAACGGGTCAAAAAGGCAGGACATGCGGTCGTGGTCGTTGCCGAGGGCGCAGGCCAGGAATACATGAAGTCAACCGGGCTTGGCACGGATGCCTCGGGCAACCAAAAACTTGGTGATATAGGAACCTACCTGCGTGACCGTATCACCAAATCTTTCCTCTCCGAAAACCTCGAGCTTAATCTTAAGTACTTTGACCCAAGCTACAGCATCAGGTCGGTTAAAGCTAATTCGTTTGATAGCGTTTATTGCCTTCGACTTGCCCACAATGCCGTTCATGCAGCCATGGCGGGATTCACCGATGTGGTGGTAAGCCGATGGCACGGCAGGTTTGTTTTACTGCCCATCCCCCTGGCGGTAAGAAATCGCCATCAGGTCGATCCGTATGGCGACTTATGGTTCAGCGTTTTGGAAAGCACCGGACAACCGCCATGTTTTGGCAATGAAGAATAATACGGCTTACCCTTGCGAAATAATCAACCAAAGGTTGTCAACTGAATTAGCTCACAAAAACACCTTCGTTATTGGTGGAGTCGCCACTAAAGAACGAGAACAGCAGATCCAAGGTTGGGAAGCTGAAGCCTTTGACTTCGGGGCCACCGCCTGGGCCAGCCCCTGTTACTAGATCAAGGATGCCATCGAAGTTGCCATCGCTAACGCCAACCCGAACACCGCCTGTAAAGTCTTCTGCATAAGCCATGAACTGGGAAAGCAATGCGCCGGTATAAGGGTCCCATACTGCGACCACAGGGGCACCACCAGAACCTGCGCCGGTAACGACTTCGATGTTGCCATCGTTGCCGATATCGCCTGCTGCGACATAAACACCGCCTGTGAAGGATACTGGATAGGCATACCATTGGCTGATGATGGAATTGGTGGCACCATCAAAGACTTTAACATGGGGAGCACCGCCTGGGCCTGCGCCAGTTACTAGATCAAGGATGCCATCGTTATTGAAGTCGACCGATGCAACACTGACACCGCCTGAAAAATCTTGAGCGTAGGCAAAGAAAGATCGAATGACGGTAAGGCCGTTGCCATTAAAGATTCGAACTTCTGGGCCGCCCCCAGCGCCAGCGCCAGCGATGATATCGAGGATGCCATCGCCGTTGAAATCACGGACTGCGACAAAAACGCCCCCGGTGAAGGCTGGATCGAATGCGAAGAATGATTGAATGACTTCGCCGGTTTCAGAATCAAGGACAGCAACTGCTGGGCCGCCTCCGGGGCCTGCTGATGCGATTATATCAACCTTGCCATCGCCATTGAAATCGCCCGAAACAACTCGGATCTGCCCCGTGAAGCCGGGGAAGGGAGCTGCACTACCGATGACTTCGCCGGTATCTGGATCGATAAGAGAAACTACACTAGAGCCGCTTTGGCTTGTGGAAGCACTGCCGGTGACAAGAGGCGTTTGCACGGTATTAATTGCAATCGGGGGTGCAAGCGTTGCAGCGGTGCCTTGGTTTCCTACGGAATCAAAGTAGTTGTTGCTAACAGAAATGGTTCCATCTGCTTTGATGCCAAGTGTTGGAGTGAAAATTGCAGTGTAAACGGTACTACTGGAAGCCACAGGGTTGGAGATGGTGCCATTGGTTACGGTGATGATGCTTGAAGAAAACCCGGTCACAACTTCAGAGAAGGTGAAGGTAATGGT
>RFZJ01000127.1 GCA_009920765.1 Planctomycetota bacterium | reverse complement strand
CAAATGTTCCAGCATGTCCTTCAAAAACAGCATATTTGAATCTCTCTGGCTCATACCCCACCTCTTCATTTTCTTTAAAAACTCTTAACAGCGTAATAAAGCAGGCAACCCTTGTGCCATGACGCCTGAATTTTTCAAAATTAATCATTAATTGACTTATGTGAAACCTACAGGCACCCTCTTATTACTTTACTTGGCAAATATGACACCTAATTTGCAGACCCGCTTTCCAGCTTGAGCCTTTTTTCAAAAAATCTGGTTTACCGCGCTAGCCTTCCACCGCATAAGCTGAACATCTTGCCAACTCCATGCAATTTTAAAAATTCATGAGTAAATACCCGTTCTTTCAAAAAGTTGTAATAGTTGCACTTAGGAATGTAAAATCTACCTTTTATTTGATTTCTTAATTTCATTGGGAAAAATGATCATTTGAATTAGCTACCCGTGCAAGGTATTCCAATGCAGATTTATTGGCACGAATTTGGCTATAACGGGTGTAAGGCGCACCAAGCCAGGTCAACCAGGTTCCTGCCCTGGACCATGACCGCAGTGCCACTACCACAGCCCCGGTACCCATGTTTTTTTCGACGCTGAATGTTTCTTCTCCAAGCTCTGGATGACCAGATAACGTGCGATACTTGAACCCAGTCCGCCAAATTCCCTCCCGTGCCTCATCAAAACATTCAAGAACAACTGCAGCGCAAAACAAATCCACGCCCGGAAAAAAATGAAACAAAATTCCTACCGTATCACCTACCTGAATAGGCACACGATGTAAAACAGGTGATACCACCGTGGGAGGGAATATCTCATAGGCCATGATGGATTTTGCTACTCGTCGATGAGGCCCGCCCTGCTCTGGTTCACCTGCAACTTCCTTTGCAACCTCTTGTTCAAAACAATCACGGTTGTCGCTAGGGCGCGGCCCTTGCTCTACTGTTGCAGAAACTGGGCGGTCCTCCCAATCCTGCAATCTTGGCTTTCCCCCCAAAACTTTCAATATCCATTGCATTTTTTAAGGTTCTCTTAATGACAACTTAAATTGGACTCTTGCACAATCTCCCGATTCCTGGATTAAAAACAAACCACCAATCCCATTTACCTTCAGCCTTCCTATGCTTCTTTATCGCTTTTTTCATACTAGTTTCTAAAATATCAAAAGAACTACAAGATTTATTCAACTTGGTTGATATGTCTCAATTGAAATCTATTCCTTATTAACTTTAAGCGCCCGGGGTTTGATTATACCAATGAAAACTCAACTACAGCTTTTGACACTTTCCATCCTGACGCTTAGCTTGATCTGTTTACTGGGCGATAAAAGTCCTGCTGCAGATACTCCAGCAAAGCCCGTTCTTAAAATCACCCCAGGAAAAGTGATCATACCCTTTGACAAAATGCAACGGCCATGGGGCGAACTGATCAGCATCGATCTTCAAACCCGAACCGGAAAGTTCCGCAGGGAAAACAACGATGAAGTCATCAGCTTTACCGTCATGCCTTATGCAGAACTGCTGCATCATGCAACCCTTGGCGATTTACAGGACTTCCGCATTGGCGAACGAGCCATCTTTCGCCTTCATGAAAACGAAAAAGGCGAATGGGTTTTGCTTACCTACATCCAAGACGAAATGAACATGATGAACGGGCATGGCGAATACTTCTTCGTGGAAGAAATCGATGCCAAGGCTGGAAAGATTTCCACCACTTGGGCCAAGGGCGATCTCACTTTCATCCGTGAAAAAGGCGTTGTTATCGAAACTGATAAGGAAACCCGATTCTGGAAGGCAGGCCAACCTGCTCAATTCTCTGATATCAAAAAGGGCGACAAACTTCGCACCAAAACCCATGGCATAGGCAAAGGTAAAGTTCGCATGGCTTGGGAAATATTCCTCGATGATGAAAGCCTGAACAAATTCAGAACGGAACAAAAGGCTGTTCATGCACAACGCATCCTTAAAGAAGGAGCACCTGGCTATGTGGATGAAGCCAACGGCTCTAAACTGGTTCTCACCCTTTTCAACGAAGGCGAAGATCAAGTAAACCTTCTTAAAAAAGGCACTCCAATCAAAGTTGCTTCTGCAGGGATTGATCGCAAGGCATCTTCTGAATCAAGCGCTGGAAAAGTTGTCTCGCTCATTAAAATGGGAAAACAAACTCAAGTTACCTTGGAACTGGAAAAGCCAGGCGATGGCTTTAAACCAACCTCACTCGCAAGGCTATGGATTGCTTCTAAAGGTAAATAACCTTAAGAACAACATTTAAGCCTTTGCTCTTTTCTTTAACCTCTACGTGCATGCAAAATTATAATTTGCTTGGTAAAGGCATTCGGTGATATTGCGCTCTAGGATGGAGAGGCGAGAAAATTGTTTTAATGATCTTCGGATGTAAATCCGCTGGTGCTCGTATCTCGCTTTTTTGCCTTCTTCTTTTTTATTGCCCTCTAGCCAACCCACTGCGCTGGGCGGGTCTTCCTTACCTCTTCCCAATCAAATCAAGCAACCCATGGAACGCAGTCCATGGGCTTTGAAGCCCACCCACAAACAAGATTCCCTCAAGCCCACCCACCGCCGTGGGTGGGTCCCTTCCTTTTACTTCCCATTGATTGATATGAGCTTGTTTAAAGACAGAGTAGTTGCGATGGGGAAGCCCCACTGCAACTACTCCATTTGAACCTTTAAATTTTGCACCTATATATTAGTACAACCGTCGCTAATCTTCTTCTTCATTCCATGTTAACCCGTGGCTAATGCTTCTGCTTGGCTTACACTTCAATAATTACAATTTTATGATGGCTTCCCATCTTCACCAAAGATACTTTAATTAAACGAACTATTTAACCCGTGTAGCATTTCACCAAACCCGAACTTGGTTGAAAGCTGACCAGAAACTTCCAACAGGAGAAACAGACAGATGAACGCAACTCTTATCACTTTAACCCTCGGCCTTGCTATATCCCAGGCAGACGCTGGATTCGTTCTTGAACCAGGATTCAAACTATTGCTCAATGGCAAAGATCTAACCGGATGGCGTTACAGCAATGGCCCAGCATTCGATGGCAAAGCCAATGCAAGCGATGGCCGTTACTCCGCTAAGGATGGCAAAATCATTGTTAATCCCGGCAAAGGCACTGCGCAAATGTGGACTGTTCAGGAATTTCCAACCGACTTCCATTTGAAGTTGGAATTCCGTGCAGAAGTAAACGCAGATAGCGGCATCTTCATTCGCAAGCCACAACTACAATGCAGGGATTACCTTGTTGCTGGCCCCTACAAAGATTTGAAAAAGTACAAACCCCAGGATTGGAACGAAATCGAAGTGATTGTAAAAGGAAAAGTCGCAACCTGCACCTGCAATGGCGAAGAATTGAAGTTTCCAAATGAACTGCCAATGACAGGCCCTATCGGCCTTGAAGCTGATCGTGGTCAGATGGAATACCGCAGGATCAGAATCAAAGAGTTAAAATAACAAGCGTAATTGCTAGATATTGCGGTGTGATAATAAAACCCGTTAGCCATCATCCATGGAGAACGGGTTAAAACCTTATCGCCTTTGCCACATTCTTCTTGTAAGATAGGAACTTAGCAGCGGCGTGGTTGAAGATTGGAGAGGTGGCAGAGCGGCTGAATGCGTCGGTCTCGAAAACCGAAATACCCGTAAGGGTATCGGGGGTTCAAATCCCCCCCTCTCCGTTAGTAATAAAAGCTTGGATTCTACACACCCATTTTAAACAGATGGGTGCACTTCTTCTTCAGAAATGAACTTGGGCGGGCCATTCCATAGCTCGATCAATTTCTGAACCGCAACATAAAACACAGGCACAAAGAAAACCGCAAGCACAGTCGACGTGATCATCCCACCAAAAACCGCGGTGCCCAAGGCCCTTCGACTTGCAGCAGCAGCGCCAGTCGCCCAAACCAAAGGCAAGACACCCATGATGAAAGCAAAACTAGTCATTAGAATAGGACGAAAGCGCATTCGGGCAGCCTCAATCGCTGCAGCATGAATCGATCTTCCCTGAAGGCGCAACTCACGGGCAAACTCCACAATCAAAATTGCATTCTTTGAAGCCAATGCGATAATCAACACCACACCAATCTGCGTGTACATGTTATTATCAGTACCCGTGAAATTAACCGCAGCTACTACACCAAAAATTCCAATTGGAACGACCAAGATCACAGCCAGGGGAAGCAACCAGCTTTCGTATTGTGCAGCAAGCACTAAATAAACCAGCAACACAGCAAGAGCGAAAACAAAGACTGCCTCGCCACTGATGCGCTTTTCCTGAAAGGCAATGCCAGTCCAATCAAAACCCATGGAACGCGGAAGAACCTTGGCTGCAACAGATTCCATCACCTTAAGCGCCTCGCCCGAACTAACGCCCGGGGCAGCACCACCATTGATGGAGGCAGTTGGGTACAAATTATAGCGGATGATGGACTGCGGGCCGATTCTGGTCTCGGGTGTAAGCAAGGTGGCTAACGGAACACGCTGGCCAGTTCGATTGCGAACTTCCAAACGCCTGAGCCTGGAAGGATCGGATCGAAATCGGGCATCAGCCTGAACGCGCACCTGGTAAGTACGATCAAATTTATTAAAGTCGTTAACATAAACCGAGCCTAGGTTTGCTTGCAGCGTTGCAAAAACATCGCTAAGCATCACGCCCATGCGCTCTGCTTTAACACGATCGATGTTCAAATAAAGTTGTGGGACACCTGCCCTAAAGGAACTGGAAGCGCCTCCGATTTCAGGTAATTTTCTTGCTTCATCAATAACAGCCTGGGTGCGTTCTTGAAGGATTTCAGGCCCAACGCCCTCGCGATCTTCAATCTGCATTTGAAACCCGCCTGCTACGCCCAACCCTTGAATAGAGGGAGGCACCAACACCAATATAAAAGATTCCTGCATCTGGCCAAACTCTTTTTGCAATCGAGCAACCAGCGCTTCTTGCGATAGGTCTGGTGTTGTTCGCTTAGACCAATCTGACCAGGCAGCAAATGCAGTTGCGCCATTCGAGGCATTGGTCCCATCCAGCAAAGAAAACCCACCCAGCACGAACCAATGTTCCACACCGGGGGTGCTGGCAAATATTTTACTCATCCGCTCTGTAACTTCACGGGTTCGGTCCAGCGATGCTGCATCAGGCAATTGAACTGCAATAATGACATACCCTTGATCTTCCGTAGGCAAAAACCCTGTTGGCGTTTTCTGATACCACCACCCTGTGAAGATCGCGAGGCCGACAAAAACAATCAGCACCAACCACCACACACGCAACAACTGGCTGATACTAAAAGAATAAAACCATTCCAAGGGTTTGTAGAAGAAATCAAACACTCGGGTGAAAAAGTTCTTCCCGGTATAGGGCCTGAGGTAGGTGGCGCATTGTGCTGGCTTTAGCGTAAGGGCGTTTACCGCACTGATGAAAGCAGTGGCAGCAATGGTAAGGGCAAACTGTCGGTAAAGCTGGCCTGTTATTCCGCCTAGAAAAGCCGTTGGCAAAAAGACTGCCATCAATACCAAAGTGATTGCAATAACCGGACCTGTAACCTCGTTCATTGCCTTGATGGTGGCATCGCGTGGGGCCAAGCCTCGTTCGATATGGTGGGTGGCGTTTTCAACAATTACAATTGCATCATCAACAACAATGCCGATTGCAAGAACCAATCCGAAAAGCGTAAGCATGTTGACAGAGAAGCCCAAGAGGGGCATGAATGCAAACGCACCAATAATGGTGACTGGAACCGTGGTGGCAGGAATCAAAAGGGCCCGCCAGCTTTGCAGAAACACCAGGATCACGATCAATACCAAAAGCCCTGCTTCAATTAAAGTGGTGTAAACACTTTGAATTGCTGCCTCTACAAATTTAGTCGTATCAAATGGAATGCTATACTCCAACCCATCGGGCAAGGAGGGCTTGATCTTTTCCATCGCAACTCGGACTGAACGGGCGACATCGATAGCGTTGGAGCCTGGAAGTTGGTAGATAAGCATATTGGCGGAATCCATGCCATTACGGGAGGCATAAGAGTCGTAGTTTTGCGCACCCAGTTCAATCCGTGCAACATCACGCAAGTAAACCATCTGCCCAGAAGAGCTTGCCTTGATGACAATTCCCTCGAATTGGTCCGGATCAGAAAGCCTACCCAAAGTGGTTACGGTCATTTGAAAGCGCTGGCCATCAGGGCTTGGAGGCTGGCCCACCTGGCCGGCTGCAACCTGCACATTCTGCCTGCCCAATGCCGCAGTTACATCCTGCGTTGTCAACTGACGCGATGCAAGCTTGTCAGGATCCAGCCAGATGCGCATGGCGTATGCGCCCACGCCTCGCACCAATACTTCACCAACGCCATCCACACGGCTTAGTTCATCGCGTAAACGAAGAGTTGCATAATTCGACAAAAACAAACCATCAAATTTCTTGCTGGGCGATGTCAAAGTAACTGCCATGATAATATTGGATGATTGCTTCTTAACTGACAAACCCTGCCTGCGAACTTCTTCTGGAAGACTAGGTTGGGCGATTGCCACCCGGTTCCCCTGGGTATGCAGCACTAACCACAACCGTTGGAGGAACGATTGCGGGATAGCGTTCGACGGGTAATCGATAGAGTGCCACCACTCCCAGAAGAATGGTAACAATGGCAATTACATTGGCAAAAACAGGTCGATCGATAAAGAACTTTGAAAGCATGAGGTACTCTAAATTACTGCAATGCAGTGATGAATCATTTGGCGGGTGCGGAGATTGGTAGCTTAAGGTCGAAAACCTGAGGTGCAACTGGGGTACCTGGCCGGGCCTTGGTTAAGCCATTCACCACCACCCGATCATTAATAGTCAAGCCACTTTCAATAGAAACCACTGCTGGCAATTGGACGACTTGATCCTTTGTCTCTGGGGAGGAAGCAGGGGCGAACAAAATCCAACCTTGGGGCTTCGCACTATCGGATGGGGTACCTTTATAAATCTGGGGGCCAACTTGCACGGTGCGCTTCTGCACGATATCGCCTTCGCCAAGCACATAAACAAACCGACCCTCCTGCCCGGTCATCAAAGCATCTTCGGGGATCGCAGGAAGTGACCTGGGTTCACCAGCAGGAACCCGAACCCGGGCGTAAAGGCCGGGGTACAAAAGATGCGTGTTGCCAGGAGGTATGCGCGGATTTGGAATGCGGCCCCGCATTCGTACAGTGCCAGTGCCGATATCAACCTTGTTTTCCCGGAAGTCGATTTTACCCGCATGGGGATAACCTTCCTCACTGGTCACGCCCACTTCAAGTGGAAGCGAGCCACTAAGAACATCGGCTTGTTTACCTGATTGGCGGGCCCGCTGAAATTCAACCAGATCACGCTCTGGAATATCAAAATATACAAACAACGGGTCCATGCTGACTATGGTTGTAAGCAATGTTGGTTCATTTTGGCCGACAAGATTACCTCGCGTGACCAAGGCACGCCCGATCTGCCCGTTGATGGGAGAAAGGATTTCAGTAAAGCTGAGTTGAAGCTTTGCACCTTCCAATGCAGCCTGAGCCTGCAACATGGTTGCTGCTGCAGTATCGCGAACTGCAACCCGTTGCTCAAAATCTTCAGTGCCAACCGCTCGCGTACCAACAAGCCTGCTGCCACGATCGGCTTCAGATCGATACCTTTCAAACTCGGTGGTTGCTTTGCGAAGATCAGCTTCAGTTCTTTTCACTGCTGCAGAATGTTCGCGGGGATCAATCTTAAAAAGCAAGGCTCCTTTTTTAACTTCCTCGCCCTCGGTAAAGGCAATCTCATTAAGAAACCCTTTTACACGAGCTTGGATCTGGACTGTTTCGATGGCATCCAAGTTCCCGTTATATTCATGGTAATTTTGAACAGGATAGAGAACTGGTTTTGTAATGCTAACCACCGGAGGTGGAAATGCAGGCGGCGCCATCCTTTTTTGTTCGCAGCCCACCAGGCATATTGAAATGCCCAGTAGCAGACCCAGTACAAATAGATGGCGATAAATAATAATCAAGAGGTTGACTCCAAGCATAACCGTGGCGATTCCACCGGATCTTAAATTACTGAAGCCCATGGCACACTACCTATTATTATACGGAGTTTACGCTTGCTTGGATTACCGGAAGAAATCCAAAATAGTTCCTAATAGATGACGAAAAACCCATTTAAATTGAGAGTTTTAATTCTTGTTGGGTGATAATAACTTGATCATCGCCTTACCCATGGATTCGCCTATCAGATAATAAGTCTCTGCATTGGAATTCCAATGGTAACCCTGCCCACTGGGTGACTGATCTTTTTCACGCCAGAAACTTTTGGTACCGACAAAAGCGACATTGCCTTTGAACTCGGGCTGCTCTGCAACGGCAGCTTGGGCCTTCATAAGAGAAAGGGCGCGGGGATGCTTTTCTTCAGGGCCATTCATGCCAGTTTCAGCAATGACAAAAGGCATCTTGGGAACCCCAAGGTCTTTGCGCATATCACGGATAAAGTGGGCCATGTTACTTTGATATTCTGCGTTGAAATTATCGCTTATGCGATCGTTCCAACCTTGGTGCCAGCCAAAGCCAGCTATTACATATTCTCCATTACTGCCTGGAACAAGATCTTTGATGTTGGCAAGGGCGGATTTGGTAAGCGCCAGTGTTTCACGATAGTACTTGCCCAAAATAGCGGGGTCTTTTTCGATTTCAGCATTGGTTTTCTCGCCTAATGAGTAAGGAAGTTTGCCTGCACTAGGCGGGCGAAAATCAACTGCCAGGCTCTTTCCACCCCAGGCACACTTGATCAATAGAACCGGTTCTTCGAGGGCATCACCCACCACCCAGCCGAATCCAAGCTCGGGCCCAATGGTTTCTTTTTTTGCACCAAACCCTACTGTAAGCGGACCCTTGCGATCAAGATAACTAATAAAGACATCATCCCGAGTACGCCAATTTTTGGACGAATCAACAAGGGTAGAAAACTGTTTGGCAGTAGCTGCATCCTTCACAAGATATTCAAGCGAGCCTTTGCCACCGTTACGCTGCGGTTCGGATTTGATAACCCCCGCACCTTCCATGTTTGATTGGCCTGCGAGAATGAAAACCTTGACTGGCTTGGCTGTTGCCTTATCGCAAAAGCCAATGGCAACTATTGCTATCATCAAATATAAAAGTGAATTTTTCATGGGGTTGACCAATCCTTTTACTGAAATCTTAAAAAGAACAATTAAAGCCTAAGGCGTTTGCACTGTTCTTGCAATCAACAAAAAAGAAAATGAAAGATTCAAATCAAAAAATTAGGGTGTAAACAAATATCGATCATCAAGATTTTTAATGGAGGAACAACCCAGCAGGCACATTCCCAAACGCAACTCTTCTTCAAGGATTTGCATCATCTTCATAACACCCGATTCTCCGCCAACTGTAAGTGCCCAAACCATCGGCTTACCAATAAGAACCCCATTTGCACCCAAAAGAATGGCTTTAATAATATCCGTGCCTCTGCGAATGCCTCCATCAACAAAGATTTCTGTTTTTCCTTTAAGCACTTTGGCAAACATAGGCAGAACCTCCAGTGCGGTGGGAACCCCATCAAGCTGCCTGCCACCATGGTTGGAAATAAAAATGGCTTTAGCGCCAAGGCTTGCTGCAATAGTTGCATCCTCAGGGTGCAAAACCCCTTTGATTGCCCATGGAAGTTTCGTGCCTGCAAGGATGGATTCAAGCGATTTCCAATCCAACGAAGTATCAAAGTGGGCGGAAACACGCTCTGCCCCGGAACCTTTAGCAGCATGAAGTGCGAGGTTGGATTGGTAATCAAGGTTTTCAA
>RFZJ01000126.1 GCA_009920765.1 Planctomycetota bacterium | reverse complement strand
GCAGTACCAGGTACCACCAACACCTACACCATCATTGTCACCAACAATGGCCCTAGCACCATCAACAGCTTCACTTTGGCTGATGTCATTCCTGCGGGATTGCTTAACGCAAGCTTTGGCATACCATCCTCGGGCAACTACGATAATGCTACCAAGGTCTGGAATGACTTGAGTTTGGCTACGGGCACTAGTGTAACAATTACCCTCATGGGCACCATCGACCCTACTGCAATCGGTTCCATCACCAACACAGTTTCGGTTTCTCCTTTAATTGGGATTTCTGAAACTAATTCCTTCAACAACAGTTCCTCAGATGTCGATACTCTCACTCCACAAGTTGATTTGGTAGTAACGCAAACCGATAACAAAACCTCGGTAGCTCCAGGAACTTCAAACACCTACACCATCACCGTAACTAACAATGGGCCCAGCACCATCAGTAGTTTCACTTTGACTGATGTCATCCCTGCGGGCTTATTAGGTGCAAACTTTGGTTCTCCATCCTCAGGTTCTTACAACAGCGCCTCAGGGGTTTGGAGTGGGCAGTCCTTCGCTAAGGGGAATACCATTACCATTACCCTTACGGGTACCATAGACCCTAACGCAACTGGTTCCATCACCAATACAGTTTCGGTTTCGCCACCAGTTGGAGTTTCAGAAACCAATCCCGCAAATAACAGTTCAACCGATACGGATTTACTTGGCACACAAGTGGATTTATCGGTCAGCCAAACCGATGGTAAAACCTCTATAGTTCCTGGAACTACAAACACCTACACCATCACCGTTACAAACAATGGAACTACAAGCATTGGTAGTTTCACCATGACCGATGTAATTCCTAAAGAGTTGTTGAATGCTGTATTTGGCACCCCGTCTTCAGGAACTTACAATAATATTACGGGCCTTTGGAATGGCTTGAATATGGCACCTGGGAAAAGTATTACCCTAACGCTACGTGGTACGGTTTCACCGACCGCAACAGGTACCATTACCAATACTGTTTCAGTATCTCCTGCGGATGGTTATGTTGATTCCAACAGTGCCAATAACCTTTCCTCGGATGTGGATACCCTTACTCCCCAGGTTGATTTGATAGTTACCCAAACTGATAACAAAACCTCGGTGGTACCAGGAACAATCAACACCTACACCATCACGGTAACCAACAATGGCCCAAGTACCATTAGCAGTTTCAACATGACTGATGTCATCCCCTCACAATTACTTAATGCAACCTTTGGAACTCCATCTCTGGGATCCTACAATAACCTAACAGGATTATGGAGTGGTTTAAGTTTGGGTACAGGTAATAGCGTAACGATTACACTTGGCGGGACCATCGCCCCAGCCGCAACTGGATCCATTACAAATGCTGTTTCTGTTACTGCGCCTAATGGAGTAACAGATACAAAGCTTTCAAATAATAATTCAAGCGATATTAATTTACTGACACCACAAGCCGACCTGATAGTCATCCAAACAGATTATAAAACCTCGGTGGTACCGGGAACAATCAACACCTACACCATCACCATCACCAACAACGGCCCAAGCACCGTTGTAAGCTTCACCCTCACAGATGTAGTCCCTGCAAGCTTTCTAGGGGCTGTTTTTGGAACCCCATCCTCAGGGAGCTTCAATATAAGCACAGGATTATGGAGTGGATTAAACTTAGTTGCCGGTGCTAGTGTTTTCATAACCCTTACCGGAACTGTCTCCCCAACTGCAACTGGTTCCATCACCAACACGGTCACGGTAAAAACACCAAGTGGAATGACAGATTTGAATACAGCAAATAACACATCGATTGATACTGATACAGTTACCCCCGAGGCCAACCTAACTGTAATGATGACAGATGCCAGGAATTCCACTGTATCAGGGACATATGACACTTACAAAATAACAATCACAAATAAAGGCCCTAGTACGGTAACCAGTTTACTTTTAACCACCATCTTCTCCGAATGGTTGATAAATCCGGTCTTTGGCACACCCTCATCAGGAAGTTATACCCCCGATACAGGGTTATGGAATGGAATAAATCTTGCATCTGGAAAAAGTATTTCCATTATTCTGAAAGGTATGATCTCTCCTAATGCAACAGGCGACATCATCAACATAGCCCAAGTATCTCCAACTTCCGGATTCACAGATAATAATCCGGAAAACAATATAGCTTATGACATCAACAAGCTATTCAAAATCTAGTTTGCAAATATTAATTTAAAACCCCCGCATCAAGATAAAGTTGATGCGGGGGTTTATAGTTTTTGAAACTTGAATTCATTCCTGGCCAAATTGCTTGGAAATACAATTTACTATTTGACAATTTTAAGGATGCGGTTGTTGCCACTATCGGTGATAAATAGTTCCCCCTTGGGGCTTATTTGCACGCCATGAGGTTGGAAGAGTTCCACTTTTTCCGGTGGTCCATCAATTCCAGCAGAGCCTTTTTTTCCGGTGCCCGCAACCAAAGAAGTGGCTTCTGTTTTAGGGTTGTAGCGAAGAACCCTGTGATTTTCAGTATCTGCAATAAGAACCGTGCCATCGTTATCAACACACAAATGTTTGGGCCCGTTCAATTCTGTATTTAATGCAGGCCCGCCTACGCCTTTGCTTCCAGCCTTGCCAGTGCCAACCACGGTCTTAATCATGCCATCCTTATCAACCACTCTAAGTGCATGGCCTCCGCGCTCCAAAATATAAAGATTACCCATGGCATCCATGCATGCCGCCCTTGGATCCACCAGAGGGTTATCCACTGCCTTAGAATTATTTTTAGGCACACCACCTTTGCCATTGCCTGCAAGCGTGGTAACAATGTTGGTTTCAAGATTAACAGACCGGATTCTGCGATTCTCCAGGTCGGTGATGATAAGGTTCTTTTTAGCAGCATCAAAAGCAATGCAAAAAACCCCGGTGAAAACAGCTTTCGTAGCGAGACCATTATCGCCAGAGAATGACTTATCGCCAGTGCCTGCAAATGCAGTGATGATATTCGTTTTGGGATCGATCTTACGAACTCGATTATTCCAGGTATCGCCAACATAGATGGAATCATCCTTGCCAATGATCACACTATGCATGCCATTGAAAGTAGCTTCCTTTGCATTGGCATTATCACCTGAAGAGCCCTTCTCACCAGTACCGCCAACAAGGGTGAGGTAATTTTTAGAATCAACCTTCATGACGCGATGGCCAGCGATTTCGATGATGTAAAAGTCGCCGGAAGAGTTCCAATCAACGCCAAAGGGGCCTTTCAATTGAACTTCAGTTGCAAGGGCAGGTGGTGGACTTTTTCCTGATCCTGCAACCAAAACTATCTTTGCAGCATCTGCAAGCATGGTAATGGAAAGAAACATAAAACAAGATAATACAAAAATTCGCATGATTAAACTCTCTTCATCAATATTCAGCATAAAACCGAATATTATCGTAATGTTTGAGATTACTTTAAGGAAATAAAAAACAATGCTTGCACGTATTCTTACATTGAAAAGCTAATTTGTTAAAGGCTCATGCGAACAACTCAAGCACCGGCTTGCCCTTATCGGCAACGGTAAAGGGCCGACCCGAAGGTGAGTATTCAACCTTTTGTAAATCCATGCCCATTGCTTGCGCAATGGTTGCATTGCAATCTGGCATAGTGACAGGTTTCTCAGCTACATGCTCACCAATCTCATCAGACTTGCCATGCACATAACCACCTTTCATGCCCGCACCTGCAAGCCACCAGGTAAATACACCAGGATGATGTCCACGTCCAGCGGTAGTATTGCTGATTTGGGGGGAGCGCCCGAACTCAGTGGCCATCACGACAAGGGTGCTCGCCAAGAGTCCGCGCTGATGCAAATCATCCAGCAGGGCCGCCATTGTTTGGTCTGTTGACGGAGTCATGTTTTCCATCTGTTTGATCTGGTCATTGTGGGTGTCCCAATTGTGGGAATCCTCGACCTCGATGAAACGCACACCGCTCTCTACAAGCCTCCTTGCCAGCAGGCAGCCTTTGCCAAAGGTATGCGTGCCATATGCAGCCTGTGTTTTTTTGTCTTCATGAGAAATATTAAAAACCTTGAGGTCTTCGCTTTTCATAAGTGTGTTGGCATCTTGTTGCACTTTCAAATAAGCAGCGGCATCACGATGAGGGGTAAGTTCCACAAAACGCTTGCCAATGGCCTGCGCCAGCTCTGATCGGCGTATGAATTCTGAATCAGTAATCTTCTTGGGGAGTGCGGAATTTTGCAGGCCTGCTCCAGGATCAACAATGGGCAAAGGCGCAAGCTGGGTGGGCATGTAGCCGCTACGGGGATGCTGCGGGCTGCCATTGATAAGAATATTCCCAGGTAGCACTGTGTTTACGGGGTTAAGCTGCTTGACCGCCCAGGATCCAAGCGAAGGATGAGTAATGGTCGAGGTCATGAAGTAACTGGTGTGCGCCAGATAGGTTCCACGATCGTGTATACCCTGTGTTGAGGTCATCGACCGCACTAGGGAAACATGGTGCATTTGTTTCGCCATTTGTGGGAACCACTCTGAAATTTGAATGCCATCCGCACTGGTCTTGATGGTTTTCACGCCTCCCATTTCAGACTTTCCAGGCTTTGGATCAAAGGTGTCAATATGTGAGATACCTCCACGCATATAGAGGAAGATCACGCTCCTGGCCTTGCCTCCGGTTTTATTTTGTGCAGCGTGCATATTGCCAAAGGAAGGCATCAAACTGACACCAAAAACAGCCTTGGCAAAACGCTCTACAAAGGTTCGTCGATTGATGTCTGTCAGTATTGAGCTCATGGGATGGCCATTTCTGTAAAAATTAAATCATGCATTTCCGGGAATCGGCTCACTGGTTAAAAAGAAACTCTGGAGAATTCAAAAGCGCCCAGATGAGGTCTTGTTCTGGGTTCAAACTGCTTTTTGTAATATTGCTAATTTCTGCAAGCTCTGCATCCTTAGCAGAGCGAATGAGAATTGCCCGATAAATAAGCTGCATGGATTGCTGCCCTTGCAACTTGCTCGCTGCAAGTTGTTTACGCAGATACGAATCTTCCGCAAGTACTCGGGTTGTTAAATCGCCATTCATCAGTGCAAGCGAGTGCGTGGAATTCGGGTCACGGTTAAAGGCATCAATCTCACGGCGGTCAGACTGCCCGAACTGGCGCAGAAAATGCCCTAGTGGAAGAGGGAGCGGTGTTTCTGAGGCACGAATGAAATTTGTGGGTAGTGATTTCCAGCGAGGATCAGTCTCTGTTGGAATCAGTTCCCCCTCGGGTTCTACTGCCATCGCCCGGTTCGCCTCTGCATGCGCAGCCATCAACCTTTTCACTTCCTTTTCATCACCACGATCCTTGGCAGCGGCCAATGCTTTCTGCTGTTCCACCCTACGCAGACCCAGCTCACGTTTCCTTGTATGCTCGGCCCGATCCATGCGTGCTTGTGCGATGATTTCATCCGCTGTCATCAAGGTTAGCTTACGAAGGTAAGTTGGATCAAGTGTGCCACCTTCGCGAGAAATAAACTTGCGCTTATCAATATCCTTCACAAGCAGGGTAAGATAGGAATCCCAAATCTGCTCTGCTGAAAGTCGCCTTAATTGCGGCCCTAAAAGCTTGGAAGTCATCCCAGGTTCTGGATTCTCCCTTACCGCATCACTTTGATATAACCGCGTATTCAACAGTACCGCTAGGAAGGCACGCTCATCAAATCGCAGTCGAATCATCGTCTGTGTAAGAAAATCCATCAACTCTGCATGCTCGGGATCAGGCAACGCAGAAAAACTATCCACGGGCTCGATCAGCCCCACACCCATGACTCTCTTCCATAGGCGATTTGCAATATTTTTAGCAAAGCGCGGATTGCGTGGCGACGTCATCCAGTCTGCAAACGCCTTGCGCCTGTCATCCCCAGTGATAATGGCTTCATCGGCAAAAAGTGTGCGAGGTTCAACCAATTTTCCACGTAGCGAAATATCGTAGGCATAAGTTTCGGGGAACTTCAGTTGCATGTTCGTATCTATGGTCAATCGCTTCAAAGGGGCGATAGTGCCGCTAACGCTTTGCTCAAGAGCCTCATCTTTTGGCAAAGCTGCCATCTTCGCCTTGATCTCAGGATATTGCTTCACATTATTGGGCGAATAACCACCGGGACTACCAAGATTACTCACCCCATAGGTAAACGCAACCATCTGGTAGAAATCCTTCTGGGTGATTGGCTCTAATGGATGATCATGGCATTGAGCGCACTCCATTCGAGTGCCTAGAAATACACGGGTCATGTTCGACATATGATCAAGCGGCATGCCAAGATCGCGCACATAAAAACCAACTGCGCCGTTTTCCCACAGATATCCCTTCGCAGTCACCAACTTTCGAACAAACTCATCATATGCCATGCCTGAGCGAATCGTGTCTTTGACCCAAGTATCATAAAGCCTGGCGGGTTGACCTTGCGCGATCTTCGAGTTGATGCGCAAAAGATCAGCCTTCCAATTATACATGTGACTGACATAGCCCTCGGTCAAAAGCAGTTCATCAATCAACTTCGATCGTTTGTTTACATCCCGACTTTCGATAAAACGAGTGCTTTCCTCCAGAGTCGGTATGCGCCCGATGACATCGAGATAAACACGGCGTAGAAAAATCTCATCACTCACTGGCGCATTCAACCTGGTGCCCTTAGCAGTGTGAGATTGATCAATACGCTTCTGCACTTCCAAACTCAAATGCCTAACATCCTTGTGTGAAAGCACAACATCGTCCACAGGCAACGCCGATCCTCGATGATCAAACTTCCCCCACGAACCCAACTTCGCTCCATCAGCAATCCATCGCCTTACCATCGATCGCTCCGCATCATTCAAAGGCTGCGCCCCGCCCTTAAGCGGAGGCATCACATCCTTGTCCGTATGAGGCAGCGAAACACGCTTCATCAACTCGCTTTCGTCTGGCTTCCCTGCAACGACCACATCGCCAACTAGGATTCCCTTTGCCGAATCAAGACGAAGGCCACTCTTTGGCTTCTCCTGCTTTTCACTATGACAACCAAAACAATGGTGATAAAAGATCGGCAGAATGTCTTGCTCGAAACGAGGGGAGTCTGCAGCACCAACCGTACCAATAAAGCTAAACAAACCAGCGACTATGAAAAATACAATCGCCTTAGGGTGCTTCGGGATCCTGCAAAAGTTATTCATTAATTGAGTTCCCGACTTAATATTAATCATGAAACTAAACAACATCGTAATGGCTAACAATATTGTTTGGAAATGAAAACCTTTTATTGAAACATAAGCAACCTCCTGCAGAGCAACTAAAATCAGGCTTATTACTAGGTAAGAATTTCTAAAATCACCCAAGATTGGCCATCAATTTGGGTAAAACCCTGTTGTAATCCTTGAAAATAGCACTTGCTGACGCTTTTGATCTACAGAAATCCACTCTTCAACTTGCAATCCATGCAATTCAATCAGATAATAGCAAGTGATCTGATTTTTGTTATTCATACGGGTTTAATTTTTAGCACCTGCATCATCATTCCTTAAGAGATTCCTATGTTAAAACCTCTCAACAGGCGAACTTTTCTCCGGGCCGCAGGCATGACCATGGCTTTGCCCATGCTGGATGCCATGGAAGCAAAGCTTGGCGCTATAGAAAAAGCAAAAGCTATCCCCCGAAGGATGGTTGCAATCCAAACCAACATGGGTATCCTGCCACAGTTCTTCTTCCCAGAAAAAGCAGGCAAAGACTACGAACCATCGCATTACTTGCAAAGGCTGGCTGCACATCGCAATGAAATGTCCATCTTTTCTGGCGTGAGCCTTCCAGGGGTTACAGGCTCTCACGCTGCTGAAAAATGTTTCCTCACCGGAACCCCTCATCCTGAACGAGGAGGCTTTCGTAACTGGATCTCACTCGATCAATTCGCTGCAGAGCAAATGGGAAACCAAACCCGCTATCCATCTTTGGTACTGGCAATGAGCAGCGAAGGTGCAACGCTAAGTTACACACGCAGTGGCGCTCCGATCCCTGCAGAGAGAAGCCCGAAAAAGGTTTTCCAAACTTTGTTCCTGCAAGGCAAGAAGGAAGAAGTTGCTGCAAACATTGAAGCCATCAAGCAAGGTCGCAGCATGCTCGACTTCGTGGGTGATCAATCAAAAAGGCTGAATCGCTCGCTTTCGAAAACCGACCAGGCTCGCATGGATCAGTATCTCTCTTCCGTAAGAGAACTTGAAAAAAGATTGCAAAGTTCGGAAGAATGGGAATACAAACCCAAGCCCAAAGTTAACGCTCTGCCCCCCGAAGACATCGAAGATTCACGCGAATTTGTCAAGAAAACCAAACTCATGTTTGATGTCATCAAGCTGGCGCTGGAAACAGATTCCTCCCGTATCATCTCTCTCTTCATTGATACCACCGTGATCCATAACATCACCCATCATGGCAACCGCCCGGAAGTGATTGCAGAACTGCGTTCGAAAGAAGAAGGCCAGTTTGATGCGCTTAATGGTTTCCTTAATGCGCTTAGCGAATCCAAGGAAGAAGGTCAGTCGCTATTGCAACGCACCATGGTGCTTTATGGAACCTGCATGGGCAGTGCCAACTCGCACTCCAATGTCAACCTGCCTGTATTGCTTGCAGGTGGCGGCTTCAAGCATGGCCAGCATCTTGCGTTCGATACCAAGAATAACTACCCTCTGAGCAATCTTTATCTTTCCATGCTGCACCGATTGGGGATTGAAGCGAAAGACTTCTCCACCTCGAAGGGCACCATGACCGGATTGGAGATGGTGTGATCAATCCCATGCGACTTATTCAAACCAAAACCCTTTGGGCTCTTGGTCTTTATCTTGTATTGGCGCACCATTCATTTGCTGCAGATCAATTCCTTGAGAAGCACTGCATTGCTTGCCATGAAGGTGCCAATAAAAAAGGCGGCCTTGATCTTTCCCTTTTGAAACTCGAACTCACCAATTCAAACAACTTCAGTTCATGGGTGAAAATTCACGATCGCATTCAATCGGGCGAGATGCCTCCGAAAAACAAACCCCGTCCTCCCGAAACCGAGAAAGCTGCGTTCACAAAATCATTGAAAGAATCGCTTCTAAAAACTGAACAGGCAAAGCTTGCAGGTTCAGTTCGCACTGGCATTCGCAGGCTTACCCGAACCGAATACGAAAATACCGTTCGGGATCTTTTCGATATGCCTGGTATTGCCCTGCAGGGGTTGCTGCCTGCTGATGGCTCCGCGCATGGCTTCGATAAAAACAGCGATGCCCTTGATATTTCGCATGTCAACCTTTCCAAATATGTTGAAGCCGCCAACCTGGCACTCGATCTTGCAATAGCCACCAGGCCAAATCCTCCGATCGTGCAAAAGCGGCGAATCTCCCTTGCAAACTCAGGCGGTTTTGTTGCACATATCATCCTTAATGGCGATGGTGTGCTGCTTAAAAACAAAAAACCTGATCCTGATTTCCCACCTGCTGCAGATCAGAACCATCTGGATGAAGGCGCACACGAACGGATGGGTTCTTTTCGCAATGGTTCAAGCGTAGGGCTTTTCCGCCATGAGGATGAATCTGTAAGCCCCTACTTCATCGAGCATGTAACCATTTATCCCGGACTCTATCGTGTTCGCACCTCCTTATGGAGTTTCCAATGGGATAAGGGCCAGGTGCTTCCTTCTCGGGGAACAGAAGCTGCACGGTTATCGGTTGTGCAACTTACAGGCGATGGTCGTGGTGGCCAGCATCCCAGTTATGTATTGGGCTATTACAATGCCCCATCCCTTGAATCCAAGGAACACGAATTAACCACTTGGTTGAATCACAACGAGATCATCGGGTTCAATGCGGCATCACTAGCGCCCGTCGCAAATTACAACCGCAAAGGCCGTGCGATGGCATTCACCGGGCCTGGTATCACTTGCGATTGGCTTGATATTGAAGGACCGTTGCACACCGTATGGCCACCTAAAAGCCACCAAACACTATTCGGCGATCTTCCCTTCACGGAGTTCAAGCAATCTGAGCAAAAAGAAGTAAGACCT
>RFZJ01000125.1 GCA_009920765.1 Planctomycetota bacterium | reverse complement strand
CCTGTATTGAAGCTTCCAAAGCCGGTAGAATGGCTGCAATGTAGTAACGGAGGATCTTTCCTTGTCTTTTTCTGATTCGTTAAATCCGCTCGATGGTTTTCAGCACAAGCATCCTTCCGATGTTCTTGAAGCCTGCGAAATCATCAAGCAGGCTGCAGCCAACTTGGAGGCAATCGTTCCCTCTGGGTCTGGTTCCAAGATGAACATAGGTTATGCTCCTTCCCGTAAGGGTATTGTGCTTGGCACAAAAAAACTTAACAAGGTGATTGATTACCCCGCCCGTGACATGACTGTTACCGTGCAGGCAGGCATCCTTGTCAAAGATTTGAACGAATTGCTGGGAAAGGAAAATCAAAGGCTTCCCATCGATGATCCGTATCCTGCTGATTCCTCCCTTGGTGGATTGCTAGCAACCAACACTTCAGGGCCAAGACGATTTGGCTGGGGCACTTTGCGTGATTACGTGATTGGTATTTCTATTCTCAATGATGAAGGCAAAGAAACAAAAGCGGGCGGCAGAGTTGTAAAAAATGTTGCAGGCTACGATTTCTGCAAGTTACACACAGGCGCTTTGGGAACTCTTGGGGTTATTTCTCAAGTTACTCTTAAAGTAAGACCCCGCCCGGAAGCTTCAGCTTTGCTTTTTTTAAGATTGAATTACGACAAGGTTGAGAGTGTTTTAGACCGGGTTCATAACTCCAAAACCAGGCCCGTTGCAGTTGAACTGCTTAATAAAAACGCTTTGCAGCACACCCTTTTTAAAAGTCTTGATGTTACTTCTGACTATGGGATTTTTGTAGGGTTTGAACATAGCGTTGAAGCGGTTAAATGGCAAACCGAAACCCTTGCAAATGAACTGGGAGATGTTCCCAGCAGTAAGCTCGAGATTATTAATTCACCTTCTGATTCTGTATTATGGCAGGCCCTGGGAGGGTTCCAAGTCGCTCGGAATTCTGGTTGTCCCCTGACTTTTAAAGCCAACATTCCCTCCTCCAAGGTTTCTTCCTGGTGCGCCTTGGCAATTGAAACCATTCCAGGTGTTTCGCTGCAGGCGCATGCAGGTTCAGGTATTGTTTTCGGGCATATACCCGAGGGCATTTCCCAGCAGTTGGCTTTCAACTCGATTGATATACTTTTACAAAAGGCGGTTCGGTATCAGGGTAATTTGGTGCTTCCTTACTGCATACCAGAGTGGAAGGCAAGTTTTCCAGTTTGGGGCCAAATACGGCCCGATGTAAAAGTCATGCGTAAAGTTAAGGAATCTCTTGACCCAAAAGCTATTTTTAACCCCGGACGATTTGTTGATCGTATTTAATCCTCGAGCTTAAAATATAATATTATGAATACACATAGCGTATCTAAACCAATGCCTAAAGACCCACTTGCCCTTCATGTTCTTCCTGGAGATAAGGGTTTTGGCACCAATGTTGATTATGAAACTTTCATGGACTGCGTGCATTGCGGTCTTTGTCTGGGTTCATGCCCCACCTATGTCGAAACAGGTGATGAAAACGATAGCCCCCGAGGGCGCATCTATCTTTGGCGCGCTGTTACCGATGGTAGAACCGAACTCACTCCTGAAGTTCGAAAGCATATGGATCTTTGTCTGGAATGCATGGCGTGCGAAACAGCCTGCCCTTCAGGTGTTAAGTATGGCAAAATCATTTCTTCGTATAAACACGATATGACCCGGGTTCTTCCGCCCGCCCCCACCGTCAACGCCTTGCAGCGCTGGATGCTTTTCAACCTTACTCCTTACGCAAACCGGATGAAGCTTGCACTTTTTCCCGTTCGCATTCTGCAAAAGTTAGGATTGATGTGGTTGCTAAGGTTGGCGGGTAATCTTCTGCCCAAGTCTCTTCGGTTAATGAATGAAATTGTTCCTGACATGGAACCTCATTATGGCGAATTACCTGAAGTTCTTCCCGCTAAGGGTGCAAAAAGAGCCCGTGTAGGCTTGATTTTGGGTTGTGCTGCAGATGCCTTTCTTCCCCAGGCAAATCTCGCAACTGCAAGGGTGCTTCAAGAAAATGGCTGCGAAGTTTGGATTCCTAAAACCCAAGGATGTTGCGCTGCTCTGCATCATCATGCAGGCCTTGATACCGAAGCCAAGAAGTTTGCTGCTGCCAACTGTGTTGCCTTTGCTGATGGCTTGACCGATGGCCCAAATAAGCTTGATGCTATTGTTAATAATGCAGGAGGGTGTGGCCCGGTTCTTAAAGAGTATGGGCACCTATTGCATGGCACCCCTTTCGAAAAACAAGGCGAAGCTTTTGGTTCCAAGGTTAAGGATATTCACGAGTTCCTGATGGAGCTTGGCCCTGTTGCTCCTACTTTTGAAGTGCCGTTAAAAGCTACTTATCATGATGCTTGTGGATTAAGCCATGCTCAGAAAATTCGTAATCCCCCCAGACAATTAATGGGCATGATCAAAGGCCTTAAGCTTGTGCCTCTCCTTGAAAATGAACACTGCTGTGGCGCTGCTGGCAGTTACAATATCACCCAACCGGATATGTCTAAAGCGCTGGGCGAACGCAAGGCAAGGAACATTATAGCTACTGGCGCTCGTGCCATTTTCACGGCAAATATTGGTTGCCTGTTGCAGGTTGATCGGTACCTGCGCGAAAACAAACCCTCGATCTGGGTGGCACACCCCATGGAAGTTCTTTGGGCTGCCTACAGCGGCCAATTTTCCCCAAGGCTTAATGCTGCTATCAAACATTACGAAAAGGATTAATCATGAGTTTTCACGGTATCATCCCGCCCCTTGCTACTCCATTTAAAGATAACGAAGATCTTGACATAGAACGCCTCAAGTGGTTTATCGAACAACAAATTGAGGCGGGCGTGCATGGCATTTTTGTGCTAGGAACCAACAGCGAATTTTATGCCATGGATGAGGCTGAGAAGCAACAGGTTATTGCGGTTGCTGTTGCGCAGGTGCGTAAAAGGGTACCTGTTTTTGCAGGTACGGGCGCTGAAACCACCCGCGAAGCAGAACGACTTACCAAAATGGCACAGAAGGAGGGTGTTGATGGTGTTTCTGTCATCACTCCTTACTTTATCATGCCCAATCAAAATGAAATCCATGATCACTATAAGCGCATTGCGGAATCCACTAACCTGCCCGTCTTGCTTTACAGCAACCCGGTGACTTGTGGTGGGCTAAAGATTGATCCCGATACCTGTGGAAGGCTTGCTAAAATTAAAAACATAGTGGGTATCAAGGATTCCAGTGGTGATCTGCAAACCACTATCGAAATCCTCAGGGCTGTTCCCTCAGATTTTGTGGTGATGCAGGGTCGAGACACACTGATTTTTTCTGCATTGCAAATGGGAGCCAAGGGTGCTGTTCCCGCAACTTGCAACATCGCCCCAAAGTTGTTGGTAGAAATATATGAGAAATTCAAAAAGGGCGATATTGAAGGATCAAAAGCTGCGCAAGCCAAGCTTCATCCTCTTCGAATGGCTTTGACTTTAGGAACCGCGCCGGGTGGCGTTAAATCCGCCCTCAGGGAACTTGGGCGTTCCATCGGCCCTTGCAGATCGCCTGTTGCTTTGGTTGGTCCAGATAAAATCCCCAAGCTTAAGGAAGCTCTTGCTGCCGCAGGTTTGGTATAAGCTTAAGCCTTCAAATTTAAAGAGGTCGATATCTTAAAGGGTATCGGCTTTTTTTATTTATTTACAAATACTTGCTGTTGTTGATCAACCAACAAAATGTGAGTAGTTGGATGTTTTAAAAAGTGTGTGGGCCAACTTTTTTGTAATGAAAAAATCTTTTGGTTTCAGCCACTGTGTTTGGATGGGCGGGGCCCTCCAATGTTTAAATCGCCAAGTTGTTGTATTATTTTGCAAATAGCATCCAAGTTTGGTCATTCCATTTTTTTACCAAAAGCTTTCTTAAGAACTGCCCCTTCTTTAAGTTTGAAGAAATAATCCATAAATTCAATATGCCCTGCAGTAGGTCGCTGGGGAGTCATATACGATACCGAGACATAACCCATTTCGTCTTCATCATTTTCGCCAACGAATATCATGCGTGGTGGGTTGAATGGATTAGTTGGGTTTCGGGCTGAATTATCAAATATGCCTTCGACATGAAGGGTGTCACCTTTTTTAAGCTGATAATATTCCTTTGTGTAGTAACTGGATTGCCAGTTGTAGTCCCAGTTTCTTAAATCAAAAAGGAGTTTGCGTTCCTTCGAGTTTTTGGGTTGATGCCAAACACGGATTTCCTTTCCCAAAAAATGCATGTGGGGCTTGAGCATGAAAACTTCGCAATCCTGTTCCACCACTCTTGATCCAATTGACTTGAATTGGGAAACCCCTTTTGGAATCCAGAGAAATTTTGTGTCAACCAACATGTATTGAACATATTTCTCAGGCTTTTCCTTGGCAAGCCATATGGCGATCTTGCTTTTGTCAGTTTCGGGTTTTCCATTGCGATGGTAATGAATTTGCATGATGATGGCAGATTCAGGAGGTACTACCACTGTTGCTTTTGGTGGATATGACATTTCTCCCTGGCCAGGAACCCAAACCCCCAATGTGCCCCCCGGGTTCTCCTTGTTCCTTTTGATAGCAGTTGGGTTGGGTTCAAAACCTAGTCCCATTCCTGATTCATACCCCGGGCCGTAATCTTCATCTCCTGTTCCTGTAGGTTTGGGTTTTCCCAAGCGTTTTTGGGCATCTATAACCACATCCGTTCCATCGTAAAAAGTTAATTCATGGTGGACGATCCGTTTGTTGCCTGGAATGAATTTTACTTTTTGGAGGTTTAATTCGGTTTTGTTGTTAAGTGGGAAGGCGATCATCCTGTAGTGGTCTTCACCCTTGGCTGCCAGGTGAAATTCAGAAGGCATTTCTAAAACGATGTCAGGTGGGTCCTTTTCATCCCAGTCTTTTAAAAGAGGAAAGGTCGCAGGCTTAGGCGCATCTTTGATATCACCTTTGGGGCTTCCAATATCTACCCACTTCGAAAAAACTGCAATTTCACTTTCACTAAGCGAAAAATCGTCCTTGAAGGGTAAACCTCCCCGGACTGGCCAGGGTGGCATTTTGCGACTGGAAACATAATCCTTGATATCATCTGCCCATCGCGTGGCATCTTCAAAAGTTAAGAGTTGAAAGGGGCCTACTTCGCCCGGGCGATGACAACGCTGGCAATGTTTTTGTAATAGGGGAAGTACATCTTTGTAAAAAGTGACTTCTCCCTCTGCACTGGATTCTTTCTTTTCCCTGCTAAGCGGGCAACCAATAGCCTGTGTTGTTTTAACTTCAACTGGTTTGTTTGATAGCACCTGATCGATTGCTTCAGCAAGATAGGCGTTTTTGGTGTTTTTCAAGCGGGTGGTACGGTCCTGGTATTGATCATCAATGGCACCGAAGTACATGAGCTTTTTATCTTGGTCCAATAAGAAACATTCAGGTGTAACATCAGCCAGGAAGTGATTGGAAACAATATGATTAGGGTCGTAAAAAACTTTGAAGTTGGCAAGAAATTCTTTCGTATGTTTGTCAAGTTCGGCAGGGCTTTCTGAATCACATATCACCCCGGTAAAAATGACCCCTTTGTCTTTATATTTTTCAGTCAGCGAGTTAAGCACGGTAATATAGCGGTTCGAAATAGGACATTTGAAATCAAGAAATGTAACCACGATGGCTTTTGCATCTTTTTGGTCGTGTAACTGCCATTTTTCACCTTTGGTATTAATGAATGTGACAGGAGAAATCACTTTTCCCAAGCGTAGCAGGGATATTACTTTTTCGTCCTTATTTTCTTGGGATTGAAGTTGTTTTGGAACTATTAAAAAAGACAATAGCCCCACCAAGCAGGCGAGGATCGAAATTCTTAGCAGCCATTGATTTGTTTTGCCTTGAAATGCGAGTTTGAACTCAGCTAGGTCAATCATGATATTGCTCGGCTAAAGTGTAAAATTAATAAATCATATCTACTATAACATTGCATTACGAACTTGCAATATTCTCTTAAGATCGAATCAATTATCCATAGCCTTTATAGGCGAATACGAAATACCAAAACCCATATGGAATAAATTAAAGCGAGATGTAACCTTTCGAACCAATAGTTTGGAGTCGGTTCATTTACCGGTTCCAAGTTTTGGCCGATTGGCAATTCCGTGATGAATGATCTTTAAAATACGATCCCGCTCTTCACCTGTCAGGGGAAGCCTTGGTTCACGAACTCTTTCGGAACCCAAGCCAACTTCTTGAGCAGCTAGCTTGATGTACTGGACAAATTTCACATGGGTATCCAGTTTTAGCAATGGATAAAACCACTTGTACATTTCGCGTGCTTCATCCCATTTACCCGTGCGGGTCAGGTCCCAAAAATATTGGTTCTCTTTAGGGAATGCGATTCCTGAACCCGCAACCCATCCATCAATTCCAAGGATTGACGATTCCAAAACCAAGTCATCAACTCCTACAAAAATGCTGTAGCGGTTTCCAACCTCAATTCGTAGTTCCGTGATTCTACGGGTGTTCGCAGAGCTTTCCTTAAGTGCTACAAGATTTGGAATGTTTGCAAGTTGCGAGAATTGTGCAGGGGTAATATCGACAGGATAGCCTACTGGATTGTTGTAAAGCATCCATGGCAGATTGGTGGCTGCTGCTACCTTTCGGAAGTGGTTCATCGCTTCTGTGCCTTCAGCTTTGTAAACCATTGCGGGCATTACCATGAACCCATTGGCGCCAAGTTTTTCGCAATCGCGAACATACTGGCAAGCGGCTCCGGTGCTCATTTCTGCAACGCCGCTAAGCACGGGTATGCGCCCCGATGCCATCTTTACAATTTCAGATATAAGAGTTCGTTTTTCTGAAGGGTCAAGAGTTTGATTTTCGCCCAGCGACCCAGCCATGATCAAGCCGCTTACCCCCGAGGCAATCAATGCTTCACAATGTTTTGAAGTTGCTTCGATGTCAAGAGACATATCTTGGCGAAATTGTGTGGTAACAGCAGGAAAGACACCGGTCCAAGCATGTTTAGACATCAGAAACTCCTAGGGCGAATGACTTTATTATTTCAGTAAAATATTAAAACAAATATAGTCCTGAAATAAAAGGATCAGAAGTAAATTGTAGATGGATGCCGTAAATCTGGCCATAAACTTAACATTCCTCTTTAAGTTGACACTAAACATGAACGCATCTATAGATATACACATGGAGACTCAGATTTTATTACCGTTGACTGTTGGATTGATTGCCTGGGCTTTTCTCAGCTTGGGTGCAGCCGTTGCAGGTTTGTACTTTCCTACCAAAAAAGATTCTGAATGTTGGCGAGCTTTTTGGTTTATGAATGGAATTTGGGGACTTATCGATGGGATCATAGGTTGGGCCAACCTGATCACCACGCCTGTGACGATGGAATTTCTGCAGAAGGTGCTTTCCATAAATACCTTTCTTGATTTCATTTATATAATTGTTGGTCTGGTTTTAGTCGCCCTTAAAAAACCAATATTAAAGGGCTTTGGCTTTGCAGTATTGCTTCAGGGATTATTTCTTCTCATCTTTGATGCTGTGTTTTTATTCTTGTCTTATCGCGCTTAACCTGCGCTCAAGCAAAAATAAATTTAGTCTGGCCAGAAACCTTTCGAAAGGATTGTCACACCCTCAATGCTTTGTTTAAAGAGGTATGCAAAGGCCTTGGATCCATCGCTCAGGGTGATGGGTTCCAAATTGAACAGATATGGTGAACCTTCAATTTTGTCGAGTTCGATTAAAAATTCATGGGTGATTTCAAAAAGTTCGCCTTTAACAGAAAAACCCCCAATATGGTTTTCAATCAAGCCCGGGTATGGACCAAGATCCACCAGAAGATAATTGGTAGAAGTGCAGGCATCTCCAAGATAATGGGCGTTCACCATCGCATGGTGGTTTTTTTCGCCTCGTTTAAGAGTGCCGTAGACAAATAATAATAGTGAATCGGAGGATTGCATTATTTAAGTTTAGTGCCAACAAGTTTTTTAAATGTACCTTTGCTGATGGGAGAGAATCTTACTTTATCACCAATATCAAAAGCGAAATATTGTGTAAGGATATCAACCAGAAGATTTGGGGTTTGTCCGATTAGATGCCATCCTCCAGGTTTTTGCTCGGGATAAATTCCTGTTTGGATGCCGGTAAGACCTACACTTCCAGCAGGTACTTTTAATCTTGGGGTTGAAAGTCTGGGCACGCCTTCGAGTTTTTTGGGGAGATAACCCATGTAGGGGAATCCTGGGCTGAAGCCGATGGCGTAAACGCAATACTCCGTCTCAGAATGAAGGCGAATGACTTCCTTGGTTGTCAAGCATTTGAGTTTTGCCACGGTATCCAAATCTGCACCTAATTCATAGCAGCATGGAACCTCCACTGTTTTAAGATTTTGCGTTTGAGTTTGAATCTCCAAATTTTTTAAGAGGGACTTAAGTTCAAAGGATGATTTTTCGATCGAGATAACAGTGGGATTGTGATAAATTGCAACAGCTTTATAAGCGGGCACTGTATCTAAAATCCATTTGAATCCTGAGTCCAGAATGACACGGGAAAAAGCCTGGCAAGCATCTTCAGTATCAAAGCGGATGAGAATTCCCATGTCTGCAATTGGCTGTATGATTGGTTTGGGCTTGGTAGATTTATTTTTAGTTGGATACATTTTAATTTATCACTTTAGTGCCAAGTTACCTTATATTATACGAGTCGCTTTTAATTTTTATCCTTTAATTCATGCGAGGTTTTATCATGCGAATATTTACTTTTCTACTTATGGGGATTCTACTTGGTTTTGTATCGGGTTGCAAAAGTAAGAAACCAATGGCTGATAAAAATGCCGATACCAACAAGCAAACACCTGCAACCACCACTCCCGCAGTAACACCTTCCACCTCGGTTGCGCCTTCTGTTCAGAATTTGAAAAGAAATGCAGTGGCCCGAACCGGAACTGGAAGCAAATTAGGTGAATTATTCAGGGCCCTTGATCTTTATGCAAATGATAATAATGGGAAATATCCGCCACCGTACACTAAAAGTGCACAAGGAACCCCGTTGTTGAGTTGGCGAGTGCTTATCCTGCCCTACATCGAGCAGCAAAATCTATTCAACAAGTTCAATCAAAATGAACCTTGGGATGGGCCTACCAACAAGCCTCTTTTAAGTTCCATGCCAAAGATGTATCTTTCTTCGGGAAATAGCGATGTGAATTCTGCATTCAAAACTACTTTTCTAGCGCCTGTTGCCAAGGAAACAGCTTTTTCGCCATCAGGTGGGGTGTCAAAAAACGCTATTTCCGATGGCTTTTCGAATACTATTTTAGTGGTTGATGTGGATGATGATTTTGCAACTGAATGGACTAGGCCCGTTGATCTTAATGTTAACTCTCAAAACCCAGTGCTGGGTTTAACCGCCACTAATCCTGCCGGATTTATGGCGTTGTTTTGCGATGGATCCGTAAAGGTCGCACCTAATCGGCCCCTGCCTAATGTCTGGGCTATGTTTACCATTAGTGGTGGCGAACAGGTTAAACCTTGATTTTATCGAATCCATTCGTTTGCTGATTGACCAATCGTTGTTTTCAGCACATTATGTAAGTCTATTTGTGTTTGTTTTTTTAACCTACGATGAAAGGATGTTTTGATGAAGGCATTGAAGTTAGCTCTCCTTTGCGCAGTTTTTTCTTCCCTCGCTTCTTTTTCCTATTCCCAAGAAACTAAGAAGGAAAACTCTGCGACCAAACCTGTACCCAGAGATAAAAATTGGGAAAAAAGGCACGAAACTTTTGTTGGTATTGCCAAGCGTGGTAATGTAGACCTTCTCTTCCTGGGGGATTCAATCACCGATGCTTGGGGTGGCGAAGGTCATGGCATGGGCGGTGGTCATAAAATCTTCACTTCCAAGTTTGTTCCTATGAAAGCTGCAAACTTTGGTATTGGTGGCGATCGAACCCAGCATGTTATCTGGCGTTTGCAAAATGGTGAACTTGATGGTATCAAGCCAAAAGTTGTCCAATTAATGATTGGTACCAATAATAGCAACGGATCAGATAACACCGCAGAAGAAATTGCTGATGGTGTCAAAGGCATTATTGATGAAATCAAAAAGAAATCTCCAACCACCAAGGTTTTGTTGCTAGCTGTATTTCCACGCAATACAGGCAAGGATGAAGCTGGAAAGAAAATCCAGAAAGATAAAATTGACAAGGTTAACTCCATTATTTCGAAGCTGGACGATGGTGGTAAGTCAGTGAAGTTTTTGGATATTGGCTCGAAGTTTAAAGATGCTTCTGGTGCCCTTCCTAAAGAAATCATGCCTGATCAACTTCACCTTAGTGAAAAGGGTTATGAAATTTGGGCAAAAGAAGTTGAAGGTGTTATCACTTCGATGTTGAAGGGTGATCAGACCAAGGCCAACGAGCCAACGAAAACGGTGAAGAAGGTGGAGCCAGCTACAGGAACGCCTGAGCCAACGAAAACGGTGAAGAAGGTGGAGCCAGCTAC
>RFZJ01000124.1 GCA_009920765.1 Planctomycetota bacterium | reverse complement strand
CCTTGGGCATCAGCATGCAGTTGCCTGTGCCGCACCTTTACGAGGAAAAAAAGGATCCCATTACGAAGGGGGGATGCGGGTGCCTTTCATCGCCGCATGGGCTAAGACCAATGCCAACAACTTTAATCAAAAAAAATTGCCTATAAATCCCGGAGCTATTCAATCGCAACAGGCTGCGGTTTATGATCTATTCCCAACTATCCTTTCTCTATCAGGAAAAACGATTCCAACAGATCATGCAATCGATGGTACAAAACTGGATACCTTGCTTACAGGAAATCGAGATAACGGCAGGGAGGAGGTTTTCCTGATGCATTATCCGCATTCACCACACCGTACGGATTACTTCACCAGTTACCGCAAGGGAAATTGGAAAGTAATCTATCATTATTTCCCCTCGGAGGTTTCAGAGAATTCACATTATCAGTTGTATGATCTTACTGCAGACCCCTTTGAGCAATTCAATCTTGCGACCAAAGAACCCAAGGAACTAAAGCGTATGATGCATGAATTGGTGGCACTGATGGAGAAGCAAAAAGCACAATATCCATTCGATAAAGATGGTAAGGCACTTGTAAAACCTAAACTTCCCCAATAGGGATTGCTTGACAATCGCAAGGTAAACAGGCAACATAAAGTTTAGGAAGGATGAATGATATGATCATTACTTGGATGCTGTTGTTGAGCCTGTTCGGACAGGCCGAAGCCAAGGCTGTAAAGCCGGCAAAGCCTGACCCATCTGTGGAGTTTTTCGCATCGAAAAATGTATTGCGCATTTCAATTGAAATAGAACCAAAAGAAATACAAGCATTGAAAATGGCAGATCGCACCTATGTGCCCTGCACGATCAAAGTTGAAGGCGGCTTGACTTACAACAAAGTGGGAATTCATTTAAAAGGAGCAGCGGGTAGTTACCGTGCATTGGAAGATCGCCCGGCATTGTCTCTTAACTTTGACAAATTTGTAGATGGCCAGAAATTCTACGGGTTGGATAAACTTCATCTTAACAACTCCGTGCAGGATGGCTCTTATTTAAACGAATTGATTTGCAGGGAGCTTTCACGGAATTCTGGTTTGCCCACGGGTCGGGCAACCCATGCCATGGTCAAGTTGAACAATCGTGACCTAGGGCTTTATGTTTTACTGGAAGGTTTGGATCGGGCTTTTCTCAAGCGTAATTTTGGATCCCCCGATGGCAACCTTTATGATGGTGGATTTTGTCAAGATCTTGACCAACCCAAGAAATTACTGACTGGAAAAAAAGGGCAGAAGGATGAACAGGCACCGTTAAAAACACTCGTCGTGGCCTGCAAGGAACCTGATCCAACCAAGAGATTATTGTTGCTGGATGCTCTTGTGGATATTGATGCTTTCTGGACTTTCATCGCATTGGAACAGATCACAGCTCATTGGGATGGCTACAATCGCAATCGCAACAATTATCGGATTTATTTTGATCCCTCCAAAGGAAACAAAGCGGTCTTTCTGGTTGCGGGAATGGATCAGATGTTTGGTGATCCAAATTTCGATCTGCGGGGAATGAGTTGCATGCTTGCCAATGCCCTTATGCCCTGCCCTGGGATGTATTGGCGTTACAACGATGCCTTGCGCAAGGTTTATAACCAAGGTTTTCTATTGACCGAAATGAACAAACGCATCGATGAGGTTGTGGAAAAGCTGAAACCATTCAAAGACATCAAGGGTGGTGGCGAGGATATGAAAAGAAGGCTGGCGGAAAGAGGCAAGGTTCTTGATCGGTTGATTGGAGAAATGCCCGCTGGCCCGCCCACTTTCGGACCTGACAAAACAGTTGCTCTTTCAGGTTGGAAGCCCGCTTTAGAAATGGGACCTTCCCTTTTATTGCAATCTTCATTCGAAGATAAAACCTGCCTGCATATCCGCAGTTCCGCAGATTCTGTAGGTAGCTGGCGCAAGCCTGTGGCCTTGGACCCGGGGAAATACAAGGTCGAAGTTCTTGCAAAAGCAGTTAATGTTAAAAGTCGGAACGAACCTAATTCAGGTGTCGGCATCCGAATGTCTGGTGGCGAAAGAACGAAATATATTTCCGAGTCAACAGGCTGGGAGAAAATCACTTTCGAGTTCGATATCCCCACACCCAAGGAAATTGTCTTGGTTTTAGAAATGCGTTCTTTAAAAGGTGAAGCATACTTTGACACCTCTTCCATGAAGCTTATTAAAGTCAATTAATATCAACCAAGAGAATTCATGGGCATTGTGCGAAAATCTGTGTGGTGGCGTAGCTTTGCCTCTGGTGCTCTTGGCTTGGCCTCACTTCTTGGCTGGCAGGGCGCAAGTTTCAAGTTAGAGCATCTCTTAAAAAAAGCCATTCGGGAAACCGGCCTTGATGATTTCGGACCAGAACACTTTCTTGAACCTTTGAAAATTCTTATCAAAGATTTTTCAACCCACAATCAAACAGACACCCTAGGGCGTGTTGTTTATTCCCAAATGATTCTTACCTCCCTTAAAAACCGCCTGAATCTGTATCATGTGCTCAAGAAATATCCCGAGGTGGAGAAGGTTCCAATCCGGGCACCATTGTTTGTCATCGGGTTGCCTCGCACTGGGACCACTTTTCTTCAGGGCTTGCTATCGCAGGTATCAACGCTCAGGCCATTGCAAAATTGGGAAACCCATCAACTGCCAGTGCCCCAATGCCTTGCTACAACCAAGCAAGTGCAACAGCAGATTAAAACAGCGCAGGCGCAAATCGATGGCGTTAACAGATTATCCCCTGAGTTTATCAAGGCCCACGAATTGGGAACCATGGAACCGGAGGAATGTAATCCATTTTTGATGTCTTCTTTTTATGCGTTGTTGTTTTGTCAGTTGGTTTACGTGCCTGATTATTTCCAATATGTTTTCGCATCGAATTTCGGCGATAGTTACACCCTGCATAAGAAACATCTGCAAGCGCTTTCTTTAAACAGGGAAGAGAAAACTTGGTTTTTAAAAGGGCCCGCCCATATTGCCTCATTGGCCCAACTCCTGACAGTTTACCCTGATGCACGGATTGTTTTCACCCATCGCAATCCTTTGGAAAGTCTGCCTTCCATGGCAAGCCTGACTGCAATGATCCGAATGGTATGCCTGCCCATGCAAGATTCAAAATTAATCGGCCCGGGAATGGTGGAACATTTGAAACAAATGCTGGAGGTGGGTTATCAAACAAGAGACACCTGGCCTTTAGGGGCAACACCTTTTCTGGACATTACCTATAAGAAGCTGGTGAGCAATCCTGTTGATACAGTACACCAAATACTAAACCATTTCCATATTCCAACTCCTGATGGACTGGGTGAAGGGCTTAAAAGTTATTTGGCACAGCGAAAGCAGCACAGGCATGGAATACACAAGTATACCCTGGATGAATATGATCTTGATGAAGCTGAGCTCTTGGAGAAATTCAAGCGGGAATCTGATCTCGCCAACGGTTGATCAACACCTACGATAATATTTTGATGATCGATTTGATGATTGTAAAATTGGTATCCCATCCGCAAAACCCCGCAAGGCCCATGAGAAACCCAAGGCACGCAGGGATGAGTGCGATGTAAAAAAGCCCCCACCTTTTGGTCAATGCGGTAACGCCCATCAAAGCAAGACTTAATGCCAGCGTCGCATCACAAAGATCGAATTGGTCATCTTTGTCGTTGAGGTCTTCATAATCTTTTTGTGCTTGTTCAGCATCCGCTTTTTGTTTTTCCGATTTCTTCTCCTGGGAGTCGGCTTTTTTGCGGAATTCTTCTGATTTTGCCTCACGAAATGATTTGATCTCAGGCGTTTCATTCGGTTGGGGCACGCTTAATTCTGCAGCGACCCCTTCATACACCGCCTGGCGAATATTCCTAGCTTGAAACCAAGCCCAGTTATCATTCCTTTCCACTTGTTTTAGCTGCATCTGCTGGACAATATTGTCATCCTTTACATTGCAAATACCAATGAAGGTTGCAATGATCACAACCATCAAGCCGACCCAGGAATCCAACGGGTTGTTCGAGTCAGTTGATTTTTCAGGCAATTCTATTTCAGCCATGGGGCGATCCTTTTGTGCATAAACAAAATTAGCTGCATGCATCATAAAAATACAAATTAGAAATGTCCAGTTCTAATAAGAAGTTAATCGTTCACTTTTTCCTGCTTGATCATGGGGCATTCTTAAACGATGATTAAATCATCCCTACCTTTATATGAGGATTTAAAGATGTTGAGTCTCAAGGCGGTTTTACTTCTTAGTCTTTTATTTCAACAACCAGATTCAGAAAAATTACTTTGGAAGGAAGCCTCAGAAATAGGCCTAGAAAACCAGGGCTGGAAAGAAACCATGTCTCCCTACGACCGGCTGCCTAAAAACGTGGAAAAAGTCGTGCGCCCTCCTGTATGGAACCTATCCAGAAATAGTGCAGGTCTAGCCTGCAGGTTTATCACCGACTCTTCTGAAATTCATGCCTCCTGGATATTGACCTCACCAAATCTTGCCATGCCCCATATGCCCGCAACAGGGGTCAGCGGATTGGATCTTTATGCCCGCGATGATAAGGGTGCTTGGAAATGGGTCGCTAATGGCAGACCTTCTGCAGTTACCAATAAAGCTGCACTTGCAACCGGGCTTCCCAAGGGTAAACGCGAATACTTGCTTTATCTGCCTCTTTATAACGGAGTCAAAGAAGTTAAGATTGGTGTTACCAAGGGAACAACACTCGAAAAAGCCCCCCAGCGTGCTGCCCATCTGGTTCAACCCATTGTGTATTATGGCACCAGCATTGCACAGGGTGGTTGTGCTTCCAGGCCGGGCATGGCACATACTAATATTCTTCATCGCATGCTGGATCGCCCTGTCATCAATCTTGGTTTTTCAGGCAATGGCACACTTGATCCAGAGTTTGTTCCCCTTTTTGCTGAGCTTGATGCCTCAGTTTATGTGCTGGATTGTCTGCCTAATCTTGATGCCAAGCGTATCACTGAGAGACTTGAACCATTTGTAATTGCTTTACGAAAGGCCAGGCCTTTAACTCCTATTCTTCTTGTGGAAGACCGAACCTACACCAATGCCAGCATACTTGCGGGCGTAAGACAAAAGAACGAAAGCAATCGCAAGGCACATTCCGATGCTGTTCAAAGATTGAAGGATCGGGGAATCACCGGATTGTTTGTGCAACCGGGTGAACCACTGATGGGCGATGATGGGGAAGCAACGGTTGATAGTTCACACCCGACTGATCTTGGTTTTTTGCGCCAAGCACAGGTAATGCTACCCACTTTAAAGCCTTTGCTTCCAACTCCAGCAGCAACTAGGCCTGCAATCGAGGGATACTTCGACAAACTTAGTTATCTTCCCGGAGAAAAAGTTTCGTTGAAGGTATCTTCCGCTGCTTCATCTTTCGGAATCGAAGTTGCAAGGCTTGGCGCCAAGCGTGAGGTGATTCTCACTAAAAATGATCTGGCTTGTTCAGAGCAGAAAATCCCTGATAATGCCTCCTCGCATGGTTGCAACTGGAAAGAATCATTCGGGTTTGAAATACCCAAGGATTGCCGCACGGGATATTACAGCACAACTCTCAGTGTGAAAAACAAGGAAGGGAAAGTTCTTACAAGCGAAGCTTTCTTTGTGGTTCGGAATGCAAATCCTGGCAAGGATTCTAAAATTCTTATCCAACTTTCAACAAATACCTATAACGCCTACTGCAACTGGGGTGGATACAGCCTTTATGCCTATAATGGCAAGTTTAAAGTACAGGGGAGAAGGGTTTCTTTTGAACGACCCATAGTTGGCCAGTTTCGTTCTTGGGAATATCCCTTCATCAAATGGTCCGAAGAGGCAGGGTTTGTTTTTGATTATGCAATCAACAGCGATCTGGAACATCACCCCGAAATACTAAGGAACTACAAACTTGTTCTTAGTGTGGGCCATGATGAATATTGGTCCACGCCCATGCGCGATAACCTTGAAAAGTTTATTGCAGGGGGTGGGAATGTAGCTTTCTTCAGTGGCAACACATGCTGCTGGCAGGTGCGTTCTGAAGATTCTGGGAAAGCCCTTGTGTGTTACAAGCAGGCATTTCGTGATGACCCTCTTTTTGAAAAAGGGGATCCTAAACTCATATCTTCCCTCTGGAGTCATCATTTATTAAAGAGACCGGAAAACTCCCTCACAGGCGTTGGGTTTCTTTGGGGTGGATACCATCGCAGCCATGGGCAGTTCATGGATGGCTCTGCCTCTTTCACAGTGCATCGGCCAGAGCATTGGGTTTTTCAAAACACCAGCATGAAAAAAGATTCCACCTTTGGAGGCAAGGACACCATCGTTGGTTATGAGTGTGATGGATGTGAACTTGTTTGGAAAGATGGTTTGCCTTTCCCAACTTTTACAGATGGTACACCCAAAAATTTTTCCATCCTCGCAACGGCTCCTGCAAGATGGCACCCAGATGATTGCGAATGGTACGAGCGTTGGGAAAAAGGCCGCACCGGAAATGCCGTGATGGGTATTTATTCCAATAATGGTACGGTGATCACTGTGGGTACCACTGACTGGGCGCATGGTTTGGCCGGGAAGGATCCTTCGACCATGGCCATCACGCGCAATATTATTGAAAAACTGATGAAGTAGGAATTATTTCCAATCAAGCACGAGGGGTTCGCCCTCTTTCTTGACAGTGAAGGGTATGCCCTGCTGGTAAGAATTTGGAATAATGTTGATAACCTCGGGATATTCAGAGCTATATTCCTTGATCATTTTCCCTGTGGCTTTGGTTGCTTGAACGAGAATGGTTACTTCTCCAAGCGGGGCATCAGGAATCATGAACTTTCCATCGGTGATCAGGCCCTGCGCGATCAAGCCGACTTTTTCCTTTGATATGACTTGAAGATTACCTTTTTGAACCGACTCGCCCTTGATGGTAATGGCGCCCTCAAGTTTTGCTGTGGGGAAAACCGGGGTTGATTCCCCACAACCAATTGAAATTATGATTGTGCAAGGCAGGATTAGACTGACCCAGGGAATATTTTTCATGGCTGTGAAACTTCTCCACCTTGGGAGGTTGAAATGCTCCTCCAAGCAGTGGGATCGATGTTGTTGGTTATAAAGCGAATGGAACCATCGCACATGGAGGAAGTTACCCCACCAGAGTGTTTGCTTCGTGTCACGAAAACCTGGTCCAAGGTATTGCCTGCCTGCCCAATCAGGGTGCAACCAGGTATGCCGTTCAAGGCGTCGTTGGACGGTGGGAGTGTTTTGTGAAATCACCTCGGACATCATCAAAGTATTACTTGTGCCATCGGAAATGGAGTTAAGAGATTGCCCAAACTTAAAAGTAAAAGGTGCTCCACCAAAAGTCACGCCCGCTTTTGTGGTTTGACCATAGTTGGTATTGCCCCAATTAACCGCATAATTGCCTCTGACCCTTGCCCAGGTATCAATGGCCCATTCATTCTCCTTGAGACCATCCGAAGGGCAACCATGGGTTTTGATTTTCACCTGTCGTGCTGCAAAATGCTTGGCATCGCTATAAGAGGCATTTAAATCGAACATCTTATACCATGATTCCTGCTCGATATATGGCCCGATTGGTACATACCAAGCGTAATCATCATACCAGGCACCCGGCCCAGGGTAGGGATCCGCCCCCTTGTTATTCTTTGCACCAAAAGGAAAGGAATTATAGGTGGAGTGATAGTTATGCATCGCCAGCGATAATTGTTTGAGATTATTCTGGCATTGCGCCTTTGCAGCAGCTTCCCTCACTTTTTGCACCGCAGGCAAAAGCAATCCGATCAGGATTGCGATGATAGCAATAACAACTAAAAGTTCTATCAGAGTAAATGCTTTTCTATTGTTCATGGTATTCTGCTTATTTAAACAATTCGTCTTAATAATATAAATTAAAGAATTATTAAAAACAAGTTGATAAAGCTTATTCCGCATCCAGAATGATGATCAAGCCTGCATAAAGGTCAAACTGTTCTAGATCGGGCTTTGGATTGGGGCCTTTGGGGAGGGGTTTCTTTTTGTAAACATAAACCAGCACCGAGGTGCTTTCATCTAATTTTTCCAAGCTTGATGCAAAGCCGGGCAGCTTCAATGGCCCCCTCATTTCTGCAACACTTTTCTTGGTGAAGACTCTGATATTTCCCTTTTCATCAAAAAAACCACCAGGTGGAAATGTACTTCGCACATTACAGGGGTTTCGAAGCACCAACTCCAATACATCTCCTGCTTGGTGAACCAACAATATTTTGGATCTTAGGGCTTGAAGGTCTGCAAGGCCGCTTTCCAATTCTTGAACAGCTTCCTCCCGGGCTGGGGAATTTTTGGGTAATCCCATTCCCTTTTGTCTCATCTCAAGCAATTTCTTGCGCATGGCTTCTGCACGCAACGCCATGTCCCTGTCGATTTCGCCAAATTGATGGGCCAGGCTGATGCGGATTTTTCCATCGCGGGGCGGGCCTAGTAATTTTCCAGCCAGGCTTCCCACATGAATCCAATCCGCTTTGTTCTCGGGTGCAGCCAACTTGGGTTCGATTTTATCTTCAGCAAACAGGGTGAAATTAATAGGCTGGTCCATCATTGCTGACAGAAAAAAAAGCACCCATGATAAAATCACCCATCGAGCTTTCATCAACGATTCCCCGATATTACCCATCAGCTTATCTTAATCAAATTGCAAAGGCATTTCACCTTCGTATTCAGGTTTTTAATCACAACTTTTTGCAATGTGTATGTAATTTTGGTATTTATAAGCTCATGAAAACCATTAATTCATATTCTCTTGCGTTGTTTGGAATCCTTTGTAGCTCATTGGCTTTTAGCGCTGAAAAGCCTCCTAATATCGTACTGATATTTGCAGATGATTTGGGTTATGCAGACCTTGGTTGCTTTGGTTCGACCAAGATTCGCACCCCAAGCATTGATTCACTTGCCCGGGAAGGAATCAAGCTAACCAACTTTCATGTGCCCCAGGCAGTTTGTTCCGCCTCGCGTGCAGCTCTTCTTTCTGGCTGTTATCCTAATCGTGTGGGTATTCTTGGTGCACTTGGCCCCAATTCAAAAAACGGTATCAAGGATGCAGAAAACCTTCTACCCGAATATCTTAAAAATCTAGGTTATTCCACAGCCATCTTTGGCAAATGGCATCTGGGTGATTCCACCCAATATTCACCATTGCGCCATGGTTTTGATACTTATTTCGGTTTGCCGTATTCCAATGATATGTGGCCCAACCATCCTACTGCCAAAAATTTCCCCCCTTTACCTTTACGCCAAGATGACAAGGTTTTGGAACTCAACCCTGACCAATCTAAACTAACCGGATGGTACACCGAACGAGGTGTGAAGTTCATCGAAGCGAACAAAGATAAACCTTTCTTTTTGTACATGCCTCATTCGATGCCCCATGTACCGCTTTATGCTTCAGAAAAGTTCAGGGGTAAAAGCAAACAGGGGCTTTACGGGGATGTCATCGAGGAAATAGATGCTTCAGTTGGCACCATTCTGGAAACCCTGAAAAAACATTCCCTGGATAAAAACACCCTCGTGATTTTCACTTCAGATAACGGCCCATGGCTTTCCTACGGGCACCATGCTGGTTCGAAGGGGATGTTGCGTGAAGGCAAAGGCACCGAGTTTGAAGGCGGGGTTCGGGTTCCCTTTGTTGCGCGGTGGCCTGACAAAATTCCTCCTGCAACTACTAGCAATGAACCCATCATGACCATCGATCTTTTACCCACGCTTGTTGGTTATGCTGGGGGAATAGTAAAGGCGGAACCTAAAATTGATGGAAAGAACATTAGCTCGGTTCTCGAAGCCAAACCAGATGCCAAAAGCCCCCAGGATGCTTATTACTTTTATTGGGGCGATGCCCTTCATGCGGTAACCAGTGGAAAATGGAAATTGCATTTCCCTCACCCATACCTGCATATCATCGAAGGTGGAAGCAATGGAAAACCGGGGAAGGGCGAAACCCGAAAGATTGAACTTTCGTTGTTCGATCTTGATGCAGACATTACTGAATCTAAAAATGTTGCAGATCAAAACCCTGATGTAGTTAAAAAACTTCAGGTACTGGGCGACAAAATACGGGAAGAACTGGGCGATTCGCTCACCGGCAAAAAAGGCTCCAAACTTCGATAGGCACTTTTATCATGAAAAAAATACTTGGTTCAGCCATCCTATCGATTGTTGTCTTTGGTTTTGCACTTGCATTTGATTCCAATGCAAATGATTGGAAATTAGTTTGGAGTGATGAGTTTGAAGGAAAAGAAATTGACCGTTCCAAATGGGACTTCGATCTAGGCAATGGTTTCTATGATTACAATGCCAAACAATGGATCAACGGTTGGGGCAATGAAGAGCTGCAGTATTATACCCGCGAACCAGAAAATGCTTTTGTCAAAGATGGCCAGCTTCATATCAAGGCGATAAAAGAATCGATCCATAATTGCGGTTATACTTCAGCACGAATGAAAACCCGGAAAAGAGATGGTAGCGCACTGTTCAATCAATGCTATGGT
>RFZJ01000123.1 GCA_009920765.1 Planctomycetota bacterium | reverse complement strand
GTTGCGAGGGGCATGTTTCTCATACCAAATTGAATTGTGGTAAAAAGCACGTTGGCAAAAAGATTGACTGCAAAAGGAAGAGCCACATACCAGAAAACTTTGCCTTTATAAGCCTGAAGAAATACATATCCAAACGAAACAATAATAATCGGGTAGAGAATCTGCCAAATGGTTCCAATGGTTTTTGGAGCTGGAGTCCACTCGGGCTTGTTTAAACTGTTATACCAAGTCATCCAATCCATTTGATGGCTTTCGAAATTTAAGAAATATTCTCTCCGATATTAACATTGTATTTACCAGTAGAATGTTATGCCAGAACTTAATACCAAGATCAAACAGCAAGTTTAATCTATAATGATTGAGTGTATGATTTTGAATTTCAAAATGTTTTATATGGCTGTTGCTTTAAAATTCAAACATTCCGAGGTTGATTGATGAGCATTAAAACCTTCTTTAAAAACTACTTGGAAGCGCCAAAAGATCTGGATAATGCATCAGCCCGATTATATGTGATAGCATCTGCCAATATCCCATTCGCAATGTTGATCCACATCCTTTACATCCCATTGTTTTTATGGATGAAAGTGCCTGAAATGGCGGTGGTAAATATCTTTAGTGTAATCGCATGGGCAGGCGTTTTATATTCGGTCAGGCGGATGATGTTTTCGATTGCCTGGATTCTATTCACAGCAGAAATAATGCTCCATACAGGATTTTGCAACCACTTTGTCGGATGGGGTTTTGGCAACCAATATTTCCTATTTACCTTGGTAGGCATGAGTTTTCTGCTTCCTGGGAAAATGTATCTAAGCATGACAATCGCAGTTGCAGCCATTGTGGAGTTTGTAATTCTTTCTCGATGGAGCAATGAATCACCTTGGAACGGGAACCCGGATGTGCTTTATGTTTTGAATATCATCAATATTGTGATTGCACTAAGCATCTCGGTGCTTGATACCCTTCACTACCAATGGATCATTCACCAAACAGAAAAAGAATTAAAAATAGCCAACAGCAAGAGTGAAAAGCTGCTGGCAAATGTATTTCCGCATGCAATATTGGAGAAATTAAAGCACAAGGAAGCGACAATTGCAGATCGATTCGATTCTGCCAGTGTTTTTTTCGCTGACATCATAGGCTTCACTCCTTTGTCTGAAAAGTTATCTCCTGTTGATCTCGTTGACTTACTGGACAAGTTGTTTTCTTTGTTTGATGCCCTGGTTGTAAAACACAAGGTTGAAAAGATTAAAACGATAGGAGATGCATACATGGTTGCTGCTGGAGTGCCAACGCCAGTGATAAATCATGCAGAACTTCTGGCGAATTTTGCTTTGGATTTCAAAACCTGCCTGATGGAGTTTAACGAGAGGAATAATCAAACGCTTCAAATGCGGATTGGTATTAATTCCGGCCAGATCATTGGGGGGGTTATTGGAAAATCCAGATTCATCTACGATCTTTGGGGAGATTGTGTCAATACTGCTGCACGCATGGAGAGCCATGGATTACCCGGTGAAATCCATGTAAGTGAACACACATACAAGCTTTTGGCTGACAAATTCGAATTTGAAAGCAGAGGAATCATCGAAATAAAAGGAAAAGGCCCAATGCTTACATACTTTCTTAGAGGCAGAATCCCCCCTGAAAATCAACTTACTGCCTGATCTGATTTTCCGAACTTAGATTTCCCTCTCCGTAGGTACAACAAAAGGCTTGCGATATTCACGGGTAAGATACGTATTGGCCTTGGCATTACCAACGAATTCCTCACTTTTGGAAGATACTTCAAGCCTTACTCCCAAAGTCATTTTGCTCTTTTCCAAATCCACTTTGTTGTCACCAAGATGTTTCAAAGTCCGATCCAATGTTTCAGTAACATTATCGTGAACTTTCATTTTCCCAACTTGTTCTCGCACATCTGCAACAGAACTTTCCTGTCCCAATCTCCAGGAGATATTTCCTATATGGCACAATGCCGTTGAAAGATGCCCTTCCTGAATCTCTGCATTAAGGCTCTCTCTTTTACGGCTGCGCACTGCATTGATGAAGTTCGCAAAGTGATTTTCGCTCTTACGCTTGGCGACAAAAGTGCTGACCATTTTGCCTTCCTTGTCAAAAAGGGAATTCCCAGCAATGGAACCTTCCGCACCATGAAATAGCCAGCCACCTGTGAAGCCTGCTCGATATTGTTCGCTTTTAAGCCCACGCGTTTCTGCAACAATCGTTTTGTCACCATAATCAAAAATACAAACCTGCGTATTGGGGGTCTGGCCAGCATCTACATAACCAAAGCGACCACCATAACTGATTGCAGAATTACAAAGGCCATCAAGCCCCAAGCCCCAACGGCAAATATCAATTGAATGAATATTGTTATTGCCTAGTTCGCCATTGCCTGTGTTCCAATCCCAATGCCAATCGTAATGAAGATTTTTTCTGGTAAGTGGTTCAAGACTAGCAGGCCCCATGAAAAGATTATAATCGACATTTTTTGGTGCTTCATAACTGCCCTTGGGCCCTATGGAACCTCTACCACCATAAATGATACTGCGGGCAAGTTTGACTTCTCCAAGTTTCCCCGCCTTCATGTATTCAACAGCTTCGGCAAGTGCCATGTTGGAACGATTCTGGGTGCCCCCCTGGCAAATGCGATTGGTCTTCCGGGAAACTTGGACAATACGCCTACCCTCGCTGATATTGTGACTGACAGGCTTTTCAACATAGGCATCTTTGCCTGCCTGCATTGCCCAGATTGCAGCAAGTGCATGCCAGTGATTTGGCGTGGCGATAAAAACCGCATCGACAGATTTATCATCAAAAACCCGGCGCATATCCTGGGTTGTTTTTGGCCCGCTACCCTGCTGTTTTTCAACAATGGCTGCAAGCTCTGCCGAAAGGATCGTATCAGGATCACAGAGATACACGATTTCCACATCTGGAACTTTGGCCAGTTCTGCGGCGTGCTGTTTACCCCGGATGCGATTACCGAGAATTGCAACACGAACTTTATTGGAAGGATTGCCGGTGGATTTCTCTTGGGCATGTAATGGAAGGGGAGTTGCAGCAGCAGCAAGGGCGGCAGAAGCAAGCATGGTGTCTTCAAGAAAAATTCTGCGGGTAATTGAACTCATGGTTACTCCTATTTATTGCAAAACAACAATGATTAATCCACTATTTTTGACGGGTACTCACACAAGGATTATTATTTTTTGCCAGCAGCTTGGGCTTTTGCCTTGGCCATCACATCCTTGATTGCAACAGGTTTGCCCTCATTGCGCTTGCTTTCATCTGCAGCTTCCATGAAGGCAAAAATCTCGATGGTTTCTTCCGGGCTGACAGGGGCGACCTTGGTTTTAAAGAACTTTGCAATCTCGCGACACATGGGTTCGTATCCATCCCCTTTAAGCATCGGGGCGATACCCTTGGTCCCAAAGGCCACTGCGCCAAAATCAGCTTTGTTCTTTCGTAATCCACGGTAAGTTCCTACTCTGCCATTCTTCCAAACACCTGTAACAACATCAGCATCGGTCGCCTGGGTTCGTGAAACCGTTTCGCATCCGGTTCCCATGAGAGTGTATAAAGCTTCCACACCGTGGATTCCATAAAAGAACAAATCAGGTGTACCTTCCTGATAAGAGCAAGGGCCCCAGGTATCTGCACCAGCAATTTCACCCAAGGATTCATTCTTTTTCAACTCTTGCAAGCCTGCACCAAAACGCACAGAAGAACTTGAAAAGCAAGGAACCTTGTTTTGTCTTGCCAAATCAAAAATCGCAATTACATCTGCAAGGGAACCTGCTGCAGGCTTATCAACAAACAAAGGCTTGCCTGCCTTGATAACCGGTATTGCTTCCTGCAAATGAATGCGCCCATCCACGCTTTCCAGAAATACCACATCAACTTTTTCAAGCAGCTTTGGGATGGTATCAACTATTTCGATTCCCATTCCCCGGATATCCTCGGTGAATTTTGCAACCCGGGTCTTACTTGGACCGAAGTCTGTACCGCCTGGGTACGCTGCAACAATTTTGATTCCAGCAAGATCACCCACAGCCTTGGGCCCGTTAAACAGTTTTGCAAAAGCTGGAACATGCGATGTATCTAGCCCGATCATACCAGCACGGATAGGCGCTGCATTTTGCGCCCTGGATTCATCGGGAGAAATAAATACCAAACCAAATGTTGCCATTAAGATTGCAGGGATGATTCTCATGATTCTTTTCTCCAAATTAATTCAAACAAATGAGGAAGCAACAATACTAAAAATAATGGCAGGATTATAAACTCAATTCCAAACTAACACACAGTACATACCATTGCAAATGGTATAAGAACCTCCCCAAAATGAAAGATGGGGCCTGAGTTTGCCTTCAGACCCCATCTTATAGTTACACTTTTGGCACAGCTTTACTTGGCTGCAACAACTTCCCATTTATGGCTCTTTGGTTTTACCAATTCGTTGACCGCTTTTTGTGCTTCAACAATTTGAGCCATGCGTTTTTCCAACTCCATAGGCTTCCGTTCCTTGGCAACGTCAGCAAGCCATTCAGGAACATTAGCTAGAATCACACCTCGGAACCTGCCATGTACGATCCGGTTCTTGGCTTCAATAGCTTTGTAAACCTTGTCTGCATGATCCCAAATCGGACCAGAAGTAAGGTTTCCAAGATTAACACCCTTGGCAAGTTCTTCACCAGAAAACTTCGCAACTTCAACACCATCAATCTTTACAGCATAGCTGCCTTCCTTAAGACCAGTTACCTGCAGCCCATACCAGTTCAAATCCTTAAGTTCGTTGGTGTAAGGAAGCATGGGCAGCCAATCTTTCTGGACCGCCCAAGGCAAAGCTTCATCCTTACGCTCAAAACTAATGGTATCACCGTTCACCACTGTTACAGTGCAATTCTTACCAGTCGCTTTTTTACTTGCAGCATCAAAAGAAACATCACTGACCAATGCTGGCGACTTGAGCCCGGTGAGGATTGCATGAGCCATGAGCATTCCGCCGGGTGCTGCTGTATGGAAACCATCTGGATAAGGCTTTGCTTTCTCAGCCTTTGGATCATCAACAAGCATTTTATCCTGTGCAGCCCGGGTAATCGCATACTGATCCACAAAAGGGAATTCAAACTTGGCAGCAATATCTTTCAACGGGGCATAAAACTGCTTTTGGGTTTCAACATATTCCACCCCATTGGATTTGTTGCGTGGGTCAACCGCATTGGGAGAAAGCAACGCCACTTTAACGCCAGCCTTGGTTGCCATATCCAACATGAGTGCTGTCTTTTCAACAAATACTTTGTTTGACTGGGGATTAAACTTCCCATACCCACCATCATTCATGCCAAAGTTGATGGTTACCTTCGTTGGTTTTTCATCAAGAACATGGCTTTTAAAACGACCAGCCCCACCATTCGCAGTATCGCCACCGATACCAGCGTTTAAAAAGAAAAAGTTGGCATCAGGAAACCGTGTGGTCAGATACAATTCAATTGCATTGGAATATTGGTATTGCTCGGTGATGCTATCCCCTAGAAAAACAATCCGATCCTTGGGTTGAAAGAAATAATCCTTTGCGGGTTCTGCTGCGGGAAGCATGGAAACTGCAAAAGCAGCCAAAAGAACGGAAAAACTAATTCGTATCATCAAAACCTCCATGGTAAAAAACATCAATGCATTAAAGTTAAGCCATCAGGCATTAAGAGTCCAAGAAAAATAATCTGCGCTATTACTTTGCTTTACCAAGCGAGTTGATTAACTCCCCTACCGGAAGATCTATCGCCTGAACCTTAAACCCTTGTTTTTCAAGGATCTCCGCAGCTTTCATGCACCGAACCCCTGCCTTGCAATGCAAGTAAACAACCTTATCCTTACCCACAACAGCTTCAATTTCATCCTTGGTTGCACCCTTCGAAAGCTTGCTTAAGGAAAGAAGCTTGGCCCCCAAAACATGCCCTTCATCCCATTCATTTTTCTCACGCACATCAACCAAGACCACCTCGCCTTTTTGGACCTTCGCCTTGATCGCTTCAACACCATCCTTGGTGTAATCTGCTGCCAAAGCAATTGCCCCCACCAGCAATAAAACCAAAGTGCTTATTTTTTTCATTACTCATTCCCCTTATACAAATGTTAAAAAAGCTGATTAGAAAATATTAAACAATAATCATGGCATCGCCATAACTAAAAAAGCGATACTTGTTTTTGATCGCCTCGTCGTAGGCCTTGCGAATCAAATCGACACCGGCAAACGCCCCCACAAGCAAAAGCAAAGTAGAGCAAGGCAAGTGAAAGTTGGTAATCAGCACATCAATTACTTTAAACTTATAAGTGGGATCGATGGTCAAATCGGCCCATCCCTGCCAGGGGTTCAAACCAGTTTGCGTAAAAGCACTTTCCATTAACCGTGTGGAAGTTGTACCCACCGCTACCACTCTTCCCCCCATACTTTTAGTTTTATTAAGGGCATCCACGGTAACCTTGGGCAACTCACCAAACTCTGGATCAACCTGATAATTTTCCGGAAGCGTCTCAGGCAATGGCTTGAAAGTGCCTGGGCCGACGTGCAAGGTAACAAAAGATTTATCAACCCCCATGGCTTTTAATGTTGCGAAAAGTTCTTCAGTAAAATGCAAGCCTGCGGTTGGCGCAGCTACTGCGCCGGGATGCCTGGCATAAACCGTCTGATACCTCTTTGCATCTTCCTCCAAGGCTTTACCCTTGCGGATATAAGGTGGCAACGGGACATTGCCATGTGCTTCAAGAATCGCAGGCGCATCTCCCTCCATACTGGGCTTTGCATGCCAGATGCCACCTGCATTTTTTTGCACCAACAATAACTCCAAGGGGCCTGGCTCAACCATGATGGTTTCGCCCGGTAAGGGCCAACCCCGCGTATAACTCATCATTTCCCACAAACCATTTTCCAATGTCTTTAGATACAGCCCTTCCCATTTCCCGCCCGTCGCCTTGCGTTTGCCATACAATCTCGCTTTGACTACCTGGGTATCATTCAACACCAGCAAATCATCTTTCCTTAAAAAAGAAGGAAGATCCGAAAAAGAGTGGTGGGTGATGGAAGATGTTTTTCGATCAACGAGCATCAGTTTGGATTGCTCGCGTTTTTGCGGTGGGTATTGCGCAATTAATTCCGGGGGAAGATCATACTTGAAAAATATATCCTGCAATGTTGCAACCTTAAAAAAGAATAGAGCGGCAGGAATACCCCAAGCCGCTCTTGTCGTCATCAGATTAAAGAGAACAATCTTACTTAAAGTTCGCAAGCCATTTTTCAAAACCATCGCGGTACTTTTCGACAGTCTTTGCTGGCCCGGTCAATTTAATGTGATAAATATCATTGGCATCAACATGGGCTGCCAACATCCGTGAATTTTCCATCAGCACTGTTTTAGAATTTGGATCAAATGGTGCGGCCTTGTACTTATAAGCACCTTTTACATCCAGATATAAGGTTGGCTTTCCAGCAACTTTGATTTCAGTAATCTTGAAATCCTTATCGCCCAGTTTGCCACCATCATTTGCGGAAAACTGCTCTTTCCAACGATCGATATTGGCTTTACCTGACCCGCCGAGACCCTTGAATATTACTATCTCGCCGTCCTTGGGATCACCCGCAACCTTGGGCAGAACAAATTGTGCATAGCGCATTTTGTTGCTTGGTGGTTCCTCTTTCCATTCAGCGGGGGTAACCGATTTTAGACCATCAATTGTAATAACAGTACCTTTGCCTTCTTGTGCAATTGCAAAAACAGCAAATGCCAAGGCAAGAAAAGATGCAGCAAGTGTTCTAAAAATCAAAACCTTCATTTCAATGCTCCTTTATGTTTCAAGACTCTACAAAATCTCACTCCAAGATTTTAACAGAAACTCAATCGAGAAGAGATAGGAAATTTTCCATTTCTCCAGCAGCATGGCCATCCCCCACTTTTCGGGCGGTTTGGATGCCTTTTTCATATACACTTCTGGCCTGTGCCTCTTTGCCCATCCTTGCGAGCAACTGCCCTGCCTGCAAATACCCAGGGGGATAATCAGGGTTCGATTCCATCAAATCGCCAAATACTTTCAGCGCCTGCCCTTCTTCGCCAGCACTCAAATGTTCCATAGCCAATCCATAAAGCAGGAATGAATCATTTGGCTCATCCTTAAGCATTTCTAAAATCTGTTCTTTCCTTGATTTCGCACTCATTAATTCAACCCCATTCTTAGTTACCAATCAAAGCATTGATAGACAACCTACTTAATTCCCAAAAGACGATCGAGGGAATCTGCGGTCTGATAAATCAAAGCTTCGGGAAAATGACTGTATGGATGAAAATATTCAAAAGTAAGAAAACCCCTGTAACCCGTTTGTTCAAAGGACTCCATCACTGCAGGCCAGTTGGTCGTACCATCCAACAGGGGTCTGAAAGTTTCCAGAGAATAATCAGTACCCTTCTTGGTGTACTCCTTGAGATGAACATTTTGAATACGCTTGCCCAGCATCTTGATCCAATGCTCGGGAAACTGGAACATCATAATATTGCCTGTATCGAAATGAATCTTCACATACTCGGATTTGTAGTAATCCACAAAGTCGATCATTTCGCCCGGTGTCATCAGATAACCATTGAAAAAAATATTCTCAATATTAAGTTTCACCTTCAACTTCTCTGCATTAGGTAAAAGCTTGGCGATGGCTTCGCGAGCGCGCTTGTCGCAAATATCATTAGGGACAGGTTCGTAATCGGTGCGCCAAGGAATATTAACTGCTCCGGGAACAACCAACAGATTTTCCACACCAAGGTCATGCGCTGCCTGGGTCATTTTTGCAGCAAGCTCAAAGCCTCTGGATCTTTTTGCATTGTCATTCGCAGTAAGCGGGTAGGGCCAGAAAAGAAAGGAACAAAGCCCGCTGATCTGAATTCCGATCTTGTCTGCAAGCGCACGAATCGCAGCATATTCCTTGGCGCCAGATTTAGGAGAAAGATCATTATCGAGATCATAATTCAGCTCAACTGCATCAAATCCCGCACTCTTGGCCAAGCGAAGGCATTGCTCCAGATTCATTTTCTCGGGGTAGGGAAACGCCCAAAGGTTGATCGATTTTTTCATCTCATAACGCCTGGGCTTCGCAACCGCAGCTTCTTCTTTTCCCGCGCCGGTAAGCAATGCTGTTGCAGCCATCGCTGATCCCGCCAGAACTTTCCTTCGATCAATAGGCATATACGGTCCAGACATGTTTCTCTCCTTGTTAATCGCAATTCTCTTCAATGCACAATAAAGTAATTTCACACCAAGGCAATAGGCCGCACAGGCGAACCTGTGGCCCCGATCAATTTCAATGGCAGGCAGATGAACAAAAACTGCCTGACCTTATCTTTCGCCAGTTCATCAAGTTTTAAATTCTCAATGATGTAGATACCTCTGCGTGCCAAAAGCTCCAGATGGCAGGGCAGAGAACCCAACTCCGGATCAATCGCCCCATTGGGTTCCCACGACATATTATCCGCCCCCACCGCCAAGACTTTTCTTTCTGCAGCCCAAAGCGCAGCATCCCGAGCCATCCCTGCAGATTCCATATAGCGAATTTCATCATGCCACCTTAAGTCAGTACCCACCCGTATTAAAACCACATCGCCAGGCTTGGGCGCTATGTTTAACTCCTTCTCCATGCGCTCAAGCTCCGCACGAAAGATATATTCCTCTCTACCCAATTCTTCCACGCCCCGATATCCGGGGATATCAAAAAGCCATCCCTGACGGGCGATCATCGGAATATCCTCCACTGCACCATACGAAAACCCCTGGTTGGATTGCACCAAAGTATCAACCTTTTTACCCCCACACAAATGCATATGATCCGCCTGATGGCACCAGGCATCGATATGAGTGCCTGTATGCTCCTTCATGTAAATGGCACCCGAAGCACTGGAACGGGGCCCTTTTTCATCGGGCTTATAGGTATCTTCATGGCGGTTATGAAGCATGTATTGGTAGCCTGGCTTATGCGAAGGATGCACAGGCATGGTAGATCGTCGGGGTTGTTCGAGATCGTAAATCTTCCGGCCCAAGCCGGTTGTCCACCAATGATCCATGATAATTCTCCCACCAAGGTTTGACAAAAATAGCTAGTTTAAACATAAGATAGTAATGGTAGAATAGAAATGATAAAACTTGGATGGATTCGCCTGCCTAGGTGCAACATCAAAATAAGCTAAATACCGGAAACACCTGCCATGAAAATAATTATCTCCCTACCACCCCTGATTGCATTACTTCTATGCAACAACATTGGCAATGGTGCGGAAGTTGACTTCAAACGCGATATAGCACCGCTTTTGAAGGCTAAATGCATCGAATGCCATGGGCTCGAAAAACAAAAGGCTGGCCTCAGATTCGACCGCAAAGACCTTGCATTTCAAGGAGGCGATTCAGGCGAGAAAACAATCAACCCAGGCAAACCCGAAGATAGCCTGCTTATTAAAATGATCACCGTGGGCAGGGAAGGCAAAGTCATGCCCCCTAAAGGTGTAAAGTTGAATGATAAAGAAATCGCCTTGCTTAAAAGCTGGATAGCCAGCGGAGCAATTTGGCCCGATGAAAAAGTTGAAACCGCTAAGCACACCCACTGGGCCTTT
>RFZJ01000122.1 GCA_009920765.1 Planctomycetota bacterium | reverse complement strand
ACGCTTGTTTCCCTTGCTTACTGCCATAAAACACCCAAGTATATTGTCTGAACCCCAATACCTTGGAGAAACGAATCATGGCTGCTAAGAAACCATCGTCTAAAAGAATCATACTGCGCACCGGCGAAGCATTGGTGGAAGGAGATCTCGGCTATCTTTGTGCGGAACCAGAAATAGTGATAGGCGAAATGGATGGCCCCGTGGGTATCGCTTTCGCCAATCTCCTGGGAAACCAGATCAAAGGTCATACCAAGGTTTTTGCGATTCTCAATAGCGATGTCCAGGTAAAACCAGCCACTATCATGGTAAGCAAAGTTACCGTAAATGATGCCCGGTATACCAATATTTTAATGGGCACCGTTCAGGCTGCCATCGCTCATGGCGTGCTCGATGCTGTGCGCGAAGGCATCATCCCCAAGAAAAAAGCAGAGGAACTTGGCATCATTTACTCGGTATGGTTGGATCCCAGCATTCTTGAAATACCTGCAAACAAAATCGACCACAAAGCTTTGTTTGCAATTCATCGTGAAGCCACCACCAAGGTGATTCGTAAAGCCATCCTGGGCGAACCAAGCATCGATTGGCTTTTAAAGAACCAAGACAAAGTCGAACACTACTTCCATCAATTGGGTGTGGAAGGAAAACTTTAGTTTTCTTAAACAGAACTTCAAGGGCCCGTGCATTGAACTGCATGGGCCTTTTTCATTTGAACAATGTCCAAACAGAAATTACTTGGTGCCTATGCAATAAAGCGCATCACGTGTTCGAAGCAAAAGTTTGCCATCAGTAATTGCAGGCGAAGCAAGAATGGGCGAACCAAGATCATTGGTTGCTACCAATTCAAATTTCTCAGACACCTTGAGCACATAGGTCTTGCCCGATTCACCACTCACATAAATAAACCCGCCCGCCTCAATGGGTGAAGCAGTGAATTGATCCGGAAGCCTTTCAGTCCAAAGCAATTTTCCCGTGATTGCATCCAGGCATGTTGAAATACCCATGTCATTAAAAGTGAATAATTTGTCTTTAACGAGGATGGGGGAAGGCACATGTGGGCCGTTGCGCACAGATTTCCAAACGGTGCTGGAAGCGGTAATATCACCTTTCTCACCGAGACGGAATGCAATGGTGGGACCATTTCTACCCGATGCGCTGTACGCAAGTTCCGCCCCTACTACGATGGTTGGCACCACTTCAACCGTGGGGCCTTGAAGTTTCCAGAGTTCATTACCGGTTGCAGGATCGTATCCACGAACGGTGCCGCTGCCTGCAAAGATAACTTCATCGTGATCGCCAACCCTTATTACAACTGGTGTGCACCAAGTCATCCCCTTGTCGCGCTTTTGCTTCCATACTTCTTTGCCTGTTTTTTTATCAAGGGCAATGCAGATGGAATCAGACTGGTTTTGATCGTGAAAGAAAAGTACCAAGTCGCCATGAATCACGGGGCTCGAACCTGTTCCATGAGTTGTCTTGATGTTCAGGTTGTTGTATTGCCATTGAATTTTTCCTGCGAAGTCGAGACAGACGAGACCAGAACTACCCAGAAACACGATGACTCTTTCGCCATCGGTGACCGGGGTTGATGAAGCATAACCATTTTTACCAAGCACGCTGGTTTCAGGAACACTTTCAGGAACCGGGGTACTCCAGATTTTAGCGCCATCCTTGGAAGAGAAACAATGCACGGTCCTGTTGGCGCCCTTGGAAGTTGCACTGGTGATGAAGATCTTATCTTCCCAAACGATCGGGGAAGAATTACCCAAATCTGGCGTGGTTATTTTCCAGAGGATATTTTCACTTTTGTCGTTCCATTTGGTGGGTAGTGAGTTTAAGCCTGTAAGACCCTGGCCTGAGGGGCCACGAAATCGGGGCCAATGTTTTTCAGCACCCTTTGCCACCAAGGAAGTTGCAAGCGTTGCGCCTTTCTTGATTGCAGAACTCTTGATGGTTGTACCTGCAATTTCAGCCTTGGCACCCTTATCGAATGGGGGCACAGCCTTATGGCGTTTATAACCTTCACGCATGAGATCGAGAAAATCATTCTGGATGGAAAGGCGCCTTTCATAAGCCGCCTTAAGATCCGGATTGGCGAGCACCTTTTCCTTCCCACCATTCTTTTCAAGGAAAGACTCAGGGTTATCTGCAGTGAAGCCCCGCTGCCATTCTGCAGCAAGATCTGTCGAAAGCATTTTCTTGGTAACCATTTCCCTGTAGCGTTCATTTTTAACATCTTCGCTTAAAACTTTAAGCTGCGGATCGAGAGGAAACTTCTTGTCGATTTCCTCAGCAAAGATACCAACAACAACAAGTAAAAGTGAAAAAAGAACTATGGGTCGCATGGTAATGGTCTCATTAAAGACAGATAAAATTTCAGGAAGGAAAACTATCGTACTATTTTTGAAGGGAGCAAGACAAGGAAAAACAGATGGATCAACCACCAACTTTTTTGGTTTTAAAACCCAGCTTCTCCAGTTCAATAATGATGCGTTCTCTTTGATCGCCTTGGATTTCGATTTTGCCGTCTTTCACGGTTCCTCCGGTGCCACACTTTGATTTCAAAGTGGTTGCAAGTTCATGAATCTTTTCTTCGTTCATGGGAAGATCGGAAAGAATTGTGACGCCTTTGCCCTTACGGCCCTTGATTTCCCTTCCCACGCTGATGACTTGTTTTTTATTAATCGGTTGAACTGCTGGAGATGCGTCAACTTTTTGGGGCAGGGGCGTTAGGTCAGGCGGCCCCAAGCGAGGCGCTCCTGTAATCAGCCTTGCGATCCAGCCGTTCACTTCAGCAGCTACTAATTCCTTGGTCGCCTGTTTTTCAGTCATATCCCATAGTTCAAATGAGCAAGCACCTGATTCTAGAATTCCTTTAATAGCTCCGGATTCTTCTGGCAGGCAAACCACCACCAACTTATCTGCAGTGATCTCAGGCTTTACAAAAGGAAAGGAATAAAAGTTGATCTCTGCAACATAAGGCAGGCCGATCATCTTAAGGGAGTTTTCAAAACTCACCTTCAAGATTTCGCTAATGTTGATTTTGTTGTTAACAAGAAAGAGAACAGATTTTGCAAATGACTTGGCGATGGGAAACCTCCAGAATTCAGATCAATAATTTTGAAAGGAGTCTGGAATGAAAAGAGTTAACTAGGCGTTCGAACCAATCTACGGGCAGTGATTTCTTCAGCAAGTTTAACTAAAAGATCTGCGATAGGCATGGCGCCCAAATCGCCATCGGTTCGGTGCCTGACTGCAACGGTGGATGCGGAAACTTCTTTATCACCTACCACTAGCATGTAGGGGATTTTTTCAAGGCTTGCTTCGCGGATCTTTGCACCAACTTTATCAGAGCGATAATCGCCTGTTGCACGAAGGCCTGCACTTCGAAGTTGGGCTTCAACCTGTTTGCCATAGTCGTTGAATTTATCACTAACGGGAAGAACACGAACCTGTTCTGGGGAAAGCCAGAGTGGGAAAGCGCCACAAAAATGCTCTATGAGAATGCCCATGAATCGTTCCATGGATCCAAAGGGCGCCCGATGAATCATGATGGGGCGGTGCATTTTATTATCTGCACCAACATACTCGAGCTCAAATCGCTTGGGCAGATTGTAATCAAGTTGCACGGTGCCTAATTGCCATTCCCTGCCGATGCAATCCTTGACCACGAAATCGATCTTTGGGCCGTAGAATGCAGCTTCACCTTCTTCTGCAGAGAAGGGCATGTTGAGGGATTTGATAATATTAATGATCGCAGCTTGGGCATTGTTCCAATCTTCATCAGCGCCAACATACTTGTCGCTTTTTGGATCGCGCAAGCCGATGCGGATGCGGAAATCAGTCAAGCCAAGGTCTTTTAATACGAAGAGAACGAGCTCGATATTGGCCCGCATTTCTTCTTCAACCTGGTCTGCGGTAACAAAAAGATGCGCATCATCCTGGGTGAACCCACGAACACGGGTCAATCCTGAAAGCTCGCCTGTCTGCTCATAGCGATAAACGGTGCCAAATTCCGCCAGGCGAACTGGGAGGTCGCGATAACTGCGGGGCTCAGCCTTATAAATTTGAATATGATGGGGGCAATTCATCGGCTTAAGCAGATAACCTTCCTGATTCACCAACCAACCCAAAAGCGCAGTTGCACGTTCAGAAGTCGTGGTTGCAGCAAGGTAAGGAGCAATTTCAACCTTCAGGGTATCCAATAATTTCAATACCAACTGATGAACACAATCTAATTTCTTGGCATTGGTATCAGCATCGGCATAGCCAGGGATGGTGAGTTGCGCCCGATCAAGGAACAAAACCATATCTCGCTCTTTAGCTTCATCAAGTTCACCCGCCGCAAGCCTGTATTGGCATAAGTCGAGAGCGGAAGCTGCGGGGTGATAGTAAAGCGGCGGGAATTGTGCATCACGATAATAAGGAAAATGCCCGGAGGTGCGGTAAAGATCCAGCTTACCAACGTGGGGGGTGTAAACCGGGGAATAACCGCGTTTGACCAGTTCATCTTTGATGAATGATTCAAGCAAGCCGCGGATGATCGCCCCTTTGGGCATCCACAAAATCAGGCCTGCGCCCACAAGATTGCTGATGGTGAAAAGGCGAAGTTGTTTACCTAGCAATCGATGATCACGCTTCTTGGATTCTTCAACTAATTTGAGGTAGGCATCGAGATCTTTTTGGGAAAAGAAAGCGGTGGCATAAAGGCGTTGCAATTGCTTTCGGGAAACATCATTCTTCCAGTATGCCCCTGCAATACTAAGAAGCTTGAATGCCCCGACTTTTCCCGCATGGGGTAGATGAGGGCCTCTGCAGAGATCGATAAATTCACCCTGACGATAAAAACTAAGGCTGGGATATTTCTTTAGCTCATCATCGATATGTTCGACTTTGTAATCTTGTTTAAGATCGTTGACGAGTTCACGACCTTCGCTGGTGCTGCGCTCAAAGCGCTCGAAGGGTTCAGCCTTTTCAACAATCTTCCGCATCTCTTCTTCGATGCGGGGAAAGTCTTCCTCACGGATCGGTGTTGCGGATTCTATATCGTAGTAGAAACCTGTTTCAGTTGCAGGGCCGAATGCAAGCTGGGTGTTTGGAAACAAGCGCATGACCGCCCGAGCCATGATGTGGGCACAAGAATGCCTGAGCACTTCCAAGGCATCGGGATCTTTTTCTGTAAGGATTTGAAAAGAGGATTCTTCCTTGGAGGGAAGCTCACGCTCCAAGTCAACAACCATGCCATCGACCTTGGCAGCAATGGCTGCCTGAGCCAACCTTTTTCCAATGGATTCAGCAACATCCCTGGCCCGGGTTCCCGGAGGAACTTGCCTGGTAGAACCATCTGGGAGTTTCAGGGTGATCATGGGTGTTGCTTTAATGGGAAGAAAACAACGAGGCTTGATTACTCGCCAATGTAGGGCATTAAAGCCATAAAGCGGGCGCGCTTGACAGCGTCTTGAACAGCACGCTGGAAAGCAGCACAGTTGCCAGTACGCTTACGGCTGAGCATTTTACCTTGCCCAGTAGACATTTTCTTAAGGGTGCTTACATCCTTGTAATCAACAAAAGCAGGCCGAGGGCAACCTTCCTTGGTGCAAAAACGACAACGATTCTTCTTACCTTTACCTAATTTCTTGCGAACCATGGTTACTCTCAACTTTTCGTGAATAAAAAATCAAATACACCTAAGAAAGTCAAAGTACAATTTCAGAGCTTAAAGTCAACTATCCCTAGGGAATTGATTTGCTAAGCTTAGCTACTTTCCAGTATAAAGGTAGTGTAATCATATCTCTTTATTTATTATGTATCATTTTATTTTGGATGTAAGTTATGAAAAGAAAAGGGTTTACGCTGATAGAGTTGTTGGTGGTCATCGCCATCATAGCCATATTAATTGGTCTGCTTCTACCCGCAGTGCAAAAAGTCAGGGAAGCAGCTGCTCGTATGAAATGTCAAAATAACCTTAAGCAACTGGGACTTGGTGTGCATTCCTATCACGATACTTATTCCCGTTTCATTCCCGCAGGCAGCACCGTAACCTGGCTCAGCTGGCATGTGGGAATACTTCCTTACATTGAACAAACCGCCCTATTCAACAAAGTAAGCCAAACCCCTGGTAACTATATAACCATTGGCAAGTACGATATACCCGTTAACAACAGGGTTGCAACCTTCCTTTGCCCCAGTCAAACCGATGCCGAAAAAATGATTCTATCGCCAGCTCCACCCCACAATGTAAATCTACCCGAAGTGATCAACAATCAACCACCATACACCACACATTATTATGGCGTGGGTGGTCCTGCAGGTGTAAACCCTACCACTGGAACCAATTATATTAATGAAGTAAATGATCCAACCCATGGCCGGATGGGAAAACAAGGTATGTTCCAAAGAACCGATACGGTAAAGCTTGAAAACATTGTGGACGGAACTTCAAACACCCTGATGATAGGTGAATTGTCTTGGTCGCCCGGGGCTATAACTCCGACTAATATTGCAGGAACCCGCTATCGGGGTTGGGCTAGGGGATGTGACGATCCCCTAATCACTCAAGTTTGTGGTGGTATCAAAACCATTAGCAACGCAATCAATGCCTATTCCAACACCCTTTTCAATGAAATGCCCTTTGGAAGCCAGCATACCGGGGGTACTAATTTTTCCATGGGCGATGCATCCGTAAGATTCCTTAACGCCAGTATTAACATCAACGCTTATCGTGCCGCTGCCAGTTACAATGGTGGCGAAGTCTTACCCTTGGATTAATCCTTATGAAAAACCGAATTTGCAAACACTTCCTTTCAATGGCAACTTTATGGCTGGGCATCTTGGGATGCAGTTCCGACATACCGACTTTTCCAGTGGAAGGCACGGTAACATTCAAAGGCAAGGGGATACCCAAGGGGGAAATCTACTTCAATCCGGATATTTCAATTAAAGGGCCCCAAGGCAGAGCCTTGATAAACGAGGGAAAGTTTTCCACCAAAGATCTCAACTCAGGCATTGTAACGGGGAAATACACTATTCGTATTCATGGATTCGATGGCAAGCCGCGGGAAGAAGCCCCAATGGGGAAAGCCCTTTTTCCCCCTTATGAATTACCCATGGACTTGGTTGCAGGCAAATCGCTCACGATCGAAGTACCTTCGAAATAACTGCTGTAATCGATCAAATCATCGCAGGCATACCTGTATTTTTTAAAGCTGTCATAGTTAGAAGAGTTTAAAAATTGCCCGGATGGATTTTAGACGATATCTTTCAACAGCGATTATCATCTTTTCTGTTTCAGAAAGGCTTCAAGGATCATGCACTTTATCCGTGCCAGCGCACTTGTGTTAATGCTGGTGCTTACTCCTTCACTTTTAGCCTTTAAATTCACCAGCCCTTTTTTATTCAATAGAGTAAATCGCAACCTTCATGGCACCCTGGTGGATTACACCAACAATTCCAAAACGGATAATAGAATATGGTCGGAATCGCTTTGTCAAAAGCGGGATCTTTATGTTTACCTTCCACCAAATTATGACTCCACTAAAGCTTACCCACTTTTGATCTGGATGCATGGGTTTAGTCAGGATGAAACTGTACTGGTCAATTATGTGGTGAAACCATTCGATTGCGCCATGGCTTCAGGAAAACTCCCCCCCATGATTATTGCGGCCCCTGATGGCAGTTTAAACCGAAACCTCAAACTGATTCCCCCGGGCAGCTTCTTCATCAATAGCAAAGCGGGAAAATACGAAGACTATCTCATGAAAGATGTGATTGGTTTTCTTACTAAAAATTATCTTATCCGCCCGGAAAGAGAAGCTCACGGCTTGGCGGGAACCTCGATGGGCGGCGCAGCTTCCTACCACCTCGGTATCAAACACAACCAATTTTTCAAAAACATCGCAGGTATATCCCCACCACTGAATCTCCGGTACATGGATCACAAAGGCTCTTACATGGGAGACTTTAATGCTGCTTTCACGGAGCTTCGAACCGATTTTTCCAGGGGCCATATGACCGTGGGCAAATTCTTCGGCTTCTTTCTCGTGAAGGCGAAAGATATTCAATCAGACTTGTTCAACTTTAAAGACCCCAACATCGCTTCAGAAATCGCATCTGTTAACCCCACCGAAATGCTCGACTTTTATAACATCAAAGATGGCATGCTTAACATGTATCTGGCCTATGGCAGAAAAGATGAATTCAACCTTGATGCACAAGCGGAAAGCTTCCTGCATCACGCGCAGGCCAAGGGCATTCATGTGGATGTTGATTATGATCCACACGGGAAACACAACACCGCAACTGCAAAAAGATTCATTCCCAACATGATTGATTGGCTTGCAATCCAATTCAATGGGATGGAGCCCAGGTAAATAAAAGAAGGCCCGTGGAGCATATCCCCACGGGCCTTCTTTTTACACAGCTTGCAATTTAAACCCCATACTCGCGCTTGGGACGAATAAATTTTCCTGGCTGGGGAATAGGGTATTTACCATTCTTATCTGCAACCAATGGTGCAGGACCATCCAAGGTTAGCTTGTCCACCGTAGGAGCAAACTCATGCTCGCAATTGAGCATCTCATCGTACGTGATGATCTTGCCAGTATGGCAAGCCATACGGCCCATCGAAGTTACCAAGCTGGCTTCCGCACCACGACGGCACTCATTGTGCTTTTTGTCCTGGCGAATCGCTTCGATTAATGCATCCCATTCCAATTGGTAGGGGTTCAAATCTTCCTTGGTGTATTTCCAAATCTCGTTGGCACTGGTCATGTTCTGACCCTTGTACATCTTTGCATTTGCAGGCCAGTGACCCCTTGCAGAAATGGTGGCAGAACCCTTGGTGCCATGTGCATAACTGGCGAACTCTTGATCGCAATCAGGCATGTAACGGCCTTCAAGAATAAGCTTTGCACCATCTGCAAAAGTAAACTCTGTCGAATAAGAATCGAAATTCTGATCGACATAATCTTCACGATAATGCCTGCCACCGTATCCCTTTGCAGAGATCGGCCAGGCATCCTTCATCCAGCAAGATTCATCAATGTTATGGATGAGGAAGTCAGAGTAAGCACCACCACTGGCCCAAAGGAACCCATGGAAGTTCTTGATCTGATAAAGGAGCTCATTCATGTTGTCTTTTCTGGGCTTTACAAAAGCACTACCCGTGGGCCCAGCAACACGATAAGCACGAAGAAGCGTGATATCGCCAATTTCTCCACCCTTGATTCGATCATGCAATTCGCCCCTGGCCCTGCAATGCCTGCACATAAGGCCAACGCCAACCTTCAAATTCTTAGCTTCAGATTTCGAAGCCAGCTCAAGCATCCTGCGGGTGCTTGGTCCATCCACCGTGGTGGGTTTTTCCATGAATACATTCAAACCCTTTTCGATGGCATAAGCAAACATCACCCAGCGAAATGCTACGGGAGTCGTAAGAATAACCACATCACCTGGCTTTAAAGAATCCATGGCATTCTTGTAGCCATCAAATCCAATAAACTGCCTATCAACAGGAACATCAACCTGCTTATCAAAGGCTTTTTTGATGGAACCGTAACTACTTTTAAGCCTGTCTTCAAATACATCCACCATCGCAGTAAGCTTGATGGGGCCACTTTTTGTGGAAAGGGCATTTTGTGCAGCGCCAGTTCCTCGGCCACCGCAACCTATCAAAGCCACCTGCACTGTATTGCTTTGATAAGCGTAAACACCCTGCATGCTCATCGCAGCAACAGCCAGACTTGTAGCAACCGTACCTGTTGTCTTAATTGCTTCCCTACGCGAAATATTAGCCTTGTTGATCTTCCCCACGGTGAAAGCCTCCTCGTTGTTAATAAAAAGCCTTAAGCATTAAATCGCAGTCGCGCCCTATAATTACAATCTACACTAATGGGAAGGTCAATGTAAAAGTAAAGATAGGCAAAAAGCGGCCTTCCCGAATTTCTTTGTTTCATGGTAACTTGCATCTCTGACAATATCTAACCGGGATGGATCCCATGGCTAAAAAAGAAAAACCTCTGTTAAATTACCTCGTGTATCTTGCCATTCGCATCGTTGTTGCAGCATTGCAGGCAATACCCCTTGAAGCAGGAAAATCCCTTGGAAGAGGCCTGGCTTGGCTAATCTACAAAGTGGATAAAAGGCACAGGCAGGTAGCCCACGATAATCTTGCTCTCGCTTTTCCTGAACTTGCCCAGGATTTTCCCGCCCGAGATCGCATTGTACGCAAAGTTCTTGAGCACTTCTGCACCCTCCTTATTGAAATCGTGCATTTACCCCGAATTATGAACAGCCGCAATTGGCGCAAATTTCTCGATCTGGGCGATAGTCCCATCATTGTGGATGCGCTTTTAAAAAATCGGCCCCTCATGATTGTCACCGGGCATTTTGGAAACTGGGAGATGGCAGGATTTTCTCTCGGACTTCTTGGCTTTACCACCCATGCCATTGCACGAACCCTGGATAATCCACATCTCGAAAACTTCCTGCGCTCTTTCCGCGAACGCACTGGCCAAAAATTACTCGCCAAGAAAGGTGACTTCGACCAGATGACTCACATCCTTGCCGCAGGAGGCACCATCGCAACCCTTGCAGACCAAGATGCTGGCCCCAGAGGACAATTCGTCAACTTCTTTGGCAGGCCCGCATCCACCCACAAAGCCATCGCTCTCATGGCAATGGAATTTAATGTGCCCATGGCGGTAGTGGGTGTTCCCCGCATAGGAAATCCCATGAAGTACCAAGTTGTTTGCGAAGACATCATCGACCCCCAGGAATACGAAGGTCGGCCCGATGCCCTTCAGGC
>RFZJ01000121.1 GCA_009920765.1 Planctomycetota bacterium | reverse complement strand
ACCGGTGGTGGTAGTGATGACGCCATTCACGTTGAATTTACCTGCACCGCCAGACTTGAAGTCAACGGTGACAGAATTGTTGTTTATCCAAGCGGCAGCAACATCGATGACCCCCACATTTGCACCGGTGTTACCCAGTACGACAAAGTTTACTGAAGGCTGGATGTGGTTCCACTCAGTTTGGGTTTCGATGGCCAAGCCACCCGAGCCCATTAAAGTGATGGCGCCTGCCGCCAAAATATTTTCAATGCCTAAAGTTCCGATATTGGTAACATTGCCTGTTAGTGCAAGATCGGCTGCGACAATATTCATGTCAAATGTTGCACCATCAATTGTTCCAAACGATGCAGTGCCGTTTGTTGTGAATGTTTGGTTTGCAGTAAGCACTACATTGCCAAAATTGGTACTAGAGGCAACATATACATCACCGCCATAATTCACAGAAAATGCAGTCAAATTAAAAGCGGACAGCCGCAACGCAGGCGCGCCAACATCAGCACCGAATGTGATGGTGTTGTTAATACTGGCATTTACGGTAAGGGCCTGGGCATTGTCAGCGGTAACTGCAACAATGCCACCAAAGGTTATATCTGCACCACTATCGCCGCCAGTACTGTTGGCAGTGCTACTTGCCACTAAAGTAACACCGCCGGTGCCAAAATTAATATCATCACCAGAACTGGTGATAATTGCAGCCAAATTAGACGCTGCATTGCCAGTGAAATTCAAACCCCCATTAAACAAAAATGTATCACCGCTATCACCCAGAGTAACAAGGCCACTGTTTAGGAAGTCCACATTCTGCACATAGGTATTGCCAGTGCCTGTCATGGAAACGGAATAAGTGTGTGCCGTGGTGATTAAATCATTTACTGTGACTGCGCCAGTAAACGATGCAGAGGCACCATTAGTGATAATCAAATTATTTATGGCAACCGATGTACCAGTTATTGCACCAGCGCCAGCATTTAGGTCTAGGTTGAAGGCACCGTTAAGGGTACTGCCAAAGGCGATGTTCCCTGTACTTGTAGTAAGGATGGTATTAGCGCCGAGAGTGACAGCATCATTGTAGGTTTGGGCGCCTGTGGTGGTGATGGCTCCACCATTGATAGCAGTAGTACCGCCAGAATTAGCAATCAAACTGGTAAGTGCGGTTCCAATACCACCCACAACGCCACTAAATGTGGTGATACCTGATGATTTTGCATTCAGGCTGAAAGCACCGTTAAGGGTACTGCCAAAGGAGATGTTGCCAACACCAGCATCAAGAATGGTATTAGCGCCTAGGGTTACAGCATCGTTGTAGGTTTGAGCGCCTGTGGTGGTGATGGTGCCTGATAAAGAAGTGGTGCCACCACTGTTAGTTGCCAGGTTTTTGATACCGGTAAAATTAGCACCAATCGTGGTAGTGCCACTAAAGTTCAGGGTTAAATCATGGCCTGCACCAGTCACACCTCCAGTAAAAGTGGGAGTGGACCCAGTCAGGATGGTATTAGCGCCAAGGGTAACAGCATCGCTGTAGGTTTGAGCGCCTGTGGTGGTGATGGCTCCACCATTGATAGCAGTGGTACCGCCAGAATTGGTGATCAGGCTGGTAAGTGCAGTTCCAATACCACCCACAACACCACTAAATGTGGTAACTGTGGAGGAGTTTACATTTAGGTTGAATGCCCCATTCAGGGTGCTGCCAAATAGGATGTCATTTGCACCAGAGTTAAGAGTAGTATCAGCGGTTAGGGTTACAGCATCACTATAGGTTTGAGTGCCTGTGGTGGTGATGGTGCCTGATAAAGAAGTGGTGCCACCACTGTTAGTTGCAAGGTTTTTAATACCGGCAAATTTAGCACCAATCGTGGTAGTGCCACTAAAGTTCAGGGTTAAATCATGGCCGGCACCAGTTACACCTCCAGTAAAAGTGGGAGTGGTTCCAGTCAGGATGATATTTCCAGCTAGAGTTAATGCGTCGTTAAAGGTGATGTTACCGCCAGAGGTTGTTATATCTCCTGCGGTTTCTATTTTTGTAGCTCCTGTGATATCTACATTACCAGCATTAGTGGTAATGTCACCTGCTGCAGCAAGAGTAATGGTAGTAGCATTTAAATCAACCGTTCCCGTACCCTTTGTTGTGATTGGGCTATTAATAGTCAATGCATCTTTATTGTCTGCGCTTACAGAAAGGTCGATGGAAACCGATTGGTTGGCATTTCCTGGTACAGCGCTTAAATCGATTCCCGTGGAATTAACAACAATTGTAACAGCTTGATTTCCCCCGGCAGCATTTACTACCAAACCAGCGAAAGTATTAAAGATGCTAGTATCCACCACAACATTGGTTGTATTTACAGTTATTCCTGCAGGTATGACCCCACTTGAGGTATTATTTTTATTGGTTGCATCTGTAATGGTTAAAATGTTACCTACCAAGGCCGTATGCAAATTAGAAATATTTTCGCTATTAACCAAGGTTAGCACCACTTGGTTATTAACAACGGAAACAGTTGCCGGAGTGATTCTTGATTCCATCCCTTCGAGCTCCAACCTTCGCCTGTAGATCTTTTTGGAGCCAAGAGGCGCCGATTTGTTTTTAGAAAAAAGGCTATTGAACAAAAGGCTTGTGATAAAATAAGCCATAAAAAAACTCCTTTTATAACAATTAAAGACACAACAACGCTAGATTAGCGCATTTGTTGACAACCAAATCGGCGGACAAATAACGAAGGTCAAAATCTGCCAGACCGCAGCAAATTCATGCTGGAATTTTTGCAAAAGGCAATTCAAAGGTCCTACCGAAAAAGTATTCGTGCAATTCCAGAGTTTATTAAGAATAATAAAAACAAAAATCCCAATTCAGGTTGAACACAATCCGAATGCGAGCAAGAAAAAGCCAGCAAATCAATTGCTTTGGCAGGTCAAAAATAATTCATGAAATTTTGATTAATCGTCGATTTAATTTTAATGGCATCTCTTTTGTAACTTCGAATGACTTGCCTTTTGATGGTAGTGCGGCTTGCTTACAAGGTGAATTTCCAGCAAGGTTGGGACGGAGAATTTCTGATGGCGTAGATTTCCATGGATCTAAAAACCACCGAAAATTTTGCTGATAGTTGCAAATGCAAATAACCAGAATGAACCAAGTGCCGTTTGCTGTGAAATAAAACCAAGTTTGATGAAAACCAGATTAAATCAACCCAATTGCCATTATAAATCCTGCGTTTATTTGAAAGCTTATGGTATTGGCCTAATTCTTCATTATTGCTATAAAAATCTTAGTAACCATTACCTTGAATAGAAATTATGAACCATTACAAACAGTTGGAAGCAGAAGCCATCGAAATCATCCGGGAAGCCATAGCTGGCTCACGCAAGCCTGTGATGATGTATTCGATCGGCAAGGATTCTTCAGTAATGCTGCATTTGGCAAGGAAGGCATTTTATCCTGCGCCCCCGCCTTTCCCCCTTCTTCATATCGACACCACCTGGAAGTTTCAGGAAATGTACGCTCATCGTAAAAAGATGGCGGAAGAATCCGGGATGGAACTCATCATCCATACCAATCAGGAAGGCAAGAAAGCTGGTATCAACCCATTCACCCATGGCTCAAGCTATTATACGGATGTGATGAAAACACAGGGTCTTCGTCAGGCACTGGATCATCATGGTTTTGATGTGGTGTTTGGTGGCGCCAGGCGTGATGAAGAAAAGTCGCGAGCCAAGGAAAGAATTTTTTCTTTTCGAAGTGCGGGCCATCGTTGGGATCCGAAATTGCAACGCCCTGAACTATGGAACCTTTACAACACCCGTATGCGCCCGGGCGAAACCATTCGTGTATTTCCGCTTTCCAACTGGACCGAACTAGATATCTGGCAGTACCTGCATGTCGAAAAGATTCCGATAGTGCCACTCTATTTCGCCAAGCAACGGCCTGTTGTTATTCGGAATGGCCAGTTGATCATGGTGGATGATAACCGCATCCCGATCGAGCCGGGCGAAAAACCCCAGATGCGCATGATTCGTTTTCGGACACTGGGTTGCTACCCGCTTACCGCCGCAGTCGAAAGCCCAGCAACCACCATGGAAGAAATAATAGCAGAAACTTTTAATACCGTCAGTTCTGAACGCCAGGGCCGCCTTATCGATAGCGATCAGCCAGGTTCCATGGAAAAGAAAAAACAGGAAGGTTATTTCTAATGGCAGAACTGCATGCAAAAAACATCGTTCAATACCTCGAAGAACAAAGACAGAAAGAAACTCTTCGCTTCATCACCTGTGGAAGCGTCGATGATGGTAAAAGCACCCTAATAGGCAGGCTTCTTTACGAATCCAAATGCATTTTTGATGATCAGCTAAAAGCACTGGAAAGTGAATCCAAGCGCTATGGCACCCAGGGCGAAAAAATAGACTTCGCTCTTCTTGTGGATGGCCTTGAAGCCGAGCGAGAACAAGGCATTACCATTGATGTTGCCTATCGTTTTTTTGCAACTGAACGTCGTCGCTACATTGTTGCTGATACCCCAGGCCATGAACAGTACACACGAAACATGGCAACAGGCGCATCCACCGCGCAAATGGCGATTCTGCTTATTGATTCCCGAAAAGGGATTCTTCCACAAACACGAAGGCACCATCGTATTGTAACAATGATGGGCATTCGCCATATTGTGCTTGCGGTAAACAAGATGGATCTAATGGGATTCGAACAAAGTGTTTTTGATCGAATTGAAGCCGATTATCGCGAGTTTGCCAAGGATGCAAACCTGAAAACCCTGCAGGCGATTCCGCTAGCTGCTGTATCAGGCGATAATGTATTAAAACGCAGCGAGAACACGCCTTGGTACAAAGGGCCGACGCTTTTTGATCACATGGATACAGTAAGCGTGCAGGAAGTTGCAACGCGCGGGGCATTCCGCATGCCGGTGCAATGGGTAAGCAGGCCCAATCTAAACTACCGCGGCTTCTGTGGTCGCATAGCTGAAGGTAGCGTTAAAACAGGCGATCCAGTCAGGGTCTTGCCTTCAGGAAAAACCACTACAGTCAAAAGTATCGACTTTTTCGAAGATCAACTTCCTGAAGCCGAAGCTGGTGCTTCGGTTACTTTGACTTTAAACGATGAAGTGGATGTAAGCCGTGGCGACCTTATTGTCACCACTGATCATCCGCCCGAAGTTGCTGATCAATTTCAGGTGAAGTTGCTTTGGCTAACCGAAGAGCCGCTTGTCCCAGGAAGATCGTATTGGCTGAAGGTTCACGCCAAGGAAGTCAGCGCAACGGTGATGGAAATCAAATACCGTGAAGATATTAACACAGGGTCGCACCTTGCTGCCAAGGTTTTAAACCTCAATGAAATAGCGGTGGTCACCATAAGCACCACGCACCCAGTTGTGTTTGAGCCATACACGGTGAACCGAACGCTGGGTGGTTTTGTCCTGATCGACAAGCTAAGCTGTGCAACGGTTGGTGCAGGGATGATAGACTTTGCACTCAGGCGATCGACCAACATACACTGGCAATCGCTGGAAGTGGGCAAGACCCAGCGAGCTTTATTGAAGAACCAGACCCCGCGTTGCATCTGGTTTACCGGGCTTTCTGGCTCAGGAAAATCGACTGTTGCCAACCAGTTAGAAAAAAGGCTTCATGCTGAGGGTAGGCATACTTACATGCTGGATGGCGATAACATCCGCCATGGGCTAAACCGCGACCTGGGTTTTACCGATGCAGATCGAGTTGAAAATCTGCGAAGGGTTGCTGAAGTTGCCAAGTTGATGGTTGATGCGGGGCTTATTGTAATCGTGAGTTTCATCTCGCCTTTTCGCGCTGAAAGGCGCGCTGCAAGAGATCTTTTCGCCCCTGAAGAGTTTATTGAAATTCATGTGAACACCCCGATTGCGGAGTGCGAAAAACGCGATGTCAAAGGCTTGTATGCCAAGGCTCGCAAGGGCGAGTTGAAAAACTTCACAGGCATCGACAGCCCCTACGAAGTTCCTGAAAATGCCGAGCTGGTTATAGACACCAGTAAAAAAAGCCCAGAGGAATGCGCACTTGAAGTTTGGCGCTTGATCGAGGGGAAATGATATTCAGCTTGCCTGCGCTTTAATCCGCAAGCATTTTCTTGACAGTTGGCTCAATGGCTTCAGCCCAAACAAAGTATCCTTTTTCGGATAGATGTAAAAAATCTGGCATAAGCTCCTTGGGCAGGCTTCCATCCTTGTCAAGGAATGCATCTTTAATGTCTAGATACACGACTTTTTTACCATCTTGAAGCTTGGATATTTCTTCGTTAAGTGCGGTTATGCGCTTGCGGAAATCGTTGTTGGGTTTCTGGCCCCGTGGAAAAACACCAAGCAAAAGCACCTTTGCAGCAGGCACTTTTTTATGCAATGTTTCCACGATGGTTTTTACGCCAACCGCTACATCTTCGGGCTTGTCGTTATGTAAGCCAAAGTTGTTGGTTCCTATCATCACAACAAAAACCTTGGGTGTGATGCCATCGAGTTCGCCATTCGTGATTCGCCAAAGTACATTCTGTGTGGTATCGCCACCGATTCCAAAGTTGACGCTTTTGATGGGTTCGAAATGTTTTTTCCATGCAGCATTATTACCCCAACCTTCGGTGATGGAATCTCCGAAGAACACCACATCAGCATTGCCCTGCTTTGCACGGGCAAGATTTTTCTCATGCTTTTGTTTCCATAATGCGATGCTCATCCAACCGTAATCCTTGTTTCTAGGAGCAGGCTTGAATGTATCTTCTGCAAAAAGAATCGAGGTTGAAACAAGAAAAAGGGATAAGATTAAAATGCGTTTCATGTGGATACCCAGGTATGTGAAAACAGTCTAGCGTCAATGTTGCTTCGATTATGCATGGAAAAGAATGGGTTGTCCAGTTTTGTTTTGATTGGAAAAAAAGTGTCCGCTTCAAACAATCCCGGTTGGTTTACCGGAGCTTTTATTCCACTAAGGTTCAAGGCCGACAACTCTGTCCCAAGATGGAATTATAAAAAATTGGGATTAATTTTCCTTTTCTATTTGGCTGTGGAGTTCTGGGGATGAAACCAAAGAAACTGGCTATCAAAGTCATGAATGATGCAATGGCGAATATCCTGCGCCAAAAAACTGCATTCGAAAAATTGATGCATTGCTGGGCGGATTTGGCAGTCAGGGAGGGTGTTTTACGGGGCATCATTTGCACCCAACACCTCGATTGGGATGGTGATCAGATCAACCGTGAAATTGCCATGCAAATCAGCAATGGCGTGATGAAAGAATAACCCCCGCCTGGGCACTAATGGTGCAACTAAGCGAGGGTTATTTCGTAGCACAATCTTAAGGATTATAAACCAGCAAGCCTTTCGCGGGCATCGCCAAACTCTGGTAGTTTTAATCCCATGCGGTCCATGATGGAAAGATAAAGGCTGCAAAGCTTGCGCTTGTCGTTGCCTGCATTTAGGTAATCAAGAGACCTTCCCGTTTGCAATGTGCCACCAAGCCCGCCCGCAAGCACCACTGGAACCTGCTGGCCGTTATGCGCATTCCAATGCTCTGAAACAAACATGATGCACGAATTGTCCAAGACTGTTTTTTCGCCCTCTTGCATCTTCGAAAGTTTCTCGATGAGGTAAGCGTATTGCTCAACATGGCAACGAACAATCGCCTGGTATTCGGGGCCGGTGTTCGAGTGTGAATAACTATGATGATCATCGCGGATGTTAAGGAACGGATAAACCTGACCAGAAAGATCGCGGCTCATCAGCATGGTTGCAATACGTGACCGATCGGTTTGGAAAGCCAGTGCGATGATATCTGCCATCAGCCTGCAATACTCACGGAAGTTGCTGGGCTGGCCTGCGGGTGGTCGTTGATGCAGTGGAACATTTGCAGCAACATTTTCTTTTGCCTGTCTGCGATTAAGCCTTTGTACATGCTGCTCGGTTTCCCTTACCGAGGTAAGGTATTCATCCAGCTTAATCTGGTCAAAGCCACTAACCTTACGCTTTAGATCGTTCGCCTGTTCCAAAACTTGATCAAGAATGCTGCCTTGCAATTTGCCCGCTTGGTTGCCGAACAGGCTGTCGAAGGCAAGGGCAGGGTAAAGCTCGATGGGTATGGGTGAATCAGGGCTGCGCCATGAAATATGGGAGGCGTAGACCATGGAATACTGGCTTTCATGGAACCCGCTTACCGGTTGCTCGCAACCCAGTACCAGACTTGGGATTGCAGTTTCTTCTTCGAAATGCTTTGCAAGGCGTTGATCCATGCTGATACCACCTTGGATGATACTGCCGCGTTTTAAAGCAGCACCGGAAAGAATATTTCCCGTGCACTTGGCGTGGCCACCATCGCCTTCGCGGTTATGAAGTCCGCGGATTACATTTATTTTCTGTTTGAAAGATGCAAGCGGTTCAAGGCTGGAACCAAGTTCCATATCTGCTCCATTGCCCTTGGCCCACCATGTGGTTGGGCAGATGCCATCACCTATGAACAAGCATGCAAATCGCTTTGGTTCCTCTTGCGCTTTCGCAAGAAGGTGCGCAGATTCCAACCAAGGAAGCGCAATAGAAATCCCAAGTCCCTTAAGAAGTAATCGCCTTGATAAATTCATAGATGCGTTCATGGTTTGCTACCTTTCGTTTCGTTTACAAATTGGGAAGCCGAGAAATCCCGGCATCGTTGATTAAGGAATTGTGGACTGGTGATCACGGTTTCAAATAACGCGCCTAATTTATCTTCATTGGTATCCAAATCGGCTTGCATCTTTTCCAACAGGGAATGATCCGAAAGTTGCAGCGACCTGCCCAATGCATAACCCAGAAGTTTCTGATTCAATGTTTTAGTGAACTCATTCTTACGGCTGGAAAGTAAATGTTTGGAAAACTCGGGCACCCCTTTGGCTTCTTTGCCCGAAGGAAGAACAACTAAGTTATCGATGGGCCGGCCCGCAAGATCCTTGGTGCGTGATGCCCCGATTGGGTTAAAGCCTTCCATCGCCAAGCCTACAGAATCAAAACGAACATGACACCGTGCGCAGCGGTTATCATCGGTATGAAGCACCAGAAGTTCACGGATAGTTTTGCCCTGGGTTTCGGTTTCTTTTGCTGGAAGTACTGCGACATCTGCGGGTGGAGGCGGAATATGCTCACCAAGCATTTTATTGACCACCCAGAAACCCCGCTTCACCGGGCTAGTGCGCTGGGGCTGGGAATTCTTGGTTAGGAATACAGCCATGCCCATTACGCCACCCCGCCCCAACTTTTGTATTCCTTCAACCAGTTCCCATTCATCAGCTTTGCCGTTAAAGGGCACGCCGTAGTGCTGGGCAAGTTTCTTATTAACAAAAGTAGAATCACTGGAAAGTAGATCAGTGATGGGTTTATTTTGTTGGATGAGATGAGAGGCAAGCCTGGTTGGTTCTTCAAACATCGCCAGCCGAAGTGCATCATCGAAGGTCGGGAAAACCTGCCTGCTTACTGCTTCGTTCTTTAGGAACTCGCGATAGCCAAGCCATTGCCCGAAGAATTCCAAGGCAAACCTGCTTACTTTAGGGTCTTTTAACATTCTGCGTGTTTGCTCGCGAAGCACTTTTTCGTCGTGAAGTTTGCCAGTTGCAGCAAGTTGATAAAGTTCTTCATCAGGCGGTCCGGCCCATAGAAAATAGCTTAGGCGTGATGCCAATGCAATATCCGGAAGAGCAGCAACGCTTTTCCCAGCGGGTGCCACATCCATGCGGTAACTAAAGTAAGGAGAAACTAAAATCCGTATGATCGAGGCTTGAACCGCCTGCTCAATACCCTGTTCTTTGTTCTGGTTTATCTCAAGGAAAAACTTCCTGAGGCTTTGAAGTTCGGAATCGGTCAACGGTCTGCGATACGCACGGCTTGCGAAGTCTTCGAGGTTTTTAAGGTAAATCGGTGCAATCGTTTTATAAGTTTCCGTCCTGTACCTTAGGCCTTTGGAAATATCATCGAAGAAGATGCTTACCGGGTGTTTGCTTAGTTCTTCGCCTGTGGCTTTCACAGAAGATCGAACCAGGTATATCTCTTTAAACCGCCTGATGTTTTCTTCCTTGGTTAAATCCGGGTCTTCTTCCTTAATGGAATCAAAGTCGGGATGTTTAAGGAAGTTGCGTTCAGATCGTTCGAAGAAAACAAATCCACGAAGCATCTTCTGCCAAATATCAGTTACGAAATATAGATCATTCCAAAGCTGATCAATCTCCTGTTTTTCGGAATCGCTGAGTGCTAGTTTGTAAAGGGGTTGATCATCGCGGAAGAATCCTTCAACCAGATGGAAACCCGCGGATAAGCCACGGGTGCCATCGACAAAATAAAACCGGTTGGGGAACAGTTTGCAAAACGCATCGCCCGAAGTTTGGATCTTTTGGGCGTTTGCATGGCTGGGTTCAAAAAGAGTAAACGCAAGCCTTGATTTGTCATTCTTTGCGGGGGATCCACCAGAAAACTTGACTTGAACCAAACCTTTCGATGAACCTTCAAGTTTGCAGTCTGCGAAAAAGTTGAGGGTGCCCTTGGTATTGAAAGCTGCCACGGGAATCTCGATTTCAAGAACCACCGGGGCTTTTAAAACAAGTATTTGAGGATCTACTTTTTTGCCATCAGGCCTAGTTCCAAAGGTTAATTTTTTCAACTCGTCCGGGGCATGTTCTGAAAGAATTGCTTGCAGCGTCCACTTTTTCTTTTTTGCATCGTTCAAATTTGCAGTCTGGGGATTCGATGTGGTAAACCCACCATCAAGGGTAACAAATCCATCAGCTTTTAAATTATTGCTGGCTGCAATTTCTATCCCCAGCTTTATTGTTGGGGTGTTTCCCATGTTGGGAAATTG
>RFZJ01000013.1 GCA_009920765.1 Planctomycetota bacterium | reverse complement strand
ACACCGATGATGCCCGTAAGAAACGGGCATCATCGGTGTAAAGAAGTTGCTTAGCCATTTATGAAAATCTCCCTTAGCGAATGTACGAATTTACTTGGTAATCTTGGCAAGAATGTCGCTTTCACGAAGTATTTTAATTTCTTTGCCATCAACTTCGATATCGCTGCCAGCGTAGCGACCATAAACAACTTCATCACCTTTGCTGACTGAAACAGGTGTTCTGTGACCATCCTCACGAAGATTGCCCGGCCCAACAGCAAGGACACAGCCTCGTTGAGGTTTTTGCTTAGCTGCATCAGGGAGCAAAATCCCTCCTGCGCTTTTGTCTTCGGCTTCCAAAGGTTGAACCACGACTCTATCGTCGAGGGGTCGCACTTTCAAATCAATATCTTTGTTCTTGGCCATGTTTACTTCCTTCTTACGAAATTATGGTTAATGATTAAGGTAATACAAAAGTCAAAGGACAACTTACATCATGCCGCCCATGCCGCCCATGCCGCCCATGCCGCCCATGCCGCCCATGCCGCCCATGCCCATATCACCACCACCATGATGATGATGGTCGTGATGATCACCACCTGCCCCCTTGGGTTCAGGAATGTCTGCAATCATGGTTTCGGTGGTAAGGAGCAAGCAAGCTACGCTGACACCATTTTGCAGAGCACTTCGTGTAACCTTGACTGGGTCGACGATGCCTGCTTTTCGCATGTCGCAATAGACGCTTTTATCTGCATCAAAGCCATAGTTCTTTTCTTTGGATTTGTTGATGTTGTGAACAACAACAGAGCCGTCAAGGCCTGCGTTTTCAGCAATCATCCTGCAGGGCATTTCCATTACGGTGCGAAGAAGATTCAAGCCAATTGTTTCTTCTTCACTTTCAAACTTAAGATTATCGAGGCATTTTCGTGCTTGAAGGAGTGCAACGCCACCACCGGGAACAATACCTTCGGCAAGTGCAGCCCTGGTGGCATGCAAAGCATCTTCGTAAAGTGCCTTGCGTTCTTTCATTTCGGTTTCCGTTGCGGCTCCAACTTTAACTTGGGCCACCCCACCAGCCATCTTTGCCAGCCTTTCCTGAAGTTTTTCACGATCATAGTCACTATCGGTTTTGGCGATTTCTTTGCGGATCATTTCACAACGACCTTCAATCGCTTTCTTGTCGCCAGCACCTTCAGTGATGGTGGTGTTTTCAGCATCGATTTTAATTTTCTTGGCTCGGCCAAGATCAGAAAGCTCGATTTGTTCCAGAGGCACACCTAAATCTTTGAAGATTGCCTTACCCTTGGTAAGTGCAGCAATGTCCTCAAGAATAGCTTTTCTTCGATCCCCATAACCAGGCGCTTTCACTGCTGCGATATTAAGAACGCCTTTAAGCTTGTTAAGAACCAAGGTTGCAAGAGCTTCGCCATCAATATCTTCAGCAATGATGAGCAAGGGTTCTTTTTTCTTGGAAATAGCTTCGAGAAGAGGAATCAAAGATTTGGCAGAGCTGATCTTTTCCTCGTAGATCAAGATATAGGGATTATCAAGATCGCAAGTCATGTTATCATGATTGGTTACGAAGTGGGGAGAAAGATACCCACGATCAAATTGCATACCTTGGACAACGACCACTTCAGTTTCAGTAATCTTGCCTTCCTCAATGGTGATTACACCATTGGTTGCGCCAACTTTGCTCATCGCTTCAGCAAGCTTTTTACCGATTTCGGTATTGTTGTTGGAGGCAATGGTTGCAACTTCAGTAATTTCTTTGTTGTCTTTGGAGTCAACTTTTTCAGCCATCTTGGCTAGTTGTTCGACAACTTTATCAACACCTTTTTGAACGCCCCGGGTAATTGCCATTGGGTGATGCCCAGCAGCAAGATATTTGAGGCCTTCACGGAAAACAGCCTCAGCAATTACAGTTGCGGTGGTGGTGCCATCGCCTGCAACGTTGCTGGTTTTGCTGGAAGCTTCCTTTACAAGCTGAGCCCCCATGTTTTCGAAAGGATCTTGAAGTTCGATTTCCTCTGCAACAGTGACACCGTCTTTGGTTACTGTTGGGCTACCCCAACCTTTGTCGATAACGGCATTTCTGCCACGAGGCCCAAGGGTGCAGCGGACTGCCCGAGCCAGTTTGCTGGCACCAGCCAACATTTTTTGACGTGCTTCATCAGCATAAGTCAGTTGTTTAGAACCCATCCACATACTCCTTTAACCACGAAACTATTGAATGCTTCTCAAATTGCCATCTTGCCGGTTTACATTCCGGATTTATGATTCTAAATTTCATTCAGACCAATGAAGGTCTTTTAGCGAATGAGCAATTAGATTAGCAAAGGTTATGCCACGAAATGGGTTGTGTGTAAGTTGTTTTTTTGTAATGACTTACGTCGCATGCCAGGGATTGATCCTGAATATTAGCTGTCAGAGTGGCAGACTTGGCAATTGGAAGCCGGCATTTTTGTCATATCAAGCACCCTTAATTTACTAGACTGTTGGAACAGGGCTCTTAATCTTCCTCAAGGCTTGTTTTTCATGAATCGACCTGAACCCAGTGCAAATTTAAATCTTTCCCGCAATATCCTGCTTGCGATCGGATTGTTCAATATTTGCTTTTACGCTTTTGTTTTAAGGACAGTAGAGGTTTCCATTCCAAAAATGTTGGATGCTCAAAACAATGCCATGGAGCCTGATAAAAAAATGACGGAAGAGGAGCTTGTATCAAGGAAACAATTGGTCATTACGAATGCTAAAAGTAATAGTAAGCTTAGCATTGCTGCTGGAATAGGAATTGTAATTCTGGCATTTTTTATACCCCTGGCACCCAGTGGATTAGCTGTATTTGCTTTAGGTTTGTTTTTAATCACTTTGGGTTATCAGGCATATCTTGGATTTGAAGTTTTTACCGAGGGTATACTAATCAAGGTTATTTGTGTTTTTGCATTCTTTCAAAGTGTTCGTTTTTCGCTTGAATATGAACTAAGAAATGTCCCTAAAATTAAAAAGCACCAGATCCAGTTTCCTGAACCTGATGCTTGATTGATTATAGATGATACTAAGACTTTAGCATGCCTACTTGCTTGGCATAAGAGAAAATACCCCCTGCATTAAGGATGGGAGCTATTTCGCCTAATGGATTAAGCGGGTAGGTTTCCTTGGTGGTTAAGTTGTGTAATTTGCAGTTAGGCACATCCAGTTTCAATTCGTCGCCTGTGCAGACCTTGTCGCATAATCTATCGGTGCATTCAAAGGGAACCAAATAGCCACCATTGACTGCGTTTCGGAAAAAGATACGGGCATAGAATTCAGCAATTACGACTTTGATCCCTGCAGCATCAAGGGCAACAGGGGCGTGTTCACGGGAAGAACCGCATCCAAAATTCTTGCCAGCAATTATAAAAGTGTAAGGTGAAACAAACTCATCATCCGTATGAAAAGGAATATTGCCCTTTGGCAAACCAGATTGGGCGGGTGGTACACTGCTGAGGGCATACTTTCCGAATTGTTTGTATTCCTCAGGAATTGCAGGATTAAAAGTAAGATATTCTGCAGGAATAATTTGATCTGTGTCGATATTATCCCCCAAAACATAAGCTTTGCCAGTGATTTCATTTTGGATTTTACTCATGCTAAATACTCCCTGGGGTCGGTGATCATGCCTGTAATAGCGCTTGCAGCAACGGTGAGTGGACTGGCCAGAAAAACTTCAGCTTCCTTGTGGCCCATTCTTCCGGGGAAGTTACGATTTGTTGTACTGATGCAGCGAATGGCCTGGTTGAGCCTTCCAAAAGTATCGCTTGGTCCGCCAAGGCAAGCCGCACAAGAGGCATCGCCCATTTTTGCGCCTGCATCCAAGAAAATTTGTTCGAGCGTTTTACCATGCATCTTTTCGCTTTTAAGACCCTTCGCAACCTCGGTGGTTGCAGGGACAACGAAGGTGTCAATTTTTACTGAATGCCCATGCATTATTTTGGCAGCAGCACGGAAGTCTGTCATTTTTCCGCCTGTACAAGAACCAATGTATGCCCGATCCAGCTTGGCTCCTTTAACTTCGCTTACAAAAGCTTTGTTATCTGGACTATGGGGCTTGGCCACTACAGGTTGCATTTTGCTTATGTCGTAAACTTTTTCATATATGAACTTTGCACCAGGGTCGGTGTAAACAGGAGTGTATGGCACTTTATGTTTGTTTTTGGAATCGATGAAATCGAGGGTGACTTTGTCTGGCGCTATAACGCCATTTTTTCCACCCGCTTCAATCACCATATTGCAAAGGGTCATGCGTTCTTCCATGTTAAGTGCAAAAACCCCGGCGCCATCAAACTCCATCGCCCGGTAGGTTGCCCCATCGCAGCCAATGTCTCCAATAACAGCAAGAATCAAGTCTTTAGCCATTAAATAAGGAGGCAAAGTGCCTTCGAAAACAAAACGCATCGTAGGCGGAACCTTAAGCCATAGGCTGCCAGTACCCATTACAAAGCCTGCGTCTGTATTTCCTATACCGGTTGCGAATTCTCCAAATGCACCAGCGGTGCAGGTATGGCTATCTGTGCCCAATAATACTTCACCAGGCCGGGTGTGGCCTTCCTCAGGCAGGGCGATATGGCAAACACCTTTGTATTTTTCTGTGCCAACATCGTAGTAATAAGGCAGGTTTTGCTCTTTGGAAAATTCCCTCAGGACATCGATGTTACGATTTGCCATCTTGTCTGCCGTAAAAATATAGTGGTCTGGGATAATAACGATTTTCTTGGGGTCCCAAACTTTGGCAGCTTTACCGAAATGTTTTTTAAATACCCCTATGGTACCCGGGCCGCAAACATCGTGGGTCATTAAAATATCAATATCAATCCAAATATTTTGTCCCGGTTCCACGAAATTACTTTTTGCGTGTTTTGCAAGGATTTTCTCGGTCAGGGTCATGGCTGGCATGGTTGCGCCTCCGTTGGGTTAACTAAGTGTATATCTTAGTATATTTGTTCAGGGCCATTGGGCATGGTGCGAGGCCAAAAGTTTTGTCACATTTCCATATTATAGATGTAAAGAAGGTGCGAGCATTATCGTGTCAGGCTTGTTCTTTTAAATACGGGTGGCAATTAAATGGCTTTGAATAGAACTAAAAAAGCAGTGGTCTTGCTTAGCGGTGGGCTAGATTCCAGTACCACCTTGGCGGTTGCGCTTTCAGAGGGGTACGAGTGCCATGCCCTAACCATTAATTATCAGCAAAGACACCATGCTGAAATCGAAGCTGCAAAAAGAGTCGCATCGCAGTTAAAAGTTTTCGACCACAAGATAATAGACTTGGATCTAAGGGCATTTGGCGGCTCAGCATTAACTTCTGAGGAAGCAGTTCCTAAAAGTCGTTCTCAAGCTTCCATGGCTTGCGAAATCCCCGTCACTTATGTCCCTGCAAGAAATACGGTGTTTCTTTCCATTGCTCTTGCTTGGGCCGAAAGCCTTAATGCCTTTGATATTTTTCTTGGGGTAAATGCGGTCGATTATTCTGGCTACCCTGATTGCAGACCCGATTTTATTCGATCTTTTGAAAGTCTTGCCAATCTTGCCACCAAGGCGGGAGTCGAAAAAACAGGAAAATTTAAAATTCATGTCCCTCTTATTGTTCTTTCCAAAAAAGAAATCATCAAATTGGGACACGAGCTTAATTTGGATTTCTCCCTTACCCATACTTGTTACGACCCTAAAAAAAATGGGAAATCATGTGGCTTGTGCGATGCTTGTATTTTGAGGCTCGAGGGATTTAAAGAAGCTGGCATTTTCGATCCCGTTCCTTACGATAGAGTGGGATTATGAAAATATCTGAAATTTTTTATTCGATTCAGGGCGAAGGAGTTCTTAACGGCGTTCCCTCGGCTTTTGTTCGCACCACAGGTTGTAACTTGCGTTGTGTTTTCTGCGATTCCCCGCAAACTTCCTGGAATCCTGAGGGCGAATCACTTTCTCTCGTTGATATTGTTGCCAAAACCAATCTCTTTAACACCAAGCATGTGGTGATTACGGGAGGTGAGCCTTTTTTACACCAAGAACTTGGTGACCTATGTAAAAAATATATTGAGCTTGGGTACCATATTACCTTGGAAACAGCCGGCACTCTTTTTCAAAAAGTGGAATGTAATCTTTTAAGTATCAGCCCGAAACTTTCCAACTCAACCCCCGTTCATAGGGAAAATGGTAAATATAAATTGAGGCATGACGAACTCCGTTTACAACCTGATATTGTCAGAAAACTGATGGATATGGCGGATTATCAACTAAAATTCGTGATTGATTCTCCAGGGGACAGCACTGAGGTGCGAGATTTCATTAAATCCTTGGGTAAAATCGAAAAATCGAAGGTGTTGTTAATGCCTCAGGGGGTGACCCGCGAAGACTTGGAAAAAAAATCCAAGTGGCTGGTGGAGATTTGTAAAGAAGAAGGATTTCGATATTGCCCGAGGTTGCATATCGATTTGTATGGCAACACTCTGGGAACTTAGCGTTAAGGAATTTGCGCGCGCTTAAGGTGCCAAGAAGTTTCTTTTTCGTAGGTTCGCGCGATGTGCAGAAGTTTTTCTTCAGAAAAAGGTGCGCCCAGTAATTGCAATCCAATTGGAAGATTTTTCGAATTGAAACCACAAGGGATGCTGATGCCTGGAATGCCCGCTAAATTGCAGCTAATCGTGTAAATATCGGATAAGTACATGGAAAGCGGATCTGAGCTTTTTTCTCCTATCCTGAAAGCGCAAGTTGGTGCAGTTGGCCCTGCTATTACATCGCAATCTGCAAAGGCTTTGTCGAAGTCGTCGCGAATAAGCCTGCGTACTTTCAAGGCTTTAAGATAATAGGCATCAATATAGCCACTCGATAGCGAATAGTTACCTAGTAAAATTCGCCTTTTAACCTCAGCCCCAAAACCTTCTCCCCGGCTTTTGCAGTACATGTCGATAAGGTTTTTATGGTCTTTCGACCTATGTCCATAATGCACTCCATCATAACGGGCCAGATTGCTTGATGCCTCTGCGGTTGCAACAAGATAATAAGTTGCAACTGCATAAGTACTGTGAGGAAGGGATATTTCTTTGATGGTTGCGCCTTTGCTTTTAAGCACATTAAGCGCTTCCCTTACCGATTTCTCTACTTCTGCATCCAACCCACCTGCAAAGTATTCCCGCGCCACACCTATGGTAAATGGCTTTATTGGAAGCTCAAGATTTGCAGTATAATCTGGGACTTCGGTTGAAGTGCAGGTGCTGTCGCGGTTGTCTTTGCCAGCAATCACATTCAATAAAAGAGCGGTGTCTGTAACATCATGGCTGAAGGTGCCGATTTGATCCAGCGAACTGGCATATGCCACTAGACCGTAGCGGGAGACCCTGCCGTAGGTGGGTTTTAATCCAACGATGCCGCATAAACTTGCGGGCTGACGAATTGAACCACCCGTATCGGACCCCAATGAAATTGGGGCTTCGCAGGCAGCAACAGCCGCGGCTGAACCACCGCTGGAACCGCCGGGGATACAATCGAGATTCCAAGGATTTCGCGTTGTTTGATAGGCGCTATTTTCTGTTGATGAGCCCATTGCAAATTCATCAAGGTTGGTTTTGCCAAGAATCACCGCATCGGCGTGATGCAGTTTTTCTGTTACATGTGCATCATAGGGTGGGATGAAGTGTTCAAGCATTTTGCTGCCGCAAGTTGTGGGTGTACCTTTGGTGCAAATGTTATCTTTGACTGCGATTGGAACACCAGCAAGGGGGCCAAGTTTTTCGCCTTTGGAACGCTTCGAATCAATCAAGCGTGCGGTTGTCAAAGCTGCTTCTTCGTTGACGAGCAAAAAGCTTTTTACTTTGGGATCTTTGGCTTTGATTGTTTCCAGGAATGCCTTGGTGATGGTTTCAGCATTGGCTTCACCTTTTGCTTGAATTTGGATTAGCTCGGCAGCGGTTTTTTCTGTTAATTTGCTGGTTACGGTCGACATTTCTGGCCTGTTGCAAAGTTAAATTTATGTCAAATTCTTTGAAGCTAAAATGATTATTCTAATATCGCAGGCACACCATAAAAGTTCCCCTGACGATCAGGAGCGTTTGCAAGTGCCTCGTTTACATTGAGTGATTCTTTTAATACATCGTCACGAAAAACGTTGCAAACATCTAGCGCATGGGCCAAAGGTTCAACATGATCCGTGTTAACTTCTTGAAGTTGATTGATGTAGTTTAAAATAGAACTTAACTGCGTGGATGCAGCAATTAACTCATCAGGCTTAAGCTCCAACCTCGAAAGGTGAGCAATCCATTTGATTTGATCTGCGGTAATCGCCAAGGGAAACTCCCTACAAGGTACGATTAAACCATGCCGGCTTGAATTTGGAAGGGACGCTTCTTCACAGGCCTTTGAATTCTACCAGACCGAATGCATTGAACGCAAACGGTGAGCCTTTGAACAGAGCCACCAACCTGACATTGAAGCGTTTGCAAATTTGGGCTGTGCAAGCGCTTGGATTTGCCAGTTACCTTACGGCCGATACCGCCGAGGTATTTTTCTTTTCCGCGGTAAGTGTAGGTATTGCCTTGGCCCGCTTTCTTATCGCAAACATCGCATTTATAAGACATTGTCCCAGCCCCTTGGGGAAAAATTAATCAATTATCGCCTTAAGCTTTTCATTCTACGATTTTTATTTTAACAGGCAATGTATTCAGTAATTTCTTGCATCTATGTTTGTCTTTTACCACTTCTTGCTCATTTTTTATACTCCAACCTAGCCCAAGTCTAATAAAGCCTAGCTTTTTGTACACTTCATGTCCTTTAGTATCGATTCTAACGAAAACAAGGATCTAATAGCTTTGGAGATTGAGGAAAGATGGAAAACCTCTTGCGTTATGTCTTTTTGCCTTAGACAATACTAGTGTAAGCAAATCACCCGTATTGAGCATGGGGAATTCGTAGATTTCTCGTGCTTCTGAAGAAAGCTTTCTCGGAGAGTACATAAGTCATGGCAAAGAATGATAAAAAAGGAAAAAAAGATAGTGATCCAGAACTTCTTCTTCCCAAAGAAGAGGGCGCTTTAGAAATCCCCGAACCCATTGAGGATAATGATTCTACCATTGCCATGAGTGGTTCTGATTCGGAAAAAGCGGAAGCATTGGATCCACCTGGAGATGAAGTCGAAGTAGACATGTTTGAAGAAATTACTGAAGAGGTTGTTGAGAATACAACCGCTGCTGATTCCAGCGACTTTTCTGCATTGGATGAAATCGAAAACACCAAGCAGCCGGAAATTAAAAAAACCATGCTAGCCAGAGATTCTGATATTGATGATGCGTTAAATGATTCTGGATTTAATGTGCCAGAATTTGATTCTGAGTCTTCCTCCAGCGAAGTCGTTTCCATTGGAAATCAGGATGATTCTGAAGAAGTGCGGGCACCAAGCCCCAAGAAAACCCAGTTGGCTTCAAAGCAATCAAAGCATACCCAATTTGCACCCGCAGGTTCGGAGATTGATGCTGAACAGGAATCTGGTGAAGAAGTACCCAGCGAACCAACTGCATCTGCAGATGAGTATAATCCTGAGGAACCGATCGAAGAGGATGCTGAAGGCGCTACCACTTCATTTGAGCAGGAACCAGTTCAAGCAACAAATCAAACCCCTGCTGCTTCTGCTGACGATGATGATGACATCGGGAAATACATTGAACCCGAAGAGAATTCCGGTTCTGGAGAATCTGAACAAGAAGAAGAACAAGAAATTGAAGAGGCTGACCCAGAACCTGTTGCACCTCCACGCAAGCGTGGTGGGATTTTGGTAGGTACGATGGTGGGAACTATTCTTGGTGCGGGCATCTTTGGTGGTCTATATGAGTTTGGCATCGAAATCCCCCAAGAGTTTCGCATGAATAAAAGCGAACAAGTTATTGCTCTTGAAAATGGCAAAAAGAGAGCTGAATCTGATGCCAAATCCAAGGCAGATGAAGTTGCCAAAATCAAAGAAGAAGCAGCAAAAAATGACGAAGAGAACAAAACCAAAGAAAAAGTATTTCTTGCCAAGCATGAGGCTGAGTTGAAAAAGGCTGCTGAGGATAAAAAAACCGCACTCGATGAAGCTGATAAAACTTACAAGGAGAGTCTAAAAGATGCAGATAAAAAGCTTGCAGACCAAAAAGCTGAAGCCGATAAAACCTTGAAAGAAACCATGGTTGCTGCAGACAAGAAAATCAAGGAAACCGAAGATACAGCCAAAAAAGAAATTGCAGAGGAAAAGAAAGCAACTGAGAAAAAACTGGCTGAAGCTGATACCAAGCTTGCCATGCTGAAGGATGAGAAAACAAAAGTCGAAGTTTCCCTCAAGAAATCTGAAGATTTTGTAGCCTCCATCGGAACAGAACTTTCCCAGGCTAACTTGGTGAAAGATAAAACCAATCCCATGAATGTTGTGGATGGCTTGAAAAAAGGCATGGAAATTATTCAGAGCAAAGATCCTCAAGGTATGATCCGTGGATTGCAAACCAATCTGGTCGATACCACCAAGAAATTAAAGGAAAGTCGGCAGCCAGCAGAGATGCTTGATTACTGGCGTACTTTGATGGAGAAAAAAGGCCAAGCAGAATTGGAAAAGAAAGCTGCCGAGGATGTTGAAAAAGTGATGGTAGATGCCTCGGCAAATCCTGAATTAAAGGCCCGCGCTGAAGTTCTTAAAGGTATCACCCTGAGAAATCAAGGTAAGTACGTGGAAGCAAAAGCTTTGCTTGAAAAAGGTAAAGCTGCCTTAAATGCAGGTGATATCGCCTGGAAACTTCAAGCTGATGTTGCACTTAAAGAGGCAAACGATCCTGTTACTTATTTTGTTGAATTAAGTAAAAAACAGGAGTCGATGAATCAGATTGAAGATTCCATCAATTCACTTAGCAAGGCGATTGAACTTTCCGCCCAATTCAGCCCCAAGCGAAGGCCAGAGCTTCTATCAGATCGTTGCCTGGTTAAAATTGAACGAGCTCAGGTTAAAGCCAAGGGTAAGCCACAACCCAATGACCCATTGCTTTTGGAAGCTGCCAAGGATGCGGATGAAGCTGTCGTGGCTAAGACTGCTCTTGCTTACTATGCCAAGGGAAGAGTTGCAGAGGTACGTGGCGAAATTATCGATGCGATTGATTTTTATCGCAAAGCTGTAAATGAAAATAAGGCATTGGATGCACAGGGTATTGTTTATCGCATCGCACTAGCAAGGCTATTAAATTCAGTTTTACCAACCAATATCAAGCCTAAAGAAGCAGATGTTGAAAAGGTAGGTGTACTCGAGAAAAAGGAACCGGAAATAATGACAAACTTATTTGTTATGTTGATGACTGGGTTTTATTTTCAACAACCTGAAATTGTGTTCCCTCCCGAACGTCCCAAGATCAGCCCCAAGGAATCTCTTAAGCTTGCTGAGGAGATTCTTGCTTCGCCCGATGCTCCTTTTGATTCCAAGGCTCAGGCATACGCAATCAAAGGTCTGCCCACCAAGGCAATTAGGGAATATGTAACCGGGCTTCGTGAGAAAATCGGGCCCATTCACTTCGAAAACCTTATGAAAATCATCGAAGATCATCCCAGCTTGACGAATCATAATTTGGCCAATCAAGCCAACCCCGTGGAAGCTGAACGCTTTTATGCAACAGGCATGGCACTTTATTTTAACAAGCGGTATCTCGAAGCTGAAAAGGCATTCATGGCTGCTGTTGAAAATGAAAGACAAGATGCACGCTATCAATATTATCTGGGGCTTTCCCGCTTGGCTCAAAATAAGGCAGAGGCTGCAGAGGCATTCGAAGCCGCTTCCAAATATGAAAAACTTGGCAGGCCTTCGAGAGCAGCAGTCAGCACTTCACTAGAAAGAGTGCAGGGCCCACAAAGGCAGGTTTTAAATACCTACCGAAACAATCCAAACCGTTAATTCTTTTTGGGTTTCTTGATTTTGGGGCGGAAGAATGGGTCGCTTAAACCTTCAAATTCTTCCTTCCCTTTGCCTTCGGGAAAGAATAGCTCTTCCCATTGGGCTGTTTCATCAGCCGTAAGTTCCACGGGTTTCAGAGGAATGTGGAGTTCTTCCTTTGGTTTGCTGTTGTCTCTTAGATGAAACTCTAAATCTAAACATCCAACATGCAGGCAACCTTTTTTCTCTGCAGCTTTTATCAGTCTTTTATCATCAGATACCACCACTAAAGTCTTGGGGAACCTTTCTTCCTGCAAAGCTGTTTCTATGTAGGTGTCTGCATCAGAACCTGATGCGAAAATAACGGTTATCTCGGGGAATTTACTCGCCTTTTTTGGCCCTGCTAATCCATTCTTTGCATCGTACACAAGTGTGACATTATGTTTTGCTTCTGGGTTATCTTTTAATAGATCGTGCAGATGTTTTAACAACCAGTTCCTTTCAAGCTCCAATACCCCAGGCGGAACTGAATCGCTTAGTTTCCTTACGGCTCGTAAAAGGTTATAACCATCAATTAGGTAGTGCATTGGCTGTACTTTCTAAGATAATACTGTTCGACACTAATTACATTAATAACCAATGGAAAACGATAATGGTTAAAAATATTCTTCTTTTTGACATCGATGGAACGTTGCTTTCAAGTGCAGGGGCCGGGAAAGATGCCTTGGAAAAAGGAATGGCCTCCAAGTTTGGCATCAACCACATAGTTGATGGATTAAGCCTTAGTGGTCGTACTGATAAAGGCATCCTGCACGATTTACTTAGACTGCATGGAATTGAGCATACGGATGTTTCTTATGAAACGATGATGAAAGCTTATTTGGCTCATCTTCCGGAATGCCTTAAAAGTGTGCAGGGCAAGATTTTGCCAGGCATCAAAACTATGCTTGAGGATTTAAAAACCAGAGATGATTGTGCAGTGGGGCTTCTTACAGGAAATCTTCGTGCGGGAGCCAAAATAAAACTTTGCCACTTCGGAATCTTTGAACACTTTCAATTTGGAGGCTTTGGTGACCATCACTTAGACCGGGACGATGTCGCACGGGAGGCTTTGGGCGAAATCCATTCCAGATTCGGAAAAGATTTTGCCACATCTAAGGTATGGGTGTTAGGCGATACACCATTGGATATTAAATGTGCTCGGGCGATTGGCGCTAAAGTTCTGGCAGTTGCAACGGGATGGCATACAGAAAAAGAATTAGAATCCCATGCGCCAGATTTGTTATTTAAAGATTTAACCCATACCCAGGATGCCCTTGACCAGATGCTTTCTTAAATTAGATGTAATTTCGAGGCTCAACCCGATCATTTTCGTTGTTTTACCATTGCAGTTGATTTGTAAAACCGTCAGGATAATAGGGAATTGAAGTTTATTGATATTTAGGGGAATACCATGCTAAGCAGAATCATAGCCTTGGCTATTTTTTTCATAACGACCGCAGCAATCCACGCGGAATATTATTTGATCAGAGTTGATTTAACCAAGCCATTGGAAAAGGGGCCAGCAGCGGGCGCAGGCGTTGGAGTACCAATGCCCCCGGGTGGTGTTCCTATGCCTATGCCGGTTGGTCCTGGAATTCGACCCCCACGCCCCAAGGGGCCAGGTGCTGTTCCGGGTGAAGGTGGTTTCTCAGGAGGAATTATTGAAAGCGGAGAATTTACACTTAATTCCCGATTTGTTTTTACTGTGGTCGAATTAAACAAGAGGCTTGCGGTCCCCCAACTTCCTTATATTATAGTCGATCAGGATAATAAAATAACCCAGCAAGGTGCTCCTGCAGGCCAACCTGCAGGTCAACCGGGTGGTGCCCCAAGCGCACAACCTGTAGTAACCGATGCCAAGTTAAAGGTTGGGCATTGGAATCGGTTTGATCATCCTTGGAATGGCAAGACAATGCCTTTGGTTACCACGGATGTTCCCGGTGCCATAACTGGTGAATACTTTGTTCCGAATAGTTCGATGCAATTTGTGCAGATTATCTCGGATGAATCTATTAAAGGCAAAGCTGTTGCATTGCCCTCCCTCAGTAAAATTCTTACAGAGCGCACTGCTGGTTTAAAAGACAAAAAAAGTGTCAGCGATGTTGTTGATAAGGTTGGGAAATTTGCCCTCGAACATGGTATGACCAAAGAGTTTAAAGATACCATGGATTTGTTGATCAAAGAATCAAAGAGTAAGTCGCCTATAATTGAAATATATTCAAAGACAAAAAAAGCAACCGAAGAAAAAGGTAATCCTGATCCAGCTTTCGCCGCTCTTTCCAAAAGTTTCGTAGGGTTTAGCCAGGAAAATTCAGATCACTTTGAAGTAATTCATGATGGGCTTCCCAATGATCCAGAGGTTAAATTGTGGGTAGCTCAATTGGAAAAGAACTACTCGACATTTTTCATGTGGTTTTCGTTGCATGGCACCCAGATTGAATTGCCAAAAAACAAGCTTTCAGTTGTGATTACAACTAAACCCGATGTTTATAACGAGATGCATCTATCATTGATTGGGAACAAGCCCAAGGCTCAAGGTTTTATTCTGCCTAGGGAAAAGCTGCTTGTATTATGCACCAAAAGGCTTGATCCCATATCTGAAATGCTGGGCCTTAAAATGAAAGAATGGACAACCAAGGGGTATGACTTCAATCAACTGCTTATTGGGAAAATAGGGCAAGGGCATCCACCCGCTGCGGACATATTGGAGGTTGTTTACGCTGGAGCTCTAGCAGTTTTAAATCGTGCCTTGGATCAGGAAACAGTTTGGAACACCATTGGGAACTTTGGTACCTTGCAACTCTTTTATGCCACTAAAACTCTTCCAACCAATGTGGTTTTACCAAAATGGTTTTCCGAAGGCCTGGCTGGTGTGTTTGAAACACCCCATTGCTCACCTTGGATGTCATTTGGAAGTGCCAACTCTTATCATTTACCATTATTCAGGCAGATTTATAAAAATAAAAGGACACCTGTCGAGTTTGAGGCTATTCTTTCCAGATTGCTGGCGAATACCAATGCTCCCAACCTTTCCCCCCAAGCCGGCCAAGAGCAGTTTAATACAGAATCATGGGCCTTGGTTTATTTTCTAGTAAAGAAAAAACAATCTGCATTCATGGCATTTTGTAAAGATTTTGAGATGCTGCCCAAGGATGTGGTATTAAGCCAAAGTTTGGTTACAAAAATATTTAACAAGCATTTCTTAACTGCGGATTCAAATGATGTAAAGAAAGCAAAAACCAACTTTTGTCTAGAATGGATTGATTTTATCTTCACTGAAAATCTTGAAGGAGAAAAGTTCTTTGTTGATCTTCGTAGAATTCAAAGTGAGATGCTAAAAACTCAGGATCTTTCCGTTTCAGAAGACCCTTCAGAAAATATGATCCTAAGGCTTTTACTTGAGGGCGGACTGGAAACGAGCGGTGTCCCAGGAAATACTCAACCCGGTGAAACAGGAATAATCCCACCGGGCACGAGGCCACCAGCAGGAAAATAAGTAAGTTAGATCCCTAAGCCATCTTGCTTGTGATTTGCATTTTGGCTCCAGATTTTGACTGAATCCCAGTAAGCCTTTTCTATTCTTCTGGTTATTGGCCCGGGCTTGCTACTACCTATGGGCTTTTTATCCACGGTAACCACGGGTAATACCCCCGAGGTTGTCCCAGTAATAAACAATTCAGATATTTCCTCAAGTTGCGCAAGATTCAATGATTTTTCTCTGATAGGAATGCCTTCTTTTGTAATAAGTTTTAACAGATGATTGCGAGTAATGCCCGGCAGGATTAATTCACTACTGGGGCTTGTATATAAAATCCCGTCCAATACCCCAAACAAGCTTGAGTGTGCAGATTCTGTGATCGTGCCATCTTTTAGATAAAATAATACTTCCTGGCACCCCGCTTCTTTAGAATCCTGAATTGCCAGCACATTTGCGAGAAGATTGGTGGATTTGATGTCACAGTGATCCCATCGAATATCTGGGCGTGAAAGCAGGTGGATTCCTTTATCACGCATTTCTGCATAAGGGTCGTTGAATTCCTGAACAAACAGAAATTCAAAGGGCTTGACATCTTTAGGGAAAGCATGACTCCTTGGTGCTGCACCCCTTGTGATTTGGATATAGACAATGGCGTTTTTAAATTTTCCTGCCTTGATAGTTTCGTAAACTCTTGCAGCAAGAGTTTGAAGATTTACACCTTGGATCCGGATAAGTTTCAAGCTTCGTTCGAGCCGGTTAAAATGTTCTTCTTCGAGCCACATTTTGCCTTGGTGGACCCACATTACTTCGTAAACAGCATCTCCAAAAAGAAACCCTCTGTCTAATGCTGGTATTTTGGCCTCTGAAAGCGGGGTGATTTCGCCATTCAAATTTGCCAATGCAAAAGGTGGCTGTTGAGATGCAGGCATGATTTAAAGTCCCTTTGGAATCTTCAATGGAAGACGGATGGAAAACTTCGTTCCTTTCCCCGGTTCACTTTGTACCTCAATGGTGCCCCCATGTGCTTCGACTATTTTTTTTGTAGTTGGAAGCCCAAGGCCTGTACCGCCGGGTCGCGTGGAATAAAAAGGTTTGAATATTTTATCCAATCCCTCTTGGGAAATCCCTTTGCCAGTATCAATTAGATTGAGAGTAATATTATCGGGAGAGATAATTGCTTGAATGGTGATTTCGCCACCCTTTGGCATGGCTTGTTCTGCATTCAAAAGCAGATTAAGCAATGCTTGTTTGAAGATTTCGCTGTCAAGATAAACAGCAGGAAGGTCGGAAGGTAAATAGCGATTAACCTTGATATTGGAGCTTCGTGCCATAGGTCCGAAGAAATCTATAAGTTCTTCCAGGATCAATAAAAGATCGCATGGTTGCAGATTTAATTCTTCAATGCGAGAGAAACGTAGGAAGTCATTGGATACTTCTACAAGCCGTTCGCATTCGTTTTGAAGTCGTTGAACTCGTTCAAATGCCCTGCGCTCTCGTTGGGTTTGAGGGTCATTAAAATCTTCAGCAAGCAACTGGAGATTAAGGCCAAAAGTACTGAGGTGGTTCTTGATTTCATGAATGAACCCACCTGCGAGTTCCGCAAGTTCTGTGTAGGGATCACTCATCAAAGACTCCTGGTAAGGGCCCAAAGATGGGCCCTCAAATTCCAGATTAAAATAATAGGGAGATTAAACAATTTTGCGACTAATCGCGATTGTCGTTGTGGCCTCTACGATTATCATGATGACGCCTGCCACCATGATCGCCGCCACGGTCCCCGCCACGATGTCCACCTGATCCGCCGCCACTTTCGGGGCGATCACCGCCACGATGCCCGCGGTCGCCACCACGATCCCCGCGGTCACCACCACGATCACCACGGTCGCCGCCACGATCCCCGCGGTCATTGTCACCTTGGGGTCTTTGTTGTTGTGTTTCAGGCTGTGGGTTAGGGTTCCGTTCGCGAAGGATCACTTTTCGTGAAAGTTTAATGCGATCGTGTTCATCAATTGCAATAACTTTGACTTCGATAATATCACCAACCTTGCAAACTTCTTCAACTTTGCTAATGAATTTGTCTTCAAGTTCGCTGATATGGCAAAGGCCATCACGGCCAGGCAGAATTTCAATGAAGGCGCCGAAATCCTTTACGGAAGAAACTTTACCTTCATAGATTTTGCCAATTTTAACTTCTTCTGTGATCGATTCAACTTTAGCCTTTGCAGCTTCAGCACCCTTTGAATCGTTATGGGAGATGAAAACAGTACCATCATCCTTGATGTCAATTTTAGCTCCAGTTGATTCCTGAATGCTTTTGATATTTTTACCACCCGGTCCGATAAGTGCCCCGATTTTTTCAGGGTTAATTTTAACGGTAAGGAGTCTGGGAGCAAAGGCACTTATAGTAGCCCTAGGCTGCCTTAAAGCAGCAAGCATGGTTCGGAGAATATCCCTACGGGCGATGCGAGCTTGTTCAAGGGTATCCTTGATGATATCCGCACCAATGCCATCAATCTTTAGGTCAAGTTGGATTGCGGTAATACCGATCCCGGTACCAGCGATCTTAAAATCCATGTCACCATAATGATCTTCATCGCCCATGATATCAGTAAGGAGAGAGTATTTGTCTTTTTCCTTGACAAGGCCGATAGAAATACCAGCAACAGGATTGGTGATAGGAACACCGGCATCCATAAGAGCCAAAGTTCCGCCACAAACCGAAGCCATGCTGGAGGAACCATTGGACTCCATGATGTCGGAAACCAGCCTAATGGTATAAGGGAAAGCTTCAACCGTTGGAAGCACAGCTTGAAGGCTGCGTTCAGCAAGGGCCCCGTGGCCGATTTCTCTTCTACCTGGGCCACGGTTGGGTTTGCATTCGCCTACGCTGAAGGGCGGAAAATTGTAATCGAGCATGAATTTTTTTGTGATTTCATCAGTTATGCCATCAACGCGTTGTTCATCGCTCGACGTTCCAAGAACGGTTGTCACCAGTGCCTGGGTTTCGCCTCGTTGGAATAAAGCAGAACCGTGGGTTCTGGGGAGAAGGCTTACTTCACAATAAAGTGGGCGAACCTGTCGTAAATCACGACCATCGATACGCTTTCCTGAGAGAATAAGGTCGCGGACGATTCTTTCTTCGAGCCAGCCAAGTGCTGCTGATACTTGAGCTGGAGTGTAGACGGGTTTTTCTTCACCTTCAGGCAGGTATTTTTTCTTGATTTCGTCTTTGATTTCCTTGATTGCAGCATAGCGTTCTGCTTTGCCGAGAGTTTGTTTTCTTCGGGCAAATTCATCGTAGAACTTGGATTTGAATTCATCATTCAATGGATTAGCAGGAGGGGCTTTAGGTAGTTCTTTTATTGGGAGGCCCATTGCTTTTCTTAAATCATGGATTAATTCCACAATGATTTTGATTTGCTCGTGAGCAAACATGATTGCTTCGTAGACCTGATCTTCGGGAACTTCCTTGGCGAAACCTTCGATCATGGTAATGGCATCTTTTGTGCCGGCCACGATTAAATCCAAATCGCTTTCTAAAACTTGGGCATAGGTAGGAAAAACAATGAGTTCGCCTGCGACCTTGGCAATGCGAACCGAGCCAGTGGGTTGTAGAAAAGGAATTTGTGAAATATGAAGGGCAGCGCTCGAGCCGATCATCGCAAGTACATCAGGATCGAAATCCCGATCGCAGGAAAGTGTGCTGGCCATGACCTGAACTTCGCGTAAATAGTCAGCAGGAAAAAGAGGCCTGATGGGCCTGTCAATCAAGCGGGAGGTAAGAATTTCCTTGGTGGTAGGTCTTCCTTCACGCTTCATGAACCCACCTGGGAATTTACCAGCAGCGTAGGTTTTTTCACGATAATCAACAACCAGGGGGAAAAAATCTTTGGTGGATTCAGCCGAGCCTTCCACTGCGGTGGAAAGAGTCATGGTATCTGCATAACGAACGATAACTGCACCGTGGGCTTGTTTTGCAATTTTACCTGTTTCAAGAATCAGAGTGTGGGTGCCCAATTGTTTTTCTACACGAATTGCCTGCATATTTATAAAACCTCCAACATTCTCATTTGGCTAAAGCCAACAATGAAAAAGCGTTAATCGAAACCAGAACAGAGTTTATGGGGAAATTGCTAATGAAAATAGCTAAAAAGAAATTCGGAATCCTTCGTAGGAAGGAAACTTTCAGATTTTTCTTCAGAATACAAAACCTACTATCCAACTTGCATGTTCCCTAACAAAATTCCTGACCAAGGGAACAACCGGAATTTGAAAAGCTTTGCCCGAATTCCCCTATGGAATTAAACTGGCCTTAAAAGTAGATTAATTGGCCTACTTTATTTGCGAAGGCCCAGGCTGCCGATCAATGTGGTGTAGCTTTCGTGATCTTTCGTTCGCAAGTAGGAAAGCAAACCAGACCGCTTGCTGACCATCATCAGCAAACCGCGGCGACTGGCATGATCCTTCTTGTGGATGCGCAGGTGCTCATGTAACTCGTTAATGCGTTGGGTCAACAAAGCAATTTGAACTTCCGGCGACCCGGTATCAGTCGCCTTACGGCGATACTTGTCAATGAGTTGAGACTTGCGTTCCTTAGTGATCGACATATAGTTCTCCACCGACCTCCGTCAGGCTAACATAAGCCTTTCTTGGTCCATAAACCTATTACGTAAACTAAAATCCTATCATTACAGGGGGGGAAATCAAGAGTGAAAGTGTTTAATTTAAATAAAAAGCCCGACCATGTTAATGGCCGGGCTTTTTTTAAATAAGCCGTCCCAAATTACTTGGCTTTCTTTTCGCCAGCTTTGATTTCGGTTACTTCGTCTTTGTCATTGGTGATAACAACAGCAGGAACACCTTTTTCACCAATTTTGCCAAGTTTCTTAGCTACAGCATCGTCAACTTTTGCGTCTTTGGCGATTTTCAAGGTCTTTTCTTCTTTCTTAACCTTGATGGTGAGGCTGGAACCTGCTTCGTACTTGGTGATTGCACCCTTGTGTTCGCCTGCGATTACACCAAAAGCAACAAAAGCAACTGCAGCAGCAGCAACAAACATACGACGAAACATAATGATATACTCCATAAAATATTACTAATTACCATCCTAGGAATTGCTTCCAAGGCCGGTGATTTCAGGGCTAACTTGCCCCGATAGACTTCACCACTTCTATTAAACCCCTAAATTAAGTAAAGGTTTCCTAGTTATTTAATAATTTTGCAGTTTTTTTCTAAAGCTCAAGCTTAAAATTTACTTTATTTCAAAAATATTCAAAAATGATAAGTAAATTAAAATACCTTCCATTTAGTTTTTGTTAGCCTAATTTGACAGCCCATTTTGCAGCTGATACTAAGCTGCTTTCGTCTGCAATGCCTTTCCAGGCGATATCATATGCGGTGCCGTGGGCAACACTGGTTCGAATAATTGGCAAACCCGCTGTAATGTTAACAGCCCTTCGTTGCCCTAAAAGTTTCAAGGCGATGTGGCCTTGATCGTGGTACATTGCGACCACGCCATCAAATTCCCCCTGGCTTGCTCTTAGAAATAAGGTGTCCGCAGGGATTGGCCCTGAAACTGTCATTCCTTGCCGTTTACAAAGATCAGTTGCAGGTTGGATGATTGTTTGCTCTTCGTTGCCAAAGAGGCCGCCATCGCTTCCATGTGGATTGAGTGCGGCAATTGCAATGCGGGGGGCACGGCCTAAAACTTTGGTAAGTAAATTTTCTAGTAGTTGGGCCCTAGCAACAATTCTTTCGACACTAAGTTCATTGAAAATATTTTTCAATGCGAGGTGCAAAGTAACATGGGCCACCGCCAATTCTGGAAGTGCCAAAATCATGACGTGTTCTGGGACTTTGGTTCTAGATGCTAATATTTCTGTGTGTCCAGGATAATCGAGTCCTGCAAGATGCAGGCCCTCTTTGTGAAGTGGCGCAGTAACAATTGCACTAGCGCGGTTTTCAAGTGCCCAATCAATCGACTGGATTAGATAATCATGGGCAGCCTGACCGGCAGAGGCATTAATGTTGCATAATTTAACAGTAGATAGATCGGCTGTTTTTATCCTGGTGCAGCTTATCAGATTTGGTTGGGGCATTGCCTGCTCAGGTTCATTGATAACTTGGACTTTTGTGTTTTTGTTGAGTAAATGAATGGCTTTTTCAAGCCATGTAGGATCACCTACGACCACTGGTTCGCAAAAAGTAAGAATTTCTCCCCAAGCCTTAACGATGATTTCGGGGCCAACCCCGGCAACATCACCCATGGTGATCAAGATTTTGGGTTTTTGCATATTGGAGGGGGTCATTGTTTAGCTGCCTTAAAGCTAGGTTAATTGGCGTAAAGCATTGCGAGCAATCTTTCCATAAGTGTTTTGGGGGGGATTTGGCTTCCCCCTTTCATTCCTGTATCTGTTTCGATGAGCCAAGTTAAAACTTTATTAATTTTCTTGCGTCCGATTTTACGAAGTTGGGCTTCAGCGCTAGTTTTAGTGAAACTGAAAAAACCGGCTTTTTCCAGTGCAAAAGCCATGGGTTTGTCTTGCATTGCGAATCTCCCTGCATAGGCCAACTTTCGGAGTTGAGCACTAAATGCCCCAAGGATTTTCATAGGTTCTTCACCTTGTTCAAACAATTCAAAGAGTAATTGAAATGCTGCTTTTTGATTACCCTGCCCGATGTGATCAAATAGTACCCAGATCTTTTCAACATGCCCCAGACCAACTAGTAAATCAACATCCTTTGCGCTTATTTTTGGATTATCCGCAGCATAGCAAGCTAGCTTGGCAATTTCTTGATCCAGTCTGCCCAGATCCGGGCCAATCAGTTCAACAAGTAAGGTTGCAGCATCGTTTGCGAGTGGTTTTTCATGAATGTTTTTAGCCTGGGCAATGCACCATGCAATAAGCGAATCTTTACGAACAGGGGCCTCGCAAGTAATAAGAGCTTCTTTGGGAAGCATTTTTGATAATTTGGTATTTGATGGCCAGGAAGATGTTTCAAGGATTAGGACACCATTGGAGCTGGGTGCCTGGAAATATTTTTCGAGAGCAGCCCTGTTCTTGCTGACAAAATCATCTGCCTGCTCAACCCATGCGAGTCTTTTACCCCCAAAGAATGAAAGTGTTGTTAACTCTTCCCTTACTTCTGCAAAGGATGTTTTGTCACCCACGAAAGAGGCCAATCCGAGGTCTTCATTACCCGCAAGGATTTGGGTTTTAAGAGCCTTTCCTGCTTTTCTATGGAGGTAGTCTTCCGAGCCAGTAATTACATAAACTGGTTGCACTTGAAGTTTGGCCTGATCTTTTAAGAACTGTTCAACTTCCATTAAAACCCCCGATTGAATATCACTTCATGATATTCATGCTACTTTGTAGCGGAGGAAAATCGAGACTATTTTGGTTTAACTGGGTTTGTTGGAAAGGCTGGCATTCCTTCCGATCCAAATCCTGGAAAGGACGTGGGGTTTGCAGGTGCACTACCATTATTACTTGGGATAGTGCTGGAAGGAGTATTTGGAAAAGAAGAAGTTGGTTTTGAAGATGGTACCGCCGGGATATCTTGATTGATGGGACTGGCAGGTGGAGTATATCCACCGCCGCCTACTGGGGATACATCGACACCCGTAACTCTGGCCTTGGGGGTGGATAAATCAACTTTAACTGCACCAGTGGTTTCAGCAGATCCGATATTTCCTGCAAGATCCGAGGCTTCAACCCTTACAAAAAATTGATAGGGCAACCCTTCGCTGGGCATACGCCATACATATCTTCCTGTGTTAGGGAGATTTGGAACAGCAACAATCCAGGGGCCTTCGGGGGTTTTTGCATATGAAATATTGATAGGATTTGGGCCAAGATATTTATCAGCAGCGGTCCATGTTATGCTTAGGTTGCCTTGGTCGATGCCCCGGCCAACATCAACGCCAATGAGCTTAACCAAAGGTTTGGTTTCGTCAACTTCGACCCAGAATTGAGGAAGATCCCCTGATTTTGGGGGATGTTCTCCCAGATCGACCCCACTTCGGGCAACAAGAGTAAAACCATATCGGCCTTCTTCAGGGACATCAACAATACAAGGGGGTATCTTGGGGGCATCTTGATCATACTTGCGCCAAACTTTACCACCATCGCGAGTGACATATACCTCAACCCGGGAAATATCCGAAGGGCCTACATCGTCAATTTTGTAATTTAGTTGGAACCTTCGACTTTTTACCATTGAGATATTGCTTTTGCCCGATCCGTTCTCTTGACCTGAGCTACCTGCCCTGGTGCCATTTGGTTGGATGACAATTGAACTTTCACCAAAATTTCCACATTTGTCCCTAACGGTGAGATGTACTTCAATATTTCCAGAAGTACCAGGGTTCCAAACATGTTGCCCTTGGGCGATTTGTTGCGCAGATAAAGGCACCCAATCCTTGCCATCAGAATTGCGAAATTCCAGCCTCATGCTGGAAAGATCTAAAGTTTCATCGCGGAGATCCCAATCGATCGAAGCGGAACCATCTTTGAAAACGCCTCTGAGAACAACCGAAGGAGGGGTGCTATCTATGCAAACTTTTAGGGATGGTTGCGCAATGTTGATATTGGCGGGAACCATTCTGCCATCGAGTTCCTGGCTTTGTACCGAGAACCAATACCACCCGTCTTTTTGGGCACGGAAAAGAAATTGTTTTTGAGTAGGCAGTGCGGTGCCAACATGGGCGTAGGTTTTGCCAAAATCCTCAGAAACATGCAACAGGATTTTTTGAATCTTGGAGTCAGCAGGATTGGAAGAAAAAGGAATGATAAAGGCTGCGTCTCGTGAGTAATAAGTGTCTGTGGGTGGTGCTGCATTTATAAGTGAAGTGCATATAACGCAGTAAAGCGCCAGTAAAACAGCGGAAACGGAGGAGCCAGTAATTTTCCGCAAAAGAGCCATTATCATTTCCATGGGAAAGAAAGCGTTTGTTCTGACAATGTCAGAAATAACGGCTTCCTTTAATATCGACAGATTGATTTAAAATCTTAAGGAATTAGCAAAAAAGTGGTTGCTTAAATGAAATAGTAATTTCAGAACCTGTAAAAGATGTTAAACAGAAGAACGCCTGAAAGGTCCCATACCATAACGATCGATCAAGATTTTGATGAATTCTGGTGGAACAAACGCCAATACCAAGGTAATCATGCACAGGCTGAATGTGGTTAAACCCATCAATAGGCCAATTCCAGTGTGAAGCATGATGGATCCAGAAATCATGATCCATTTTAAATTGCGATTCCAAACCAGAAAAGGAAAAGAAGATTCAAGTACAATAGTGTAAATACAACCTGTTGTCATGATGATTTCCCACAGCACTTTGTGTTTTGTAAGGAATACCAGCAAAGACGTGTAAACTGAAATATGCATGGGGTTGAAGGAATAGTTGGCTAAAACGCCCCAAAGTGCGGTGCCATTCCACCAGGAGGATCCCTGCAATTTGGAAGTTGCTGCTGCAAAGTAAATAATACAGAAATGAATCTGAATCATTCGGGTGACAAAGTTGGAAAGGACCAAAGGTTTAGGGGGTTCATTCCATTTTGGGTCACCAGCTTTTTTTCTACGAAGTTTTTGGAAATAATGATCAAGCGAATAGATCTCTCCGCCCGGGGCAATTATCATGTAAAAAAGTAGAATGATTATCATCGCATCCATCCCGAAAAGTCCGGATGGTGCCCTATGGACATAGGCCAATGCGCCAATCCATGAAATAATCGTACTTGTCCGAGAAAACAAACCCAGGGCCATGCAAAGATTGGCAGTCAAAAAACCGAGGTGAAAAACCCAGATCCAGTAAGGATTTGTTACATGATAAAAAACGGACCAGCTAAGATTAGTTTTGGTGATTTCAATCGTGTTTTCAGTCCATTCAGGCGCCATCACATACATGGGCGTATCTTTCCTGAAATGATCTGCAAGAGCCTGATTAACAATCCCATCAGGACCAACAAAAGCTAATAATTCGAAGCTGTAGCATAAGGTTATGTAAAAAATCAAACATCCAGTTAAGAGGCGAATTAGGCTTATGGTGTTCGGAGCAACAGGCGAGAACCAAAACTTATCAAATTGCTCGAGCCATCCTTGTGAATCTTCCTCCGTAGTCTTTCTGTAATTCGCATTTGTAGACGAATTAGCAGGTCGATCGAAAATAGTATTCTTTACATTGCTCATGGGTTGCTGCCTTCCTTTTCAGGAACAATTTTTACATCCCCAGCATGAATATTAAGAGAATGGTTCAATACAGAGGGTTCATTAGGGTTGGCATTTCTTGTTATGGGTAGAAGGAAATATAAAAAGGCATCATTAGGGTCGATTAGGTTGCCATTCTTATCAAAGCTGCCCATGAAATAAGGATAATACAATGTAGGGTCCAGGGCACTTTCCCCTCTGGACATATCGGTGGGGGTGATGATGCTATGGGTGACTCTGTAAATTTTAATGTTGTCGATATTGATGTTGGGTTTATCAGAGGGATGCGCAAATTTTTTTGTCAAATAAAGAGCGTAGGATGCCAGCATTCTTTTTGAGTAATCCGCTGGTTCCTTAAACATGTACGACTGCGACATAGAACGATTAAGAGGAGTAATTTGAGGTTGATTTGCCAAGCCAGCAAGATTCCGTCTTTGTAATTTTTCCTCCCAGTTTTCCGGGCTGTGGCTACTGGCGACATTGGTGCTTTCCGTGACCGAAAGCATACGCTGGTAATGCATTTGAATAGGGCTTTCAGTTCGATTGGGGATTTTAAACCAGCGAAAAGTTCCATCTTCGTATTGGATCTTGGACCAAAGAAGAACGGGTGGGCCTGGTTCGGGGGAGTAAAAATGATATGCATTATTTAGATAAGCAAAAGTTAAATAATGCCTGAAATAATAGGCCCAAAGATTGGTTGCAAGCCATGAAGCCGGGGCATTGGGTGGTTCGATTGAGGTAACAGCGGTGATTATGCTGGCAAAGTGAAATAATACAAAACAAATTGCTGTGGTTTTTTTAGCTAACAAAGGCAACAAAACAAAGATTCCAACAAAAAATGAGACCGCAGTAAAAACTGAACTTGCAAGAATAAGGGAGTCCCAACTCGCATCCATGGAATTGGTGGTGATTAAAAGGGACAATGATAAACCAAAAGTGGTAAGTGCTAGAGTTCCATCAGATGTTTTGCCATGAAGTCTTTGGGCACAGGCTATGCTGAAACCAGATAGACCAATAATAAAACCAAAAACCAAAAGGTTTGCCCTTAGAATTACAAAGTCAGGAAAAAGGGTATTAAATCCGAATGCCAGCAGTGTCAAAGCGATAGCAGTTGCAGCCCAATGAGTGGGTTTTACAAGTAAATTCATAAATAAGACCTCCTTCTCCATAATAGATAATTCGTCATTTTAGTGTAAATACCTAAATGAAGTCCGTTCTTTTTAAGAACTAGCCGAGGGTGACATCACAAAAGTCCTAATAATTGAAAAAGCCGAATCACCTCGCATGGCTCTTACTAAACAAGCTTTACAAGTATTTTTGGTGTTCGTTTGTACACAAAAGAAGGATAAATTTAAATTATTATGAGAAGTTCTCAATTTACTATTAACCCAGTACCCGTAACACTTTGCCTAAATATAAAAATTGATACAACTAAAAAAATCGTTAAATTTTATCTATTTTTCTTGCCATTCACTTTTTACCCTTCTAACATCTCCAAATCGATATGCATCGATACTGCCAACTCTTGGAATGGAATCCATACGGTTATCATTTGAATAGCAAAGGCTTGCTTCTTCAAGAAGAGGCAGTTTGTTTTTTGTTCCAGGGATTGTTTATTAGCGTTTCAAGGAAGAAACCTAGTCTGGAATTGTTTTAGAAGACTTTTAATAGGTCTTCTGTTTTTCAGGAGGTTTTGATGATTAGTTTAATTCTAGCAGTAGGTTTGGGTCAAGCAGTTGCCGGCGCTGAGTGCGCTGGCGGTGTATGCTCCGCTTCGAGTTCTTCTTCGGTAAGTAGCTCTTGCGCTTCGGGCAATTGTTCTGCTTCATCAGGTGGCAAATTGTTTCGTAGGGGCAGATCCAGTGGTGGCTCGGTTGCCATGGTTCCTTCTTCTAGCCCAGTTGCTGCTAGTGAAGAAAAAAAGACTGCAGAAGCACCTAAGGCTCTGGAATCATCTGATTCTTCCAATTCCCGTAGGAAAGGCCTTCTAAGTTTCCGCCGATAATAATGTTTTGTTCTGCGATGGATTAACAATCCTTTTGCCGGGCAAAATTTAACTTAAAGAAAGAGATAATCCTGTTTAGGCGGTGGTTATCTCTTTTTTATTTTTAGAATACTGCCATTGTCTGAATGCTTCTGGATAATCCGTGGTAATGCCGTCTACGCCTAGGTGATAAAGTTGATCCCATTCAATGGGTTTATTTGCAGTCCAAGGCATAACCTTGAATTGATTACCATGCATTTTTTCAATGATTTCTTTACTTAAAGAATCAAATTTTGGGCAAAATAGTGTAGATCCGGTTTCAATCATTTCTTTAATAAAATCGACTTGGATAGTTCCATCCGAGAGCAAACCCAGAGTGCAATCAGGTAGAAGCTTTTTAGCCTGTTGTAAAATAGTGTGATCAAAGGATCTTATTATGGTGCGATTTTGTGCATTTCGTTTTGTGATTTGTTCTTCAATAATTTTCAAGATGATGTCTCTTTTACATTTTAGGAATGGAGTTTGTTTTATTTCGAGATCGAAGCAGAGCGAAGCAGCAGCTTTTTGCTGCGCAATCGATTTGCCTGCGGTCTTTCCCTCATCGCTTGCATAGAAGTCAACAAAATCAAAGAACTGATTTAAAGTGGGCGGTGCCCAGCAATTCAAGTCATACCGTTTACAAAAGATGATTGAAAGCGGGCCGATGATTAACTCTTGCAAGGGGAATCTTTCATTTTTTTGGGGAACAGTTTTAAAAACAGTTTGTAGTGCCTGAAGATTGAATTCTTCAATCTGAAAATGGTGGATTGATTGGGGTAATTGAAAGAAATGGTCGTGGAATAAAACCACTTGTTCATCTGCGCAAAGATGAAGGTCGGTTTCGATTGAATCAACCAGGCAATCAATTGCAAACTCGAGCGAGGGATAAGTGTTTTCAGGCCTGTTACCCCTTGCGCCGCGATGACCTTGCAAATGCAGATGCATGTATTGTCCCTATTCGAGGTTTGGGTTTTGCAGAGGTTGAAAATCGACCACTTCAAGACTGACCGATGTAAAACCATTCCACTCATTAAGCTTTGGTGTAAAGGCCAGGGACACAACTCCGCCGTTTGACATTAATTCGTCTTTTCTTTTACCCATGCGAAAAGCAATGGCCCAAAGTTTAACACCTGCTTGTGAAACTTGAAAGCGAAGGTGAAGGCCATCAGTGCCAACAAGTGTCGGCTCTTTTTCGATCATCAAGTTGGTAGCTAGGTAAATAGGTTTTTTGTTACCCATGCCATAAGGCTCAAGTTGGTCAAGCTCTTTTACCAAGGAGTTAGTTAACGATGATAAGGGCACTTCAGCATCCAATATCAACTTGGCAGGTTTGACCCCCGTGGGGTATTTTTCTTTTACCAGATTGCAGAGCTTTTCACGGAGTAATGGTATTTTATCTTTTTCAATTTGCAGACCAGCAGCAGCAGCATGTCCACCTGCACGCACGACAAGCGATTCACAATCAGAAAGAAGTTCATGAAGTTTGACCATGCCTCCTGATCTCCCAGAACCAGACCATATGGTTCCCGATTCTAAAAGAGGATCTTCATCGGTTAAAGTTTCCTGGGTGGAAGTGGGAGCAACAGGAGGTGCCAGAACTATGCAGGGTTTGCCAAATTCCTCAGTAAGTCTGCCAGCGACCACCCCTACAATACCAGGGTGCCATGTGGTGCCCGCAAGGACAAGGAATGGATCGTTCAAGAACTCTTCTGATTCAGCGAGTTCTTTGGCTTCGGAAAGAATTTGTCTTTCGATCTTTTGTCGTTGTTTATTTTGGTCGGAGAGAAATAATGCTATTTCTCTGGCTTGATCCATTCGATTGGTTATCAATAAGTCAACCACAAGTTGTGCACACCCAATCCTGCCCGCTGCATTAAGCTTGGGAGCCAGGTTGAATCCAATATCGGTGGAATTCAGTTTCCTTTTTTCGGTGAGATTGCTTTCCTTGACCATCGCCTGAAGGCCAAAGTTGGCAGACTTGGTAAGTCTTTCCAATCCGCTTCGTACAAGAATTCGATTTTCATCAAGTAAAGGTACCACATCTGCAACAATGCCAAGTGAGGCAAGACTGATGGCTTCAACCAGAAAATCTCTGAGGAAATCTTCAACCTTTGAACTTCCGCTATGAAGAACAGCGATCATCCAAGCAAGCTTTAATGCCACAGCAGAACCCGAAAGTTCGCCGAAGGGGTAGGTGCTGCCCGGAAGTCGCGGATGAACGACAGCGGCCGCTTCGGGTATGGTGGCCTTCATTTCATGGTGGTCTGTAATGATTAATTCGATGTCCAAGGCTTTGGCGATTTTTGCTTCTTCGATACTTGCAATCCCACAATCAACGGTAATGACTTGCTGAACCCCGGAGCGGGCAAGAGATTGAAGAGCTTTGGAATTAAGCCCGTAGCCTTCCTCCAAACGCTTGGGGACATAAAATCTGGGGTTGCCTCCGAGTATGCGAAGTAATCTGAGGAGAATTGCAGTTCCCGAAATACCATCTGCGTCATAATCACCATATACGCAAATTATTTTACCTGCCTTTAATGCTTTTAAAATGAGTTCCGCAGCGTTTAATGCTCCAGGTAGTAGGGACGGATCATGCAATCCTTTTAATACAGGGTTAAGAAAACGATGTACGTTTTCAGAAGAATCAATGCCACGATTAATAAGAAGTTGTGCAATAACAGGTGATATTTTCGCTTTTTTTGCAAGGCTTGTACAAAGTTCGGTATCGTGCGCCAGCAAAACCCAGTTCTTTGAAGCGGACAAAAAGCACTCCCCTTTTAAATCGAAATTACCGTTGCAAGTTAAAGGCGCAACACATCTGTGGTGCATATGACTTTATTGTAAGTGAGTTTAACCGTTTGGCAGTTATTAACAAGGTTGTAATCGTATCTTGCCTAAATTAGCCAATCAGAATCACCCTATTTATGCGCAAGATCTAACAAAATAATGCCGATAAAAAGTAACAGGGAAAGTTAAGATGGACTTTGAAGAAGTGAAGAAAGAAAACAATGATTAAATTTACCTATTACGCTTTTTTGTCACTTTGCATCTTGTCTGGGATCTTTTACGGGAACTAAGGTGTTATCTAGAATTTATTCGAAGAAATAGTTCATTTTAAAATAGTTGGTTTGGGTAATTCATTTCGCTGCTTAATAAAATCACCCTATCGATGAAGGTAAATACATAACGTCTAAAACGATTGTCCCTAAATCGTAAGATAGGCAATAAAAAGCAATTTGAGATAAAACTTATAGCAAAAAGAACGATTCCAGGTTGATGAGCTGATTAGGGTGATTCGGAAGCAAATCCTTGCCGTCTAATATTAAAGCACTCTTTTAGGTTGAAAACCAATTCATTGATTTGTCATAAGTCTAATTATTCCAAGTAATTAAGGGAAAGCATTTCGAAGTGAATGTTTTTTTGTGTGATAAAAAACAAGAGAACTACGTTTTTAGAAAACAGGAGAATGGGGTGCATGGGTAAGATTGAAGGTTTTTGCCTAGATGTTTAGTAAATCTAGGTAGGAAAAGTAAGGAGTATGCGTAGAAGATAGGAGGCAAAAAGTTTTTGGGAAACTTATTCAAGCCGGGAAAGATTGGGTGCCGAAAGAATAGCTGTGAAGTGTGAGATCCAAGTTTTTAGAGACATAAACGAGGGTCTTCACTTTGAGAGACGGAAGAGGAACAGGGCAGGCAGAGGCCCACAAGCTCGGTCGGGATTGTCTCGCTGGGATGGGGCTTGTTGCTAATAAATATGTCTCTATATGGAGGTGTTGATTCGTGAACGCTGCTTTTTTACTTTTGACCACAGCATGGGTTGCTGGTGCTGATGCTGCTCCTGCAGCTGCACCTGCTGTTACATCTACAAGCACTTGTAATAGCTCCTGCTGTGACAAGCCAAGCTTGTTGGACAAACTACGCGCAAAATTTGCGAAAGATTGCTGCGACGCACCAAAGTGCGAAGCACCAAAGGTAGTGAAGTGTGAAAAGAAAGCTGATCCCTGCGATCCATGCAAGGTAAGCATTCTTGATAAACTTCGCGCCAAACTACAAAAAAATGATTGCTGCGACGCACCAAAGTGCGAAGCACCAAAGGTAGTGAAGTGCGAAAAGAAAGCTGATCCCTGCGATCCATGCAAGGTAAGCATTCTTGATAAACTTCGCGCTAAATTACAAAAGAATGATTGCTGTGACGCTCCCAAGGTAGTGAAGTGCGAAAAGAAAGCTGACGCATGTGACCCATGCAAAGTAAGCCTTCTTGACAAACTTCGCGCCAAGTTGGCTAAAGATTGCTGCGACGCACCAAAGTGCGAAGCTCCCAAGGTAGTGAAGTGTGAAAAGAAAGCTGATCCCTGCGATCCATGCAAGGTAAGCCTTCTTGATAAACTTCGTGCCAAGTTGCACAAGAATGATTGCTGCGAAGTAGCTACCCCAGAGAGCGCTCCCAAAGCAGCTCCCAAGGGTGCCGAAAAACTGCCAGCAGGCAAATCTGCCAGCATCGTTCCAGTGCCCACTATCTCAGAAGTAAACGCTTTCTAAATTAGAAAGTGACTTCGAGGTATGTGATGGGTAGGTTTGTTCATGAAAGTGAACATTAATGTTGGGCGGAGTTGGTTTTTATAAATCAAACTGTCCTCAGCCTGGTAATCCTGATAATCCTCAACCGCTAGGCCCCGCAGAGAAATTTGCGGGGCTTCTTTTTTATCTTTTGTTATTCCAATCCGTATTATCAAAACGGATTTTTACATAATGCTGAATTCTTGCCTGTTCTTCAGGGGACCATTCCGAATCATTAAAAGTCCAACCTAATGCAAATCGGCACTCATCAACAATGGTTTCGCCTAGTTTTTTTGGGGAAATTATTTTGCCTGAAAGTTCAAGTATTCCAGGTAAAGAAGGCGTGTATTTGCTTTGGGCAAGTAAGATTCCGCCATGCTGGATTACACTTCTTTTCTTTTTTCGCTGTGCACTCCCAACAATTTTATGCCTGTTGATGATAAGATCTTGTGGGGCGTGATGATGAAAACAAAGTAAATTAGTAGGATCGTTTCGTTGCTCGGGAAGGTTTATTTCAGGCATTGACACGCCCATGCGTGACAAAGCTTTTTGAATGATAACATGCATCTTTTCTTGCCAAAGAGTTGATTTTTGCCCTGCAAGTTTTAGGGGCAGGCCTAAGGCGTAAGTCAATTCGTGGTCATGAACCAGAGCTTCTCCGCCCGTGGCTCTTCGAACCCAGGGGAGATTTTTTAATTCTTTCGAATTCAATAAGCAAGAAGTAGATTGAAAGTATCCTAGGCTTACGGTGGGTTCAGCCCAGGTATAAAAACGAAGCGAGCAAACCCCTTCTTCCGCAAGTTCAAGTAATACCTCATCCGAGGCCATTGCGTATGACCCATTATTGGACTCCAATGGCAAAAGCCTACACTCGATCAACTGAAATACCTAAAAGGTGGTTACTTCTTCCATCGCAGCATGGGTTCCTTGGCGGCTTTTACTTCATCCGGCCTGCTTATATCCAGCGTGTGTGGCGCCCCATGAAGGAACTCTGCATCTTCATCCCGAATCTTGATTAAAGTTTGGGCAAAGTGATCAAGAGTTTCTTTACTTTCGGTTTCAGTCGGCTCCATCATCATGGCTTCTGGAACCACCAGTGGGAAATAAACAGTAGGAGCATGATAGCCGTAATCAAGCAAACGCTTGCCTATATCCATAGCACTGATTTTTTTATCCCTGCGAAGGGCTCTGGCACTTGCGACAAATTCGTGCATGCATCGGTCGCCATGCGGAACATCAAAAAAGTTTTTGACAATACTGAGAAGGTAGTTGGCATTTAAGACGGCATTTTGGCTGACTTGCTTGAGTCCATCGGGCCCAAGAGTGCGGATGTAGAAATACCCGCGAAGTAAAATGCCGACATTGCCAAAGAAGCTGCGAACTCTCCCAATGGATTTGGGACGATCGTAGTCGAGTTTAAAGCCCTCATTTGTCTTTATGACCAAGGGTGCTGGAAGAAATGGGACAAGTTGCTTTCTGACTGCAATAGGACCGGATCCGGGGCCGCCTGCACCGTGTGGGCCTGTGAAAGTCTTATGGACATTGTAATGCATCATGTCAGCACCAAAATCACCCGGCCTGGTTATGCCAAGAATTGCATTCATGTTTGCGCCATCAAGGTAAACAAGCCCGCCAGCTTTGTGAATTAATTCGGTTATTTGCACAATTTGTTCATCGAAAAGACCCAAAGTGTTTGGGTTGGTTATCATGAACACTGCGGTTTGAGAATCGATTTTGGAAACAAGATCTTCCATGTCGACCCTGCCACGCGCATTACTTTTTATGGTGATGGTGTCGAAACCTGCAATTGCAGCACTGGCGGGGTTGGTGCCATGTGCGCTATCCGGGATAAGTACTTTGGTGCGTTTTTCTTTTTTGTCGCGGAAGTAAGCGGCTGCAACAAGAAGTGCTGTTAATTCCCCTTGTGCGCCTGCAGCAGGTTGCAAGGAAACACCATCAAGGCCCGCTATTTCTGCAAGATAATTTTGCATCTCCCATAATATTTCAAGCATACCCTGACAGGTTTGATCATCTTGAAGTGGATGGACATTCGACAACCCGCCCAGGGATCCAAGTCGTTCATGCCGCTTGGGATTGTATTTCATTGTGCAACTTCCCAAAGGATAAAAGTTGCAATCAATCGCCATGTTTTTGGTTGATAAATTAACGAAGTGTCTGACAATGTCGATCTCAGCCATTTCTGGCAAATGAGTCGGATCATTGCTTAAGTATTTTTTGTCCAGAAGTTCTGTGGAAGTCTTGGTTGGGACATCGCAATCAGGGAGGAGATGGCATCTCCTTCCCTTGTGACTGATTTCAAAAAGTAAACCTGTAGACTGAGACTTATCCATAATGTCCTCGCGAATAATTCTGGGAGTTTGGAAATAATCAGGATTTCAATGCTTTAGATTTTTCCTGAGAAGAAGCTGCAGTAACAGCAGCGCCAAAGGCTGCGGCATAGTTTTCGAGTTCCGAACGAGTTCGTTTTTCGGTCACAGCGATGGTCATTACATTGGCTAAATCTTTAGACCAACGTCCTTGAGACAATCCGGCAAGAATGCCATCCTCGATTAAGGAGTTGATGACAGTTTGAGCATTGCAGGGAAGTTCGATGGTGAATTCCTTGAAGAAAGGCAGGTTGAATTTAGGCTTGACTCCTGGGATTTTGCAAAGGATATCCATTAGAAAATGAGCTTTTCGGAAGCAAAGTTCAGCAGTTTCAGTAAGGCCCTTTGGCCCGATGGCTGCAAGAAAAACCGATGCTCGCAAAGCGAAAAGTCCTTGGTTGGTACAAATGTTACTTGTGGCTTTTTCCCGGCGTATATGCTGTTCTCGAGTTTGTAATGTAAGAACCCAGCACCTTTTACCATTTCGATCAACTGTCTGGCCTACCAGCCTGCCTGGGATTTTTCTAACAAAAGCTTCCTTGCAGGAAAGTAATCCAAGATAGGGCCCGCCATAGATCATGGGGTTACCAAGGCATTGCCCTTCGGCTACAGCAATATCAGCATCGTATTCACCGGGCTTTTTTAAAATACCAAGGCTTATTGGGTCGTAGGCGACAATAAAAAGTGCGCCCTTGGAGTGAATAAGCTTTGCGATTTCTTCAACTTCTTCAAGGTTGCCAAAAAAGTTCGGGTGCTGAACTATCACGCAACTAACCGTCTCATCAAGTTTACTTGCGAGGTCATCGAGGCAAAGCTTTCCTGTGGGGCAGGCAACTGTAACCACGGTTGGCTCAAGGTTTGCAAGGTAGGTGGTGAAGGAAAGCCTATATTCAGGGTGTACTGATTCAGCAACTAGAACTTTGCCCATTCTGCCCGTGGCGGACATAGCCATTAATATGGCTTCTGCGAGGCCTGATCCTGCTTCATAAAGGCTGGAATTTGAAATATCCATTGCAGTAAGTTGGGAAATCATGGTCTGAAATTCGTAAAAAGCTTGCAAGCTTCCCTGGCTTGCCTCTGCCTGATAAGGAGTGTAAGCTGTATAGAATTCACTTCTGGAGGCGACCATGTCAACCACAGCAGGAATGAAGTGATCGTAGCTGCCACCACCAAGGAAACAGACAGCAGTTTCAGCAGAAAGATTTGAATTTGCAAGGCGTTGAATATGCCTTGTAAGCTCAATTTCTGTAAGTGCCTTGGGGATGTCAAGAGGTCGTTTTAGCCTGACCGATTCAGGAATGTTGCTAAAAAGATCATCAATGCTGGATACACCAATGCTTTTAAGCATTTCATTTTTATCATCAGGCGTGTTAAGCAGATAAGGCACGATCCAACTCCTTCAAATTGTGCTGTTAAAATTCTTGCTAAAAATCTAGTGAGATTCAGAAGCAATTTGTTTTTCGTAAGCAGCATGAGTCATCAAATGATCCAGATTTTGTTTTCCAGACATTTTGATTTTAACAAGCCATCCTTTGCCGTAGGGATCCTTAGAAATCATTGAAGGGTCTGAAACTAATTTGTCATTAATTTCGATGATTTCACCTTCAACTGGAGAGTATATATCACTAACCGCTTTTACTGATTCGATTTCACCAAAACTATCACCTTTTAATGCAGGGTCACCTACATCAGGCATATCGATGTAAATTACATCGGTAAGAAGATCGACAGCAAATTTTGTAAGCCCAACCGTACAAATATTGCCTTCGATTGAAGCCCACTCGTGGGTTTTGGCGTATCGGAGTTTAATCGGATCCATAACAAATACTCCCTGAAGCTATTTCGCTTCTATCTAATATAAATAAGCGACCAACCAGTCACTTACCAAATCCCAAGATGACAAACATCGCCATCAAGTTGTTTTTCGCTTGTAAAAGGGTAAAGGAACCACTTTGCAAGGTTCGGTTTTTCCACGAATATCGATGTCCAAATCGGTACCAACGGCAGATAGATTAGCAGGAACATAAGCCATTGCAATGGGTTTGTTGAAGGTGGGTGAAAAAGTACCACTGGTAACTTTTCCCAAAGCAATACCGTTTTTGGTAATTGGGTATAATTCGCGGGGAATTCGCTTTCCGGGAAGTTCAAGACCAACACGGGTTCTTCCGGAAGGCGTGTTTTTTTCTTTAACCAAGGCTTCCCTGCCAATGAATTCGCCTTTATCTAGTTTTACCGCCCACCCCAAGCCTGCTTCCAATGGATTGGTGTTTTCGTCAATTTCATGCCCATAAAGGGGCATCCCTGCTTCCAGCCTAAGGGTGTCTCTGCATCCTAATCCACAGGGTTTGCAACCAATTGCCACAAGCTTTTCCCAGACTCTGACTTCTTCACCCTTGGGAAGAATGATTTCAATGCCATCTTCACCGGTATAGCCTGTTCTGCTTAAAAGGCTTGGGACATTCATTGTTTTTGAATCAAAGCTGAAGTAGTAACCCAATTTGGAGGGGTCATCTGAAATAATTTGTTTTGCAAGAGAAATTGCGTTCGGGCCTTGAACAGCAATCATGCTTGTAGAAAGAGTTTGATCTTCAATTTGAACATTTAAAGATCGGATATTATTTAATAGCCACGATACAATTTTAAGCCGATTTGAAGCGTTAACGACCAGAAGGAAATCATTGCCATGCTTGTAAACTAAAATGTCATCAAGAATGGTGCCTTTTTCATTGCAAACAAGATTGTAGCGGACCTGCCCCGGTTTAAGGTTGGCAGAATTGTTGGTGCATATCATCTGAAGAAAACTGGTGGCATCTGGGCCATGAACTTTTAGCCTGCCCATGTGGCCGATATCAAAAATCCCCGAGTCACTGCGAACAGCATTGTGCTCATCAACAATGGTTGAGTATTGGACAGGCATATCCCAGCCCCCAAAATCAACCATACGTGCCCCATTCGATGAATGCCAGGAATGAAGCGCTGTCTGTAATGCCATGAAACCTCTGTAAATGTAAAAGAAAGTGTAAGGGTTCTGCCAAAACCAAATAGCAGCTGTTAATACGCCTCATACCCAGGCACAGTTCAAACATTAAAACTTTTTGTTGCAACTATCAAGCTAGTTCCGACGGGGCAGGAAAACTCTTGCAAAGTTCCTTGATCTCTCCCCGAACCTTGGTTTGTAATTTCGTGTCATCAGGTGCTTCTAAAATATCGCAAATCCAGTTGGCGATTCGCTTCATCTCGATTTCCTTCATGCCTCTGGTAGTCAAGGCTGGGGTTCCAATGCGAATCCCCGAAGGATCTAAGGGCTTTCTGGTGTCGTAAGGAATGCCGTTGCGATTAATCGTAATTCCAGCGGCATCAAGCGATTTTTCAGCAATCTTGCCACTAAGCCCCTTGTGATTGACATCAACAAGCATCATGTGGTTGTCTGTGCCACCTGATATAATCCGATGCCCGCGGGCCATGATTTCATGGGCAACAGTCCGAGCATTGGCAACGATTTGCGAGGCATAAACTTTAAAAGCGGGCTGCATGGCTTCATTAAAAATAATGGCCTTTGCTGCGATAACATGCATGAGAGGGCCGCCCTGCATTCCAGGGAAAACCGCCTGATTGAGCTTATCCGCCCATTGCTTCTTGCACATTGCAAGCCCGCTTCTTGGGCCGCGCAACGTCTTGTGCGTGGTAGTGGTTACAAAATCAGCCCATGGCACAGGGGAAGGGTGCTGGTCTCCGGCAACCAACCCAGCGATATGCGCCATATCCACCATGAAAATAGATTTGTTATCGTTGGCAATCTCAGCAAACTTGGCAAAATCAATCACCCTGGAATAAGCACTTGCACCAGCTAGCACCATTTTTGGCTTGTGTTCCTTCGCCAACCGTGCAACTTCATCGTAATCAATCCTTCCATCATCCTGCCTTACACCATAAGGAATGATCTTGTAGAGCTTGCCTGAAAAATTCAAATGCATGCCATGGGTAAGATGCCCACCATGTGCTAGATTCATTCCGAGAATGGTATCACCTGGCTGAAGGCAGGAAAAATAAACAGCCATATTTGCGCTGGCGCCTGCATGTGGTTGCACATTTGCATGCTCAGCACCAAAAAGCTTGCAAGCCCTATTGATGGCAAGGGATTCTGCCTCGTCCACAAACTCACATCCACCGTAATACCTTTTACCTGGATACCCCTCTGCATACTTGTTTGTAAGAACAGAACCTTGGGCAGCCATAATCGCAGGGCTTGTGTAATTTTCTGATGCAATCATTTCCAGGCCTTCTTGTTGCCTGTTTTTCTCGTGAAGGATTGCTTTCCATACTTCTGGATCTGCTTTTTCAATAAGATTCATAGTTTTCTCCGTTTGTTTTTATTATGATAGTGCTCAAAAGCGGTTAAAAAGAAATACCTTTACTTGCAAGTTCTTTTTCAAGGTTCATTTCTTGATGATAAACAATTCCATCCCAACCACAATCCTTGGCAGTTTGAATGTTGGCATGAAGATCATCAACAAATAAGCATTCAGAGGGCTTGGTGTTAGTTTTTTCATTGAGGATTTCATAAATTTGTCGGGCAGGTTTTCTGCAGCGCACTTCATGAGACAAAATTAATGAATCAAAATGGCAAAGGATTTGGTTGAATTGGGCAAGAAAACGATTCGCATGAAACCAATTGGTGTTACTTAACAAAATCAGCCTGTGGGATTTTGCCAGAGTAGGAATGATGTTGCAAACCGCTTCGTTGGGGGCAAACATATCGCTGAATGCATGGTCAAACTCGTGATCCTGGCAGTTGATGTGCAGTGAGTCTCGCACGATTTTTCGGTATTGCTCCGGTGAAAGATTGCCTTTTTCCAATTCATTTTCAATGGTTTCATCAAATAAAACGGTTCTGATGGTTTCTATATTCTTGGTGCAATGTTTGGCCATCTGTCCAGCAGCCTTAAGGTGGCTGAACATTCCTATTACATTGCCGAAATCAAATACTAAAACTTTATTGGCCATCAAGGAAGATTATCCGAGCTTAAAAAAATGACAACCCAATAATATAATGAAAAGATTGTAAGTGCCTTATCGTGTTAATTTTTGCTGCAAATTAAAATGCGGTTTCATCAAAAACGAAGGGGGATTCAACGAGGTTTTAAAGCCGTAAATGCTGTTGCATTATTCCAAAAAGTCGGGGTTTAATGGGGAAGATCCTCGGTAAAAAACAATGAATCTATTGCTAGGAATAGTTTTTCAGTGTAATGGTGTAGCTTAATACTGGCTAAGAAATTGCAAACGCCTACAAGTTTCAGGAGCTGTTTCATGGAATCAAAACAATTGCGCGGGAAAATTTATGATGACATCACCCAATGTGTTGGGGATACACCGCTTATAAAACTTCGAAGAGTGGTAGGTGATGCAAAAGCAACAGTGGCGGCAAAGTTGGAAAATTTCAATCCCTTGTGGTCGGTAAAGGATCGTATTGCTGTAAATATGATCAATACCGCTGAAAAAGAGGGAAAAATCAAGAATGGTACGGTTATAATTGAACCTACAAGCGGTAATACTGGTATTGGCTTGGCGTTTACCTGTGCTGCCCGTGGGTACAAATTGATTGTAACCATGCCCGAAACCATGAGCCTTGAACGAAGGCGCTTGCTTAAGGCTTTTGGAGCTGAAATCGTACTTACTGCTGGCGAAAAAGGGATGAGTGGTGCAGTCTCCAAGGCTGAAGAATTAATTGCAAACACGCCTAATTCCTTCATGCCACAACAATTCATGAACCCTGCTAATCCGGAGATTCATCGTAAGACGACTGCGGAAGAAATTTGGCGCGATACTGCAGGGAAAATAGATATTTTGGTCTCTGGAGTGGGAACTGGTGGTACGATTACTGGCATTAGCGAAGTACTTAAAGCTCGGAAACCCTCTTTTAAGGCAATTGCAGTAGAACCCGCTTCAAGCCCCGTAATTACCCAGCGCATGAAAGGTGAAGATATCAAGCCTGGCAGGCACAAAATTCAAGGTATAGGCGCAGGCTTTATTCCCGGGGTATTAAACTTAAGCATCATCGATGAGGTGATATTGGTAAATGATGAAGATTCGTTTGATATGACCCGAAGATTGGCGAAAGAGGAAGGATTTCTTTGTGGTATAAGCTGTGGTGCAGCTGCATTTGCTGCAGTTCAGGTGGCTCGCCGCCCAGAAAACGCGGGTAAACTGATCGTAGTGGTACTGCCTGACCTTGGCGAAAGGTACTTAAGTACACCACTTTTCCCAGAATAGGCCCCATTTTTATTTTCAGGTTATTTCCATGGAGGAATCCACTTCCTCTATGGTTCAATTGCTTGTTTTTTCTATAATAATTAAGATGGCAGGCGAAGAAGATGAAAAATGCTTTTCATCCGCATTGTCAGGCTTTTTTATCGCTGTTTCCTTCAACAATTATCGCTGGCACTAGGCTAAGTTAAACGGTTCATAGAAGGAACTGCTTTGGAGTTTGGTCACATCCATGGTTAATCGAAATCTTTTACGACAGTATGATTTGTCCGATTCAGAGTTAGACAACGAGTTGGTTGCCGCCTTTAACAGGCCCGAAACTGGCGGAGATGTTGAAAACTGGTTGCTCGACGATCAACAAGAATTTGAATCCAATAAAGTTATCAAAGGGCGAATTGCCCGTATTGAAGGCGATGATGTTGTCATCGACATCGGATACAAAAGTGAAGGCGTAATTCCCCTAAATGAATGGTTTGATGAAACCACTGGCGAAATCGTCATGCCAAAAGCAGGCGAAGACGTTCAAGTCCTTCTTGAATCGGTTGAAGACGAAACAGGTAATATTCTTCTCAGCTATCGCAAAGCAAAGCGTCAAAAAGAATGGGAAATGATTATCTCCAAACACAAGGAAGGCGATGTCATTGTTGGGTTGGTTACCAAGAAGATCAAGGGCGGGTTGCTGGTTAACATTGGCGTCAATGTATTCCTTCCAGCCTCCCAAGTAGATATTCGCAGGCCCCCAGATATCGGTGATTATATCAACCGTAATATCGAGTGTAAAATTCTCAAAATTGATGAAGCACGTCGAAATATCGTTGTCAGTAGGCGTAAATTGCTTGAAGATCAACGCGAGGACCTCAAGAAAAAGTTGCTCTCAGAAATCGAACCCAATCAAGTTCGCAAGGGTATTGTCAAGAATATCGCAGACTTCGGGGCATTCGTTGACCTTGGCGGTATCGATGGTTTGCTGCACATCACCGACATGACTTGGGGCCGTGTAAGCAATCCCCACGAAATTGTTCATATCGATCAGCAGCTTGAGGTTTATGTTATTTCTGTTGACAAAGAACGCGAAAAAATCGCACTGGGTCTTAAGCAGAAGTCACAAAGCCCATGGGCCAGCGTTGCTGATAAATACCCCATTGCCAGCCGTCACAGTGGTGAAGTTGTCAATGTCATGAGCTATGGTGCATTCGTTAAACTTGAATCAGGTATCGAAGGCCTTGTTCATATCAGCGAAATGAGCTGGACCAAGAGAATCAACCATCCCAACGAAATGGTTTCAATTGGCGACCAGATTGAAGTTCAAGTTTTGAATATCAACAAGGATAAACAAGAGATTTCTCTTGGTATGAAGCAGGTTCAAAACAACCCATGGGACAAAGTTGCTGAGAGATATCCTCCAGGCACCATTGTTTCGGGCGCTGTTCGCAACCTTACCAATTATGGTGCTTTCATCGAAATCGAAGAAGGTATCGATGGATTGTTGCATGTAACCGATATGAGTTGGGTTCGGAAAGTTACTCACCCTAGTGAAGTTGTCAACAAGGGAGACGTTGTAACTTGTGTTGTTTTGAATGTTGATCAGGAAAGGAAGCGAATTGCGCTAGGCCTGAAACAAATGAACAACGATCCTTGGGAAGGTGATATCCCTGGCCGATACAAAGCAGGCGAACTTCGAAAGGGTAAAGTTACCAAGCTCACTAACTTTGGTGTGTTTGTTGAACTTGAACCCGGTCTAGAAGGCCTTCTTCATATCTCTGAGCTTTCTGATGATAAAATTGAAAGCCCAGAAGAAATTGTAAAAGTTGGCGACGATATCGAAGTTCGAGTTCTTCGAGTTGATGCTGCAGATCGTAAGATCGGGCTATCTCGCAGAAAATTGAATGAGCCTTTTGTGGAAGAAACTGAAGAAACTGCTGATGAAGCAGCTAACAGGCCACAAAGAGAACTGCGAGGCGGAACCGGCTCTGCTGGTGCGGGCAATTTGATTAACATGCCTGAATCAGAACCTGGTCAATAGTAAGGATTATTCCATTTATATTAACCGCTCCGTGGATTAATTCCCGGGGCGGTTATTTTTTTTGTTCCGATTGTGACGGTCATCCCTTATTATTTAATTATTCCTGTCTTGTGTGTTTGGTAGCTTGCAAGGGTTAGTTCCTTATTGATATCGTTTTGACAACTTCAACCTTGTTAGACCGGTAACACCTTTTCAGTGATGCGTTCTTCAAGTCGATAACTATCTTAACGTGAGGAGTGGTTAATTTGACATGCTGCTGAATTTTTCACCAGCAATCATTATAAGACCTTCCCTTGCTAAAATGTATATTAAGAACATTGAACTTTTGCGACCTAGAAACCACCGGAAAATACCATGACTCGATCAAGTCGCCTACGCAGTGAAACAGTTCAATCTCCCTTGGAGACATATCTAAAGGAAATTAACGAAACTGCTCTTCTTAGTGCGGATGAGGAAAAGCAGCTTGCATATCGAATAGAAAAAGGCGATGCCGAAGCCAGGGACCGTATGGTTCGCGCCAATCTTAGATTGGTTGTCAATATCTCCCGGAGTTACACGGGTAAAGGCCTCGTTTTGCAGGACCTTATTGAAGAAGGAAATCTCGGGCTTTTAAGGGCTGTTGAAGGTTTTGACCCGACCATGAACACCCGCTTTAGTACCTATGCCAGCTATTGGATCAAACAATCCATCAAACGAGCTTTGGTTAATACCGCAAAAACAATTCGAGTTCCTGCTTACATGGTTGAACTTCTTGCCAAATGGCGCAGAGCCAACGCCATCCTCCACGATAAACTTGGCAGACCACCTTCCCACGAAGAAATTGCTGCAAGCTTGGATTTACCCAAGAAGAAGCTTAATATCATCAAGAAAGCCATCAAGGTTTATCATTCGGCTCCACAGCCTGAACAATCAGAAAGTGGATGGTCTCTTGAAGAAATGATTATGGACTCAAATACCAAAACGCCTGATAACGAAATGGTTGAAGCTGATGATTTGGTTCATGTCAAAGATTTGCTTGGTAAAATGGATCCCCGCGAAGCGATCGTTCTTAAAATGCGCTTCGGACTTGATGATGAAGAACCTAAAACTCTTAAAGAAATCGGTGAAAGTTTGGGCTTAACCAGGGAACGAGTTCGACAAATTGAAAGTGAAGCCCTCGAAAAACTTGGCGTTAGTATGGGGGTAAATTCATAGTTTGGGTAAAAGGGGCAATGAAAGTTGCCCTTTTTTTACTCTTGTCGGCATTTTTCAGCACATAATTCATTTCTTTCTACTGCTTATCTCCCGGCCTTTACTGGCCGATAAGGATTATGATGAAGATTGTTCCTTCGTAATTTGGGGAGATGATGCGTAACTTCATAATTGCCTACTTCTTTTTAATTATTTTATTGGCTGGCAGTCCTCTTATTGCTCTGGCTGATAATTCTGAGCAAGATTCACTCGCAGATTTTCACTGGCGGACAGGCCAAAAAGCTTTAGATGCTGGCGACCATGTAAATGCCCTTCGTTCTTTTAGGCAATCCCTCTCAATTAATCCTGATTCTGCAAAAACGCACCTTTCGATGGCTGCTGCTTGCCTGGCTCAGGGAAACGATTCCATTGCTGCAATTCATCTTAAAATTTGCCTTGAACTCGAACCAGGTAATGTCATAGTCAGGCAGAATTACGCTGATCTTCTCTTGCGGATGAATCAGCTTGAAGATGCAAGGGACCAATTTAATTTGTTCATTAAAGATGCCCAACAATTTGGTGAACAAGCCAACCGGCATATGATTCATGCTCATAGTAGATTGATGGCTATTTCAGAACAATTGGGCGATGCTTATGAAGAGCACTTAAACCGTGGCATTGGGTTATACCTTCTGGCTTTGGAAAAAACCAAAAAAGATCAGAAAGAAGTACCAAATGAGCAAAACTTGGAAGCATTGCTGTTTCGCGCAGCAGGGGAACTTACCCAGGCAAGATTGACTCGAAATGATCAAATTCGGCCATGCTGGTATCTCTACCTTGTATGGAATAAATTGGCTTGTTCCCAACCGGCACAGCGATGGTATCGAATAACGGCACAGGACGCCTCGGTGGAATGTTTGACCCCACGGGAATTTCAAGACTTCCATCTGGTCAGAAAATTCGCAGAATCAGACCATATTCGAAAATAATTCCAACATTTTCCGCTTTAAAGTGTTATTATTCCAGATGATTAGCTTTTAATTTAAGTTGTCGCTGCTTAGGGAATTATTCATGTTTTCATCCATTAGATTCATAAAAGCCATTGGGTTCTTTGTATTGGTGGTGCCAATGTTTGTTCTTGCACAACCTATACCTTTGGAAGATGTTTTAAAGGAAAGATCTACAAGTTCGGAAATTTTTAATAAAACTCTGCGTGGTGAGGTTGGGTTCGATGCTAAAAATCCTGCTCATCTGAAAGCGGTGGATGTTAATGCCCGGTTTTTTGTCTATAGGGTGACTAGGCCAGAAATCCAATCAGAACCCGGTAAAATGGATTCTATTTTCAAAGAGTTTGAAAGCGTTTTGAAACAACTTAAAACTAAAGCAGATAACCCTTTTAATACCAGCTTTCTTGAAAAAATTCTTGAGAAAACCAAGGAGGTAATTCCCAATACTTCCATCAGCGCACGCATTAATGCTGTTCGTATGCAAGCGATGTGCCCTGCAGAAATTGCCAACTGTGATCTTGCAGGCCAGAAAATCCTTCCAGATCAGTTCATGGAATCCTTTATTTCAATTTTACAAAAATCCCCAGATGATGGCATGAAACTTTATGCCTTGAAAGGAATACGAGATACCTACAAGGTGATCCGCCCCTTGGCTACGGTTAAGAAGGCCAGCAGTAGAGTCACTTTGAATCCCGCGGTAGAGGTGAAGGTTGCTGAATCTTTGGCGCAGATTATAGAAACCCCTACGGTTTATCCCGCAGGTACTGCCCCAGAAATTGTTGAAGGTTATCGGGTTTTAAGGCGTGAGGCTCTGAAAGCTCTTGCCCAATCCAGGGCCCCGATTTCAGGGCAAAAAGGTAAAACTGCATTTATTCTTGCTAAATTTGCCAATGGTTCAGATATCAAGCCTGAACCTAGATTAGATGAAAGAGCTGAGGCCGCAATTGGTTTGCTTAATCTTCGCATTCAAGATCCGGATGCAAGCGAATACAACATGGAAGCTGCCTTGTACCAATTTAGTTCCTTTCTCGTTGATTATTTCCAACGATTTAATTCTAGAAATGATTCAGATGCCGAAAAGTTGTTTCCGTGGAAGTACTACGCAGCAAGGATTACTGATTCCCTTGATGAACTCAATAAAGAAGTGAAAAACGTTCCATATGCAGTGGAAATGGTTCAGAAAATTGGACTAGGCCTGAGCGATATGGAAAAACTTGACAAAGCTGCAGTTCCCCAACTTGCCAATTTTGTGCAAGCCAAAGCACCTGCAAGTTTGTTGATTTATAAAAAGATCCCTGGAACAGAAGTGAAACTTCACGGTAATTAACTTAAGCATCCTCTTCGGGAGGATGCTTTCGCAGAATATTTTCAACCAGTTTGATATCTTTTTCATCAACTCCTTCTCGCCTTTGATACCTACGTTTGAGGCTTTCAAGAACGTGAAGCCACATTGTCCGGTTGGCGACAAGGCCTTTGGTCCATTCACCTCGTTTTTTAAATTTGAATTTAAAGGTCCAGACTCCAGCAAATCTTTCAGCGCTGATATATCTTTTACCCCCGGTTTCGGGGTCGATGTCGTGCCATTTGATTTCTATCATTGGAGAAGCCTCTTTACTTTTTTCTAAGTTGATTAAGAAGCTTGCTAAAATCTTCAGGTAAAGCCATGTTCCAGTGCATGGATTCGCCTGTTATGGGATGAATAAAACCCAACTCTGCAGCGTGCAATGCAAGTCTAGGGAACCCACTGCCGTCGGGCAGGATGGTTCCATTGGAGGTGGTTCGGTATACTTTTTCACCGCAAACGGGAGAGCCTTTTTCTGCAAGATGAATTCGGATTTGATGGGTTCTACCCGTTTCGAGTTGGCACCCAACAAGTGTAAAACCATGGAATTTTTCAACAATATGAACATGGGTTACCGCTTTTTTCCCTGGTTGGGCAAAAGGTGCACTACCTCTGCGCCCATCCCCACGGTCACGGACCAATATAGTTTCAATGGTTTGGGGTGCAATCGTTCCAGGAATTAATGCAAGATATTTTCTTTCAACTGAATGATTGAAAAATTGCATTCCTAACCCGCGCTCTGCCTCCGCAGTGCGGGCGAAGACCAGCAAACCACTGGTATCTTTATCTAGTCGTTGCACCACGCGAAGCCTTGCAGATCTGCTCTTTGCATCTTTTTTACTGATAAATGATATTTGTTTTGTGACCAGATCTTCCAAGGTTGGACTTAGTGATTTGCGCGATTCTTTCCAAGTTCGTTCTGCTGGATGCCTGACCGAATTTACACCCGGTGGTTTTTCCACCACTACCAGATGTTCGTCCAAGTGTCTTATTGTTATTTCTTGCTTAATTAGGGCTTTGCCATCGGGTTTTGCTAGAAGTTCAATATCTTCAGCAGTGCGAACTCTTCTGGCAGGATCCAGGCAGACTTCGTTGTTGATTTTAATGTGCCCTTGGGCAATTAATTTTTTAATCCTGGACCAACTTAGTTCGGCCTTAAGATTACGGACGATAGTTGCAAGTGTTGCCCCTTCGTTTTCCGGAGGAACTTTATAATGGATATTTTTGGCAATCGTCATTATCTAATTCTTTCGCCTTTTCTTGACTGATGCTCTACCTGGGCGGTAACCTTTGTTCTGTTTGTTGGCAGGATTGTTTGCAGGGGCGTGATAGTACTCGCCCTCTAGGGTGCTGTTTGCTTTGGCTCTTCGAGCTTCAAAAGCTTCTTTGGGGGGATTTGCAGGTATTAGGGCATCACAAGAATTTCCGATCAAATCTGCTCTTCCCGCAGCTTCTAGGGCTTTTCTTACTTCAAAATAGTTTTCAGGTTTGAAAAACTGCAAAAGAGCTCTTTGCATTTTTCTATCACGTATGTTTTTTGCTATGTAAACTTCTTGCCCCGTCATTGGATCGATGCCTGTGTAGTACATGCAGGTAGCAATATCGAAGGGAGCGGGAATGAAATCTTGCACCTGGTCTGGCTTGTATCCATTGCGTTTTAAAAACAGCGCCAAGGCAATCATCGAATGTAAATCAGACCCGGGGTGGCTGGCGATGTAGTAAGGAATAAGGTACTGCTTGGGTTTGCCTGCCTTTTGTGAAGCTTTTTTAAATTCATCAGAAAAGGTCTTGAAATTGTCGTGTGCTGGCTTTTTCATAAGCTTTAAAACATTCTCATCCGCAGCTTCGGGGGCAACTTTTAAATGCCCGCCTACGTGGTGAGCTGTCAACTCTTCCAAATATTTTGGTGAAAGTTGGGCTAGGTCCATGCGAATGCCGCTGGCGACAAGCACCTTTCGGATACCTGGTATTTCACGCGCCTTTTGCATCAGCTTGATGATAGGACCATGGTCGGTACCTAATAACTTGCAAATGGTTGGATGTACACACGATAGCCTTTTGCATTTGGCTTCCACTTCCGGGCGGGTGCAACGCATTTTGTACATGTTTGCAGTTGGTCCGCCAATGTCGCTTACTATTCCGTTGAATGATTCATCTTTGCCCATTTTTCCCAGTTCTAGAAGTACTGATTCTTCTGATCGGGATTGGATTATCCGTCCCTGATGTGCGGTGATTGAACAGAAAGTACAACCGCCAAAACAACCACGCATGATGGTTACGGAGTCTTTGATCATTTCGTGTGCGGGGATTTTTTCTTTGTAACTCGGATGGGCTTTTCGGGTGTACGGAAATCCATAAATTCGATCCATCTCCGCTGTTGAAATTGGAAATGCAGGAGGCGTAGCCACGATAGCCTGATTGTCATGGTATTGTATAAGGGTTTTAGCATTAAAAGGGTTGGTGTTTAGATGGATGATTTTTGTTGCTTGAACAAATGCAAGCTTGTCTGCCTTGACCTTTTCAAAATTAGGCAGGACTTCAAAGCCAACTGGGGCTTTGACCCCATTTTCGTCCTTGATTAAAAACTTTTCTGCTATCAAATGCTCCTGCCCAACGGGCGGAGTTTCCTTTGCCCCCAGTGCGAAAGCAATACCTCGCATATCGCGTAATTGTTGAACACGCTCTCCTGCTGCCAATCGCTGGGCAATTTCAACAATTGTTTTTTCACCCATGCCATAAGCCACCAGATCGGCTTTGCAATCTAAGAGTATCGATTTTCGAACCGTGTCGCTCCAGTAGTCATAATGTGCCAACCTTCTTAAAGAAGCTTCGACACCACCTGCGATTACGGGTACACCAGGGAATGCCTCTCTGGCGCGATGACAGTAAGGAAGAGTGGCGCGGTCAGGGCGAAGGCCAATAGTTCCGCCCGGGGAATAGGCATCATCATTCCGCACTTTTTTATTTGCAGTGTAGTGGTTGATTAAGGAATCAAGGTTGCCTGCGCTGATAGCAAAGAACAATTTTGGTCTGCCAAATTGACGCCATGGCTCTACAGATTTCCAATCAGGTTGACTAAGCATGGCCACTTTAAATCCGGCGTATTCCAAACTTCGTGCCAGGATGGCCATCGCAAAGCTGGGATGGTCGATGTATGCATCACCTGTTACAAACACGACGTCAACTTCAGACCAGCCCCGGGCCTTCATTTCTTCAAATGTAGTAGGGCAAAGTGGAGAAACCTTATCCACCGACAATGGTAGTTCAAACCGTTTTTTTTTTGGCCTATTGCTGTCTACCATTAATATCCGTACCAATAATGCTTCAAAGGTTAAATTATCACCTTAAATCATTATAGACGGTTATCTGGAAATAACCTTATTAGGTGTGATTTCTGGTTTAGAAATACTTTTTTCTGGTAATGCAAAGTCCAACGGTAACGATTGAAGGAGGTCTAAAAGTTCTTTTTCGTGAACAAGCCCGTTGACCTGCGAAATTGGCACCCATTTTCGTAATCTTTGTCTGTGTTCAGGATAAACCTCTGCAATACTGGAAACCTGCATTAAAAATACGGTTACAAGATACGAAAGCCCTGATTTTGAGTATGAATATGAACCAATCGGGTTCTTATCCAATTTGCCCGTCAAGCCGGCCTCTTCCCATGCTTCCAAAAGGGCAGTCTCTGCTGCTGTTTTTCCTTTTGAAATTGAGCCTTTGGGAATAACCCAACGTTTGCCACTTTTTGAGGTTACAAGACAAACGTTTCCATCGACGTAAGGAATCGATGCGGCTTGTAAAAATTTTGGGGAATTATGACTATCAGCCATGATTTAGTGTTCCATCCATGGAAATCAAAAAGGTATTCTTAAATGGATAGGCCCATCAGTCAAGTTAAACTTGGAAAAATTAACCAATACCTCATATCTCTCTTGGCAAAATAATAAATAGATTACAATCTTTGTCAGTTAAGATAAATTAAACATCAGTTTTAAACTTTCAAGTTTCTTGATGATCGATGGTAATATGAAAAACACCGATAATATTTTACTAGTGGAAGATGAACCAGCCGTTTTGCAGACTTTTGCGGAATGGTTGCAATCCTCAGGGTTTGGCGTAAATATTTATCAAGCCAAGGATGCAGAAACAGCTCTTAAAATCGCTGCAGAATTCCAGGTGGATCTCGCAATCCTAGATTGGAATCTAGGGACTGGTTTGAACGGCCTCGATTTACTCGAAGACCTTTTTATTTTTCAACCCGACATAGTTGCAATTCTTGTCACCGGATATGCCAACCAGGCAACTCCCCTTCATGCGATGAGAATTGGCGTGCGCGATTATCTTGACAAAAGCCAGGATTTGACCCGGGATAAATTTCTTGATGCAGTTTTCAGGCAATTGCAAAAACTTCGCCCACAGAAAACCCAAAGAGTATTTCAAAAGAAACTCGAATCCTTTAAGGATATGGTCGCTCGGTCCCTCGAATTACTTGATGCAAACAGTGCTTTTAAAAATGAAAACACACTCGATGCCACCTGTAATAAAATAATTCAAGCAGCATTCGAATTTTTACCCATGAAAAATGCCTCAGTCTATCAATTTAATGAAGCTGGTGTCATCCCCACCAATGGGTGCAAAGTATTTACCTATGACGGAAACAAAACGATTTCTTCCGATGTTGATTTTAGCTCGAGCCTGGCTTCTACGGTTTGCAATAAAACTTCCAACATTACTGTAAAGATTGATCTTTCTAAAAATGCGAATCAGGAGTTGTTTGTTCTACACGCCTTTGAATCCAATGCTCAGAGGGCCTTGTTTCTCCCCCTGGTTTATGAAGATCGATTGATTGCCATTCTTGAACTCGTCGATGCCCTAGACAATATCGAAATCCGATGGGAAAAATTGGCCGATATCTATGCTGAATTGCTAGCGAGATCAATGGATCATGATAAAGCCAGAAACCATCTGCTTCTTATCATGGAAAAAGCCTTGAAACTTGCAGATCCATTAAATTCGTCAGAAATAACCGGTCAAAGTCTGGGAGAAAATATTAATAATGCAATTGCTGAAACAGGCATTCCCCCTGAGGAGATAGAGTTTTTAAACCAGGTTCGAACCTTACAAAATCGCTTTGGCGCAAGTGCGTTAACCAGCAGCACGGAACTACTTAAAACAGTTGAAAAAATGCTCCTTGCATCTTTTGGGGAGGCTTCCAAGTGACAGTGGGGCAACCTTCCTTTGATTTTTTTAAAGCCTTGCAAAACTTGATTAAACTTGGCTTTCTGGATGGATTGGTCGGTAATCCACTTGCAGATGGCAGTGGTGTAAATATTGCTTTGATTGACACGGGGGTAAATGCAGGCAAGTTACAGAAAAAATTTGATGGCAAGGGCGTGCAATTTAATTCCATCGTTAACGCCTTGTTTAAACCCAATGGAATAGTTGATTATTCCTCAACCGCCCACCCTATGCTTCCCCATGGTACTGTGGTTGCAGATATTCTTTTAACCCATGCTCCCAAGGCGCAGTTATATTCTGCAAATGTTTTTGAATTGCGAACCTTTACCGAACTGGATTTGCTGCTTCATGCAATGCATGTTGCGATCCATCAATGGAAATGCAAAGTCATCAATCTTTCCTTGGGTATGCCTGAAGAAAGGCTTCAGCAACCTTGGCGTAGATTACAGTTTTTAAATGCACTAGAAGATGCCTACAGGAATGATGTTCTTGTTTTTGCAGCGGGGCACAATGATCATCCTTTGACGCGGAGTTTTCCCTCAGTATTTGAGTCTTCACTTTTTTCGGTCAACAAGAAATTGCTGGAGGGGATGCTGAAATTTAAGTATTTTCCCCAAGCTGGGCTGGAGTTTTTGGGACATGGGCATGCAGATCTTGCCCCCTTTGGTTCTGATCTTGAAACATCGTGGGCCACTGCAAATCTTGCAGGTACCGCTGCTAAAATTGTTTCGCTGTACCCCAAGATAAAACCTTTTGAAATGAAGTCAATTCTCTATTGGATATCGCAAGAGTGGTACGATCAATCAAGTTGCAATTCCTAATTCAGTCATCCTTCGATAAAGGGAACTAAGCGCAATTTTTAGTTTTTTTGCAGCCTCGCGTTTGTCGCTGTTTTGATTTAATATCAGCTCTATGTGCTGTTTTTCAAACCTTTTTACAGCTTCGTCAAGCCCGTCTATCAAAACGAATTCGCCAATTGCGGGAGCCAACCCCGGCGGCAAATCTCCAGGCGAAATCAGCGGGCCATCAGAAAGAATCACCGCTCTTTGCAATACATTTTCAAGTTCCCGGACATTTCCCTTCCATGGGCAGGCCATTAAAATTTGCATCGCTTCATGATTAACACCAGTGAATCGCTTGCCCATTGCTTTGGCATGCTTATCCAATAGGTATTCGACAAGTTCTGGAATATCTTCCATTCGGTTTCGAAGGGGGGGAATAGTGATTGCAACAATATTTAAACGGTAATACAAATCTTCTCGGAAACGCCCAGCTTCAACTTCTTTCTGCAAATCTTTGTTAGTTGCAGCGAGAATTCTCGCTTCCACAGTGATTGGTTCATTGGCGCCAACAGGGAGTATTTCTTTTAATTCAATGGCTCGTAAAAGTTTTGCCTGGGTTGCAAGTGGGAGTTCAGCAATTTCATCAAGAAATACCGTGCCTTTTCCTGCATGCATAAAGACACCGTTTTGGTCTTTATCAGCACCTGTGAATGCTCCTTTTTTGTGACCAAACAACTGGTTTTCAAGTAAATCGTGAGGTATCGCAGCGCAATTCACCGCCAAAAATCTACTGGGGGAATCTTTTATATTTGTGGAGCCTGGATTTGCACCCTCATGGATTACCCGGGCCAGTAATTCTTTTCCTGTGCCACTTTCGCCCGTCAATAATACCGTAGATCTTGTTGGCGCAACTTTATTTGCCAGTTCAATTGTCTGCCGCATTGCCTGGCTTTTACCAATGAGTTTGGTTTCGGGATATATTCGGTTTAGTTCTTTTCTCAGCCATTGGTTTTCAAGGGCCAGCCTTTTTTGTTCGAGCAATCTTTTTATCTTTTCTGATAACTCTGCAAGAATAACCGGCTTGATAAGATAATCTTGCGCCCCACGCTTGAATGCCTCGACTGCATTTTCAACTGTGGCATATGCAGTTATCATAACGACAAATACTTCAGGGCTAATGCGTTGAAGTTCCTGAAGGAAAGCGATGCCATCCATCCCGGGGAGTTGTAAATCACAAAGGCATATTTCAAATCTTGTGTTGGTTGCCAGTTTGATGCCTTCCTCACCACTACTTGCACAAATCACTTTGAAACCTTCTTGATTTAAAAATTCTGTAAGAGTCTCGCGGATTAGGGGTTCATCATCAATCACCAGGATACCTGGGGCTGATTCCTTTATTCCTGATGGATTTTTTTTAAGTTCACTCATGGGGTACCTTTGTTGTTTCGGTTAAATTTTTTAAATTGGTAAAAGGAATACTTGCACTAAATAACGATCCACCTTCAGATTTCGGAAAAAAGCGTAGTGCCCCCCCATGTTCCTCTACTATTTTTCTTGATACAAAAAGGCCCAGCCCGGTGCCATGTTTTTTAGTGGTGAAAAAGGGAAGAAAAAGTTTTGGTACATCGGACGGCGCAACCCCTGGGCCGTTATCACTTATTTGAAAACAAATGTTGTTCTCGATCACTACCAATTCCACTTCGATGATTCCTCCTGTCCCAGCAGCATCAATTGCGTTTAAAATAAGGTTGAGAATCACTTGTACCAATTGATCATGGATTGCATCAATGGTGGGCAGGTTTTGTGGAACAGGCTGTAAAATGACCTTGCCCCTGGTTCTTTTGTAATATTTTGCAATATTCATGGCTTCTTCAATTACAGGAAGTGGCTTTATTTTTTTTCGTTCAAGATTGGCAGGCCTGGAAAAATCCATCACTTCCCGGAGCGTGTCTCGAATTCGAGTTAATTGGCCGCTCATGAGGTCCAGTTTTTCCCTGGTGTAGTCATCAAGTTCTTTTTTTTGAAGAATTTGCACCATCGAGGATATTGAGGTAAGTGGGTTGCCTACTTCATGTGCGATTCCTGCTGCCAAAAGTCCAAAAGCAGCCATTTTTTCCTGTTGTAATACCTGGGCCTGTGCCTCCTGTAATTGTTTTGACCTTTCTGCAATTCTTGCTTCAAGCTCAGATTGGTTTTTTAGTAACTCAGCATTTAAAACCTCCAGTGAAGAACTGGTTTTTCTCAGTAATGAGGTTAGTGATGTTGATGCCCATGCCAGCCAACCCATGATAATCATGGTAAGTGAAATGAATATTTTACTTTGTGAATTATCATTTAATAGAAAAAATAAGGCGCCATAACTGATGCAGTGAAAAGTAAAACAAATGGCTGTCACTTTCCAAGAGTATCGTAAAGCACAACATAGGATGGAAAGAAAATAATAATATCGGAAAGTGCTGGAAAGGCCTTCTTCATAATAGCAAAGCATGCCTATGAACAACGATTCCATGGCTGCAATAAACAAAGGGTACTCTGCGAGAAAAACCTTTTTTTTCCAACTGAAATAAGTGTCTAAAAGAGTGTATGCCACACCGATTGCAAGGATTGCGTTCAAAAGCAACCTGCGTTCGCCACTCATATCCGTTGAATTGACAAGAAAGTAACCTATCAAAACGCCGAACCATCTGATTTTTACAACGATGGCTTCCGCATCCAGATCCCACGGAGTTGGGCTATTTTTGTTAACCATGCTATTCATGATAGTCCCATGGTACAGACTTTATTATTGCGAATCATGAATTAAGAAGTCGGGAAAGATGTTTTTCTTCCTATTGAATAATAAGAGAATCCAACCGTAGAAAGGACTTTAGGCTCGTACAGATTTCTTCCATCAAAAATTACATTCTCTTTAAGCAGTCCTGCCATGAACTGGAAATTTGGATTTCGGAACTCCTGCCATTCAGTAACGATTGCCAATGCGTTTGCACCTTGAAGGGCATCATAAGGTTTACTGTGATAAGAAATTTTATCTCCATAAATTGCCTTAACATTGGGCATGGCTTCTGGATCATGAACCTGAACCTTTGCGCCTGCAGCGAGAAGGGAATCGATCAGTACCAATGCGGGAGCTTCACGAATATCATCGGTTCGAGGTTTAAAAGCCAGTCCCCAGATTGCAAAAGTAAGGCCTTTTATGTTTCCTTTGAAATGATCGTTGATTTTTGAAAAAAGAAGTTCTTTTTGATGTTCATTAACTGCATCAATTGCCTCGAGCATCGTGGGTTCGATTCCGATTTCATTTGCCATGTGTATCAAGGCTCGAATATCCTTGGGGAAACAACTGCCACCATATCCGGCGCCTGGGAAAAGAAATTGGAATCCAATTCTGATGTCATGCCCGATCCCTCTTCGGACATCATTGATGTCGCCGCCCATTTTTTCGCAGATGTTTGACATTTCATTTATGAAACTGATTTTGGTTGCAAGCATTGCGTTGGCAGCATACTTGGTCATTTCTGCACTTTCAGGCGACATGATCAACAATGGGCGCTCGGTTCTTAAAAAAGGAGCGTATAACTCCTTGAAAACTTCGGATAGTTCTGGGGAACGAATTCCTATCACGACTCTGTCTGGTTTGGTGCAATCCTCGATTGCAGCCCCTTCTTTAAGAAATTCTGGATTACTGCATGTATGGATTGGGAACTTGCTGTTGGCGTTTACGATATCCTGAACTTTTTTATTGGTGCCTACAGGTACTGTGCTTTTAATGATTACAATTTTCGATTTGTTTGCTGCAAGTGCAATCGATTTGGCAACTGAAAAAACAGTCGAGAGATCGGCTGCCCCAGATTCACTTTGGGGCGTCCCCACCGCAATAAATACCAAATCACTTTCTTGGACGCCTTTTTGTAAATCTGTTGTGAAAACAAGCCGCCCATCGCGTGAATTGCGATGAACCATTTCCAACAATCCTGGCTCGTAAATCGGGATCTTCCCTTTTTTCAACACTGCAATTTTTGCTTCATCCTTGTCGATACAAATGACTTCGTTGCCACTGTCTGCAAAACAAGTCCCCGTAACCAATCCGACATAACCTGTTCCAACTACAGCAATTTTCATTTTGATTCCTTGGGGTTTTGCAATTGTGTGGCAGCAACTTGTCGCCAGTAGTTTAATGTGTCGCCAAGAGTTTCATCTAGGGAGAAGGTAGGGTTCCATGAAATAGTTTGCTTTAGTTTATCAATGCCTACCTGTAATTCAAATTCTTGAGAGGAAGTTGCGGGGGTCAGTTCTTCTTCAATTACCAAGTTTGAGGTTTTGGAAAATGACACCAGCATTTTCAAGGCCTCAGAAATTCGCACATTTTTTCCGGAACCAATGTTATATGCTTCCCCCGGTATACCATGATCCATAAGGCCAGTATAAGCTTTGACCGTATCCCGTACATCGGTAAGGTCCCTGAAAGCAGATAGCGATCCTGTTTTAATGACTGGGGTTTTTCCCAGAAGTTCTATTTCAGCAATTTGTTTGGAAAAACTTGCCATTGCAAAATCAATTGATTGCCTTGGCCCGATATGATTAAAAGGACGGGCGCGAATGATTTCTATCCCATCATTTATCCAAACTTGATAACTCAAAAGGTCTGATGCAGCTTTGCTGGATGCATATGGACTTTGGGGCCTTAACTCTGAAGATTCGTTCATGGTTTCTTTGTCAAATTTTGCAGGTCCATAGATTAGACCAGACCCTGCAAAAAGAATTTTGGCTTTAATGCCTGACTTTTTTATTGCTTCATAAAGTGTTTGTGTGGCACTAAGATTTCCCATCCAAGCTTCATTATGATTAACAAATGACTTCCCGGTTTGTGCAAATCCAGCAAGGTGATAAATGTGCACAGGATTGATCGTTTTTAAAAGTGAAGCTAAATGCAGCGAATCTTGAAAATTGCTAATATGCAGCGGGATTTTTTGAAGATGCTTCGGGCTGTTTTTTGGCCAAATACCTGACCTGCTTATCCCGTGGATTTTCCCGGCGAACCCTTGAAGGTGTTCTGCTAGATACGAACCAGCAAATCCGGTGATCCCAGTTATTAGAACTGTACCGCGATCGAGTTTTTTGTTAGCGGTGCCCATATTGCTTTTGATAATACGAAAGATAATCACCTGTGCGAATGGAATTAACCCAATCAGCATTTGCAAGATACCATTGGACGGTTTGCTTCAAACCTTCTTCGAAAACAACCGAAGGTGTCCAACCTAGTTCTTTTTCTGCTTTGGAACAATCAATTGCATAGCGTTTGTCATGGCCGGGCCTATCTTTAACATAACGAATTAGGGAATGAGGCTTTTGCAAGTTGTTAAGAAGAGCATGAGTTAATTCCAGGTTGGTACGTTCACTTTTTCCTCCCAGATTATAAACCTCTCCTACACGCCCTTTTCGCCATACAGCATGTATTCCCGAACAATGATCATTCACATGAATCCAATCACGTACATTTAAACCATCCCCATAAACCGGAACTTGCTCATTTCGTTGCAAATTGCTGATGAAAAGTGGAATCAGCTTTTCGGGGAACTGATAAGGCCCATAATTGTTGGAGCAGCGGGTAGTCATAGCAGGAAAACCAAAGGTATGAACATAGCTGCGAACAATAAGATCGGAAGATGCTTTGCTTGCAGAATAAGGGCTGTTGGGGGCAAGGGGAGTGTCTTCGGTGAAAAACCCTGTATCGCCCAAGCTGCCATAAACTTCATCAGTTGAAACATGGACAAATCTTTTAATATTATGGGCTCTTGCAGAATCTAAAAGAACTTGGGTGCCAACAACATTGCTTCGGATGAAGGGGCCGGAATCTAAAATGCTACGGTCAACATGACTTTCAGCAGCAAAGTGAACAATTGAGGAGGCTCCATCTTTAAGGACTGCATCAACATCCTGTTTGTTGGCAATGTCACCTTTAAAGAATTTGAGGCGGGGATTTTTCTCTAAATCCTTAAGATTAGCAAGATTACCTGCATAAGTGAGCAGATCAAAGTTAATAACTTCAATCGTGGGCTCTTTCTCCAGAATCATGCGGATAAAATTGCTTCCAATAAAACCGCAGCCACCAGTCACAACTAATTTTTCCATGAAGAATCCTTTTATGAATGCAAAAAGTAATTGTTAAGAAGTAACTTTTTTCGAGGGTGTTTGGGAAGATCATTTTTTGATTAGGTTTTATAAAGGTACAATGAAAATCAAGGATTATTCTCTTTAGACTTGACATAATCCTCAACAGGATTTAACTTTAAGTCACTTGACGGTGGAAATTACCTTGTTCCTTATCGTGCAAATTAGGAGTGGTAACCGTGACAAAAAAAGAAATCGTAAAGCAGATTTCTGACAAAATCGGTTTGACCCAACTAAAGACCAAAGACATTGTGCAGCAAACATTTGATGCAATTGTTGACGCCCTTTTGGAGATGGGAAGGATTGAATTAAGGAATTTTGGTATTTTTGAAGTAAAACAGCGGAAAGCTAGAAAAGCTAGAAATCCGAGAACTGGCGATCGTGTTGATGTTCCACCAAAATTTGTTGTAACTTTTAAGCCCGGTAAAGAAATGGAAGAACGGGTCAAAAAGCTTACCACAATCCCCATTCATGAGGGCCAAGACGTCACTTTAGGCAATGTCGATGAGGATTCAAAGCCAGAATCAAGTTTAAATAGCCCCTCCTAAAATTATTGATAAATCCGCTAGCAATCTACTAAACCCCCTAAAGTTCGCAAGTTTCTTTTTCGTCAAATCCATTATCATTCCTTATTTTCCTCTCAAGCTTAAATTCATTACATCCGATAAATCATGCAGGTCTAGTTGAGTTCCGGTTATTTTCTTTCTTGGACAACTAACCTTAAGGTCTTTTTGATAGACCTTAAATGCATGAAGGGATTTGATCATGAGCCGTATTTTTTTATTCTTTGCAGTTGGTTTAGCTATTATTTCTAATACTGGATGCCTTATTAATGCTTATTCTTCTGATCCCAGTATGCGTGTAAAAGCTTTGGTAAATCAATCTGAAGATCTTAGGCAGATCGAGCAGGAATGGTCCAGAATTTGGTTCACGGATCATCCTTCGCACCTTACAAACGAGCGAGTTGATGGCGGTTTACAGTAAACTTTTGGTTAGTCTCAAAAGATTTAGCCCGACTCTTATTCTTTAGGAGTCGGGATATTTTTTATGGTTGTTGCCTTTATTTCGTCGCCCGCAAAGCGCAAATAAAAACCTTCTGGTTTTCTATCCTTTAAAAAATCAATTATGACTTGATTGCTACCAGGATTAAGATCTAAATCGAAATTAAAAGTGGTATCTGATATTTTGTTGTATTGCTTGGCTTTGGGGAGATTATTTAATTTTAACTCGAATACATCCCGAGTGATGATTGAAACCAAGCATTTTGATTGATTATTGGAATTCAAATAAAATTGGAAGGAAAGTGGTTCAGAAGCATCTTGCATATGTTTTTGTAAATCGAAAAATCCATCATTTCTTGCAGAGATCAACATACTTTTGGAACCCTCCGATCCCTTAAAATACATTTGCCCGACATAGCAGGCCCCGGAAAAAGATTTGTTGTTTTCTGGATTTTTAAGGAAAGCTACCAAGTCAACTAATTCTTTATAATTCAAAGAACTGGAATAGGTGTCCGGCATGATGGAATGGTTTAAAGGGGTCGAAGAAACAATTTCATTTTTGTTTAAAGTTGATATTGTGCCCAAAGCGTCTGCTAACAAGATATGATTTCCTTCCGATTGGAGTTTCACTCCGATAAAGGTTTTATTTTCTTTGGTTTTTAGTTCGACAGTTTTATGGGTTGCGTTTATTTCGTGCGATGGATCTAGCAATGACCGGATTATTTTTGTTGTTTCCATCTTCTGTATGGTGGTTAAATCAGGACCGATCGCAATATTGCTTTTTTCTGATGCGTGGCAAATTATGCAAGAGATTTTATCTGCATTCAAGAAAATGCGCTTCCCCCTTTCAAGGTCTTGAGAGGAATTCAAGTTTGTTTCAAAAAGCTGGAGTTGCTTAGGATTATTTTCTGCAAGAAGTGCTTTTTTTAGAAGCAAGCTGTTAAGGTTTTTGCCTTCAGGAGACTTTAGCCCGTGCTTTTTTAAGCATTCAGAAATGGCGGGCAGTAAATTTGGGTCGCATTTTCCAGAATCAAAGTAATCAAAAAGGGCCCTGGCGCCCGAGGGACTTTTCTCCAGTAATTGGAATGCTTCGCTTTTCAAATTGTCAGGAAATAAAATGGAAGCCAGCATGCTTTGAATATTTTCTGCTGCTTTATCAGGGTCAATTGCAAATACTGCATGTAATGCTGTTTGTCTTATTTTTAAACTTTCTTTTTGCGACCTTGCGCCACTTAAGATATTGAGGATTATGGGTACAGCTTCCTTTGTTTTTAAAATAGCAAGGGCATCCAAGAGCGAGTTTTTCTCTTCGT
>RFZJ01000120.1 GCA_009920765.1 Planctomycetota bacterium | reverse complement strand
CGACCCGTTGACCGTGATCGTATAGGGAAGTGTATTGTAATCGGGATGGGCCTGGAACGCCGCTGCCATTGCGGCTGCATCGGGAAACCCCGTGTTCGGTGAGTAAATGACAACACCGTACTCGGCATTGCCGCTCTCCGGACTGTAAAAGGAGTAAATCCGATAATCGTTCGTAAGGCCAAGGCCTGTCGTCTCCTGAATCTCACGTTTCAGGCTGATGACTGGTGCCTCGTTCACATTCGTTACGGTGACTGAAATTGTCTGGTCAACTGTAGCATTTTGGGAGTCGGTTGCCCGGATGACCACAACATAAACATTGTCGGTGTTGGAATCCGATGGGCTCTCAAAGTTGGGCGCCGTCGTGAAACTCAGTGCCCCGGTTGTGGAGCCGATCGTGAACTGCGAAGCATCAGCCCCGCCTGTGATAGACCAGGAAACGGAACGGTCTGCGCTAAAGGTATACACCGCAGAGGAATTTTCCGGAGTGGATACGCTGGCTGTGCTGCCAGTGGAACCACCAGGCCCGGTAATGGTGATCACCCCCAGAACCGTAATACTGGCAGAAGGGGTAAGGTTCCCTGCATCATCGTTTCCGGCACCAGCCGCCAAGCTTACAGAAATGCTTTGCAAAGCAGTAGGTGTTACGGTGATTCGGTACTGGTTCGTGGGATTATTGTTCGAATCATAAAGAACAACAAAATTACCAAGGGTTGCGTTCGTGGCACTAAAGTCTGCAAGCGAAATGCCGTTCACGCTCTCATTGAAGGAAAAAGTCACTTGAAATGGGGTGCTGCCATCATGCATGGATACAGATGCGGTTGCTGAGACCGTGGGACTGTTGTTGTCCAGCGTATACATGACGGTGCTCAATGGAGCCACCGAGGAATTAATGCCCGTTCCATTGTTATTGGTGATGGAGGGATTGGCTACCAGCGCAATGCCCAGGATACCATTGGCATTCGCCAGGCCCGCGCCACCCACGGAAATATCGTAAGTGGAAGCACTGACCGCCTGGATCGCAAGAATGGAGGCAGAGGACGCAAGAGTGCCAGTAAGTGCAAAATCAGCAGCATCCACCCGGTTGACATCTTCACTGAACACCACCCTGAAATACAGGGTGTCTGCATTTGTTATTGCGGGGGCAGAATTTGGACGGCCAACGGAAAGCAGCGTGGGGGCGCCTGATGGGGTGGGTGCCACCGTGATGGGGAAGGTAACCCCAACCACGGGGATTGACCCATCCTCGCCACCATCAGCAATGGTGAAAACAAAAGAGTCTGATATCGCATTGTTGGCGGTATGGCGGTATTTAAGTTTTTCCAAATCTATGTCTGCCTGCGTGAAGGTTCCACCAACCTGAAGCGCAGACTCGGATCCATTGATGGTGTTGCTGTTGTCGGAATCTATCCACAACTGACCATTTTGGGGAAGAGTGGTAACCGTAAAAGTTATCCCGGTTCCCTGGTCATCCGGGTCGGCTTCCATCAGGAATTGCGTGGTTATAGCCTTGACGGTTCCCTGACTGACCACAAAGGACGCGAGGTTGCCTGAAGAAATCGTGTAAAGTCCCCTGGGGTTCAGGTTATTCATGCCGCTAACACCGTTTGAGGTCAGCACGAGGGGCTCGGCATTGGATCCACCGGAATAATTGATGGTGAAATCCGCATAGCCAGATCCACCCAGGGAATCGTTGGCAAACACCCGAACAATCTGGCTTCCCGTGCCCGATGGCAGGTCTGCTTTGAATGTTCCAAGACCCGTGCTATTGTCAAACGAGAAAGTCAGCCAGTTTGGCAATGCCTGGTTATTGTTGGTTCGTGCCGTGAGGAAAATGGTCGCACCATCAGGGTCGGAAAAGGCAGACCGATGGACCGTGAAAACATGTTCCCCATCCCCAGCCAGAGTTTTATCCGGGATAGTGCCCGCCGGTGTTTCCACAGGAAAATCGTTGGCATCCAGGATATTCAGTCTGAAAACGCTGGATGCTGAACCTCCGCTGGAAGTACCGGTTACCTTCAGCCATAAAGGCCCCGGAACGGCAGAGGCCGGGGGATTGCCACTGAAAGTTCGCGTGTTTGGATCAAAGCTAAGCCAGGAAGGCAGCGAGGTTCCGTTTGCCTGGGTGGCACCATAGGTGATTGTTGCGGAATTTGGATCAGTAAAGGTGTTTGCAGGCACCACAAATGTCTTGCTGCCAGCACCCTGGAAAGTTTGGGTGCTTATCGGATTGCTTACTGATGGTGCCGTGATGGTCTGGACAAATTGGATGTTGAATTCATCGCTTACAGCAGGGTTTCTACCATCGGTTGCAGTTACCTTGATGGCTAGAACATCGCCTGCATTCACTCCTGAAGGTGTCCCGCTGAAAGTCCAGGTAGCCGGATCAAAGGTCAGCCAGTTTGGAAGAGGACTATTGTCTGATTTCGTGGCGGAAACACTAAGAATGTCTTGATCAGGGTCAAGGAAAGAGTTGTCTGGCACCTTGAAGGATTGCGCACCGCTGGTCCTCCACTGCTGGTCATCTATCGGAGAAACCACGGGGGGACTTGATGGAATAATCAACAAAGACTTGGTTGGCTGGGTCAGACTATTTCCGTCACTTACCGATACCATCAAGCCACCGGCAGTCTGGGTGTTGTCTTTACGGAACTTCAGCAAGCCACTATCGATGTCGGCCTGGGTGAAGGTGTTGGCCACATTGGGAGAAGACGGTGTCAATTTGCCAAGAACTTTTTCCGATCCATTGACGGTGCCATCTCCATCGGTATCAACCCATAATGTACCACCTGTGATTTGTTCAATAATCGTGAACACAAGACTTGCACCAGATTCCTGCTCATCCACCGCACAAAGGTTTGAAGAGGTAATCGTGGTAAGGGAATTCAATGCCGCGAAAAAATTACTGGCCTTGATGGTAGGGGCCGTCTCGCTAACATTGGTTATTGTAACGGTAACATTTGCACTGTAGGTAAGCCCCTGAGAATCAGTGACTGTAACTCCCAATGTTTGTGTCGGGGTTATTTCATAGTCCAGCCCGACAACTCCCACGTAGCGTACCGTGCCATCCGGAGAGATGCTGAAGTTCGGGTTGCTGGTTCGGCGGAAAGAGAGAACATCGCCAGTGTTTGGATCGGTGGCGGCAAGAGTGCCAACCACCACTCCCTGCGCACTGGCAGTGTTTTCCGTAATGCTACCCCCGGTAGCCCATGAGATGGCAGTGGGAGCATCGTTTGTGTCTGTCACATCAAAAGTAAGAATTGCCGGACTGGAAGAGGCAGAACCATCCGAAACGGTGAAACCCATGGTTGCGTAAGACGAGCCAAATGCATTTGCCACCGGAGTAAACTTGAGCTTTCCTGCGGTGATATCCGCCACCGATATCGACTGACTTTGCACAACCGGCACATCCGCTGAGCCATTGTTAAGGGTCAGACTGCCTGCGGTTGGCAGCGAGGTGATTGCCACAGACTGCAGGGTGTTCCCCGCGTCGACATCGGCAAAGGCAAAGTCGGCAGCTGTGAAGACATAGGTGGTATCCTCGTTGAAACTGATGGTTTTGCTGGTAGTCGTGGGGGCATCGTTCACCGCGGTAACCGTGATCGTGGCGGTTTCTTCCGCCACACTCAAAGCAGTGTTGCCTCCGAGGGCAAATGGATCAGAGGTGCCACCCGCTGTGCCAGAAGTTTTGTCCCATGCCCGGAAGAGAAAGGTTGCGGTACCATTAAAGTTGGCATCTGGCAAAAACCGGATGGAATCGGTGCCGTCGAGCAGCAAGGCGGATGCACCAAGGGAAACCACATCGCGGGTTGCACTGAAGGAAGTCCAGTTGCCACTGGCAACCTTGTATTGCCACACACCGTTCGTGTTGTCCACAAGGGTAACGGCGATTGCCTCGGGTACAGTGCTGGGGGAAATTACATCGACATCGGTAATACTGCCATTCACCACGATATCGGAAACGGTGGTACCCAAGTTGGAACCGGAGGAAATATCTTCAGCAATGGTGGCAAGCACGGGCGACCCTGCGGTATCGAGCACCGGTCGATCATTGACAGCATTGACTGTAATGGCAACCATGGCTGCGGAACTTGAGAGATACCCATCGCTGGCGGTGTAGCTGAAATTCGCGGAACCGTTGAAGTCGGCAACCGGCACAAATGCCAGTTGGTTCAGTTCACCTGCCAGCACCACCTGATTCAGGGTTACATTAATCCCCTTGAACTTCAGCACACCTGCTGATGCTGAAGGAAGTCCCGTGATCGTGATGGAGGCAAGGGAATCAAGTTCCGGATCACTAAAGCCGGCGGTAAACTGGGCTGCCGTGAAGGACAGTGTGGTGTCCTCGCTGGTGCTGGCCGACCAGTTGCTGGCCGAAGGGCCGGTGTTGCCAACCCGAACGGCGACCAAAGCGGTTGACGAGACAAATTTGATACTGACTGTCTGGTTTGGTGCAAAGCCGAAAAGAGGGATCGAAAGAGCCTGGCCATCGATGCCGTATTCGATCAGCGAGCCGAGCGTCTCAACCTCCCGGAAGTCGTTAAGGCCGGAGCCATAGTTGTTCATGCCACCGTAGTCTTCCGTGCCGCTCCAGGCGTTGTTGGGCTCACCGGCGTTCCAGAAGGTGGGGGTAGCGAAAGATTCATCGGTTGTCATCCCGGCTTCATCGCCGGTCACCCATTGCCAGCCACCGTCGGGTTCCGATGTCTTGTTCGTCTGCCGTAGACCCACCCACTGATCCGCCTGATTCTGCAGCCGGTTAAACCACCCTGCAATGCGCAACTCGTTGAGACTGGTAACCCTCGCGAGGTAACCGGTTTGGCTTTCATAAGATGTCTGAGCCGCTGCAGAGGCCGATGAATTCCAACTGCGTGCAGTGGAATCAACACGATAGTAATGGCCGGAGCGGGCGCTGTAAGCCACATTGGCATCCTTGAACAGCATTGCATTACCGGGATCGCGGTTGGCTGAAATTGTTCCTGTCAATTCACCAGGTAACGGCAACCTTGAATCGCCGAACTCGACGACGTAGGGGCGTGCCAGAAGACCATTGTTGTCGTTGTAGTTGCCGGTCGTGATCTCGACGTGGTGCTCACGCACGCCGCCACCGTGATCATAGTTGTTGGGTTCACCGCTGTTCCATGAACCGTTGAAGGGCTGGCCTGCCTTGGGGCCGGTGGCCCAGTAGAAGTTGCCGGCCGGTTCGTTATTGGAGTTGATCTGTTTCGCGCCTGCCCAGGCTCCCGATACGTTCGCATTCGCGAGAATGGCACGCATGATCTGCATGCTGGCACTGTCGGTGGGGGTAGCAAGGTAGCCGCTCTGCCCGCCCACCGTAAGGGCTTCAGCGGCAGTTTTGGCGTTATCCCAGGAAGCTGAACTGCTGGAGATGCCGTAGTAATGGCCGTTGGAATGGCTGTAAAAGTAGGTATTGCTGCCGGCAGTTATTTTCGTTGCCAGTAAATCCACATGTAAGTAGAGGGTTGCCTCGTCGCAGTTAACGGCTCCATTGCTGGTGACCGCAAAGATCAGTTTGTCTCCCTGATCCAGAACAATCTGCTTGAGCGAGGAAATCGCCGCACCAGAGGGATTAGTGGCATTGATGACACCGCCTCCATCGACTTCACTCAGGGTGGAGCCAGAGAGTTTGTAAACGCGGTATTTGGGATCGCCACTGCCATTCGTGAAGACCTTCCAGAAGCGAGCATCCACACCGTAAATGCCGCTCATTGGGGCAGTGAATTGGGCGGCTGTGGAATAGTTATTCGCCAAAGTAAAGACTTCTCCTGGGCGAACAGTGTCCGAGGAACTCACCTGGTTTTCAACCGTGTTTCGTACAAAGACAAACTTGCCCCTGTTAATATCGCTGCTTGTTTGTACGGTGAGCCTGGTGCTGCCACTGATGACGGGATCGGATGTACTGGTATCAATCGAGCGAAAAATATTACCGCTTGGTGAACTTGGAAAATCGCTCAGCGGTGTACCGGTGTCGATAAATCCCAAATCCCAAGGCCCCTGCAACCATGTGGGGGAGCGCGGGTCAAAGTCACGGCCCAGGTTCCAGGAACCAGCAGCCTTGTTGTCGGCGGTGCCGTCGAGCGGATACCAGGAGACCAGGTTCGATTCGTAGCCGGTCAGCCGGGTGTTGCTGTTGACCGAGTCGGTCACCTCCAGCCCGTTGAGGGCCCGGTTGTACACGCGGAGGTCGCTGATGGATCCCTGCCAGTAGGTACTGCCCCACTCCTGGGTATTGTCTCGCTTGTAGACGCGACCAATTCGCATGCCGGTGCCGGGCAAAGTGTTGGGCAGTTGGCCCGTCGAAATCTTGATGCCGTCGATGTAAAGGGTGCCGTTCGTGGAACTGGTACCGTTTTTGACGACGGTGATCTGATGCCAGGCGCCGTCATTGGGCATACCGCCATTAACGGTCCAACTGTCACCCAGGCGTAGGTTGTTTGTTCCATTCTTGCTGATGTAGAAGTTTTGATCGCTCGTGCCCTGGGCAAGGATTGTGTAGTCCCTACCGCTGCTGAACATGGCGGTATCAGCCCGATACCAGACCGAAACGGTCCAGTCGCCCGCCAATGGAATGCTGGCCCGCATCGTCTCGATGTAGTCGTCAACCCCATCGAAGTTGGCGACAATTGGAATGGTGACATCCTTGGTCTGCAGGCTGATACTTATAGTGCGCAGGTTATCGTTCGTGGTGTTCGTGGAACTGAAGGCCAGGGTCCGCAGAACCTGCTGGTACTCTGCAGCAGTGGCAGAGCCACTAAGGGTCAGTGAACCGCTGCCCGAGTTGTAACTGACAGTAATGCGACCGCTAATGCCGGTGGCCGCCAGAACATCGCCGCTTTGAAAGTTACCGGTCGTGCTGTCGACCACGGTAACCGTGGCGCCATAGATGGTGTCATAAGTTGCGGCATCGCTGGTGTAGGGCGTGTCAGGGTCGGTCAGCGTCAACCCGGGGTCAACCGTGACCGCAACAAGCGGGTTGCCCGTATTGGGCCGCAGTGATAACGCCCGGCCACCCGAGAGGGCCAGCACCGGAGCATCGTTCACCAGGCTTACAGTAATACTGGCTGTGGCTGTGGAGTTGGCATAGTTAACCCCGTCAGTGCCACTCCAGGTGAAGCTGGTGCTGCCAACCCAGTTGGAATCCGGCGTGAAGCGCAGTTTCAAAAGATCGCCAGTAATGATTTCCTGGTTAACGGCCACCAGTTCACCATTACCTCTTAAATCATCGGCGTTGGCATCCAGCCAGAGGGTTCCATTCATGGGCAACGACAGGATTCGTACCGCCTGCAGGGTCTTGCCAATGCCCGTGGTGGCTACGCCCCCAGCGGCGTAGGTATCGTTGTCGGCTAAGACAAAATCGTTCGAAGTAAAGCTTAAGGTATTATCTTCAGCAAATGATTTGGTGAACCCGGAAACCGTGGGAATGTCATTATTGTTTAGCAGTTTCAGGGTGAAGTCGGAATAAAAAGTGGCATTGCCCTGACCAGAACCATCATTCGCAGTTACCCGAAGATTTAGGTCGGTGGCATTGGCCGGGGGGTTACCGCTGAAAGTGCGGGTAGCCGCGTCAAAATTTAACCAGAGGGGCAACGGATTACCATTGGCCAATGTGGCACTGTAGCTGAAGATGGTACCCGAAGGATCGCTGTCGCTGAAGGTGTTGAGGGGCACCTGATAGCTGAACCCCCCGGAACCGCTCCAGGTCTGACCAGGGATTGGAGTTGCCACAAAAGGCCGGTCATTGTCGTTGGTGAATGTCGCAACAAAATTCTTGTTTACGCTGGATATCCCATCGCTGGCAATCAGTCGCAAATTTATGGCACCTGTATTGGCAGGGGCATTCCCCGAAAATGTCATGCTGTTGGGGTTGAAGGTAAGCCAGGAGGGAAGATTTTGCTCCTGACCGTTCACCAAAAGACGGGCACTGACGGTGATGGCATCACCTTCCGGGTCGGAAACTTTGGACCAGGGAATAGAAAACGAACGAACCCCGTCTCCGGAAACGGTCTGGTTCAAGGAAGCCGAATCCCACACGGGAGGCCTATTCATATCCGTCACAGCAACATTAAAATCCCCCCACAACATGGAAGGTGCACATTCATACCAAAATTCATCTCCCCAATGGTAAGCAAAAGACACCACCAGCACATAGGTGGTATTTGCCTGAAGTTCGCCTTCATACGCGATTTCCCCCTGGTAACTTGGTGTATTAACTTGAGGATGAAAAGAATACGTTTCATGGGCTGCCACAAGGTTTTTTAATGGTTGCGTAGGGTCAAAGCTACCTTGATACAAAGAAGTTACATATTTAAAATCACCATCGTATGGGCCTTCATTATTACCGCCGAGCTGCTTTGCTTCACCCAGGTGGTCGGTGTAAATGGAACCTGCAACACGGGTGGTCCAAATTTGGTAGGTGGAGGGCGCGTTAACCGTAAATGTTTGTGTTCCAAATCTAGTGCCATTCCCCACATTGACGGAATAACGCTCATAACCACGGACTTTTACTGTACGATTCCCTTGAAAAGGATAATAAACAGATTGATCTCTCCATACTTCTCTATAGTACGATTCATAGTTGTCCGCAGTATAGGACTTTACATAGAAGGGCCCCGGGTTGGCACCGACATATTGTTCCCAACCAGAATAAGTGGTCGTAAAACGAGAAGCAGGGGAAGGGGTTGAAGAGCGTGCTTGGTAATAGAGCTTCGGATCATTTCGCCCTATACTGATGGTGTAGTTTGCAAGCGTGTTATTGCCAATGTCGGCAACCACGGGGGTGGTTTCCACGGGACCAGTGGCTTGTTCCAAATCCCAATCCCCGGCAGCAAGAATATTACCCGTGGCATCATCGCTGGCGGCAACATCGGCACCCGTAACTTCCGCCAAACGATTCACGAAATCCTGCCCAATATAGCCTTCAGAAATATTGCAACCATAGAGCAACAAGTCCCCGTCCTGGGTCAGCGACCTTCCTATCGTTGCAAGGTAATCCAGATTGCTGTTTATCTCATTGGTTCCAATGGAAACACTTCCCAGAATCAGTTTTCCTTGCTGGCCATGAGATAGCACATGGATCGCATCCAGATTCGTTTTGCCAGAAAGATAAGAAGAGATCTGCTGGAGCCCATTTTGCGAGGCGTTGATTTCCACAACTTCTGTCACAGATTCAGATAACTTTATCTGCTCCACCAGGTTTTGTCGGTTGGGAACATTGGAATCCACGAAGATCACTTCATGGCGCAGTCCAGGCAAGGGATTTTCTGCGGTGGAGGCAGAAAGAACCAGTCGGGGTTCCAGGTTTTCCACCTGAACAGGTTTTCTATTGTGGCCCCGCCTTTTGTTAACCACCCCAGAAAATTTGTGATCACCCGAAAGCACTTTCTGGAAAGGGTTGCCGAAGAACTTCCTTAAAAGCTTGGAAAATAAACCTCTATTCATTGAAACGCCCTCCCCCGAGAGTAATTCAACTGGTATTTTGGGCACTTTGAGAATTTCGGGGTAGAAAAACCAATATTTTGAACGGTTATATTGATAATAAATACCACCATTAACAGATAATACGGCAATGCCCTTAAAATTGTTTATGATTTTTGTAACTTTTATGAAAAATTCATGATAATTTTATCGACTATGCCATTTTTACTTTTTCATGTGCTTAAAAAAGTTTTTTTTAGAATCGAACTTACCCCCCAATAAAACACTTAAAACATTAGTCTGATTGGCTTTATGGAACGTTTTTACCAAAAAAGGCTAGTTACATATCTTCTGATGGAAAGAAAGGGGTTTAGTAAATGAATTAATAACCAAATTCACAAATAAGCAATAACAAAACAATTTATCAGCCATGCCCATGGCCCGAACCTAACCATTCGCAGTAAGAATAGGTACTATCCTGATGCTAACCCTGCCCTCGCAATCAAAAACAAGCAACTCAGAACCGTGACTGAAACCCATTTGTTTTGATTCTCTAGAAACTGGTAAACCGGTTGACAAATAATTTTTAGAACAGGTTCTTACCATCGTTTGCTTGGGCATACCCATATGCCAAAATGCGAAATACATCCTCGTGATTAAATCACCTGATAGGCAAAAGTTTTTCGAGTGGATCCTGAATTGGTGACAGATGGCATAAGCACTTGACTTGATTGCTAATGATACCCCCAAGCCATTCCTCTTACCAACGCCTCACCTCTGATTAGGCCTTTATGAATCTTTAAGCCTGCTATTGTTAAAAACAAATAGTCATGTAATAAAAGAACCCCACAAGGATCTTCCTAATCCCGAGGGGTACTTAATATTCAGTAGCAGTAATTACTGGCTGACGAATACGCCTCTTCCATCTTTCTTGTCGCCCGAGAAGAAGTTCATCAGTAGTTCCAAACGGAACCCAACAAAGACTTCAACACGAGGCCCACCGGTAGGGCCAGAACCAGCGAGAATGTCGAGAACATTGTCGCCATTGGCATCAGCAAGGGCAACACGAACGCCACCATTAAAGATGGCATCAATGACTTCGCCGTTATCCTTGGTGAAATCCGTGAAGGCCATGGTTTGCCCATCGAGATTAAGGGTTTCGTAATCCCAGATTTTGATATGAGGGCCACCACCAGCGCCAGCTCCGGTGATGATCTCGTATTTTCCATCGGAGAGGTAATCGCCAACTGCGACATAAACCCCGCCCGAGAAGGTGGAGGCGTAAGCCATGAACTGCTTGATCAATGAATGATCTGTGCTGTTAAAGACCTTTACATGAGGTCCACCGCCCTGCCCTGCGCCAGTGACAATAACAGGGAAGCCAGAGCCATCGATATCGCCGACAGCTACGCT
>RFZJ01000119.1 GCA_009920765.1 Planctomycetota bacterium | reverse complement strand
GCAACATTACCATAGGTTTGTTGCCCAACCACGGTAATGGCGCCCTGCACCACAATATTACTGCCAGTCTTGAATGAGGTGGCCAAGATACCACCATTGGAACCACTTGCCACCGAGGTTGCAAAGGAGGTTGCATTACCATCAATCAACACATCCTGGAGAATGCCATTGGTACCCTGGCCAAGCGAACCCACGGAAATACTGCCCGTGTTCCTGAAAGTCAAATCGCTGGCACCAACCGTGGTTCCCGAAAGATCACCACTGAACGAAATGTTTCCAGGGCCAGCGGTGAACAGGCTTGAATTGGATATGGTTGAATTCCCGGTGACCGTTATATTGCCCGAGGTTCCAACCCCGTTTGATTCATCGGAGAAAATGACGCGACCTATACCACCGGTGCTTGCAGTAAAGCTGGCAAGAGGGAATGATGCCCTGCCACCATCTGCCAAACCAACATCATCCTTGAAAGTGAGATTGCCAGAAACCGAGGAGACTGTAAACGATTTGGCGTTGGTGGATTCTACCCTGCCATTGAAGGTTATATTGCCACCGCTTAGGGTACTCACCGAGGTGGAAGAAAGAAGATCGACAAATGTATCAGAAACACCGTAGGCGTTAACAACGGCACCACTGCCTGTACCACCAACCAGCGAAATTCCAGTAAGAGTGGTAATGTTGTAACCAAAATTATCGAGAGGATTGTTAACTGTTGACAAAGAGGTGATTCCACCGGATCCATCCACAGATTGGACTGTAACAGTTGCACCCACAGTACCCGGAGCGCTAACGCCACTGATAGTCAAAAGATCACCTTGAGAATAACCACTTCCGCCCGTTACCAAACTCAGGATTTTGGTTACCCGGCCAATTTCGCTACCTTGAAACTGAATACTAGTTCCCCCGGTATTGGTACCGGCAATACTTACCGCACCCACCCCAGATGAAGTTCCAATTTTTACGCCAGCAACTGCACCACTTGCGCCAGCAGTTCCACCTGTGGCCCTTTGTTGCAAGAACTGGGAGTTCACATTGGTAATGCTTCCTCGCAACTCCAAAATACCAGTATTGTTATTATCTATTTGTAAATTGGCAGTTCCACTAAGGTTCATTGCGTTAAGAAGAATATTACCACTGGCTTGAAGTATAAGGGTGGTAACGCCATTGAAAACCTGGGTTGTTGGAATGGAAAGATCAATATTTCCTGATACGAAATTATTATTGGTCGACAATCCACCAGCCCTGATGGTGGTGCCACTGAAAGTCAAGTTTGCTGCACTTGAATCAAGAATGATGTTTCTTAGCGGGGTAACACCCCCAACATCACCAGTGATGCTAATATTGCCCCCTTGAGCACTGATTCGTAGATCATTTCCACCATTAATCGTGCTATTGATAGACAAGGGCTTTGTTGCAGCTAATGCCATGGTGACATTGCCGATCAAATTCAAAGGATTGTTGATGGTTAAACCATTACTACCAGCAACACCCAAGGTGATATTATTGGCACCAACCCCAGCTACGTTATTTCCGAGATTAATACTGGTAACGCCAGAAATGGTAAGATTACTGGTTGTCGAAAGACCCTTTAAAAGATTTAAAGAACCTGAATTAGAGGTTGTAAAAAATATCTCGCCAGAAGTATTATTTGCTGTAGTAACAAAAATCGAATCCTGCATGGTGATATTGCCATTGTTGACAGTACGCAAATCCAAGGCGGGGCGGGAGGAAACAGAGTTATTATAAATCTGTGGCCCAACAATCAGGATCCCATTAAAAGTGCTTCCCAAACCAGGATTGATCGACCCATTCCTTACATAAGTACTGGCATTATTGACAGTTATACTTTCCGCAATAAGGGACCCATTAAACCAGACACTATTTAAACCATTACCACCCAACTGACCACCAAGGATGATATCTCCAAGGCCATTACCAACATTTCCAATATTGCCAAAGACTGTAAAATTGCCTGAGGAATTAATTTGAAGAGTTTGAGCCGCAGTTGCATCCAAAGTGGAACTGAAAAAGACACTACCACCACCTGTGGAAGTTAAATTAACCGCTGAACCAGCAAGAAGAACCGCACTGGTGGAAGAAAGACCTACTGGCGAAGGTGGAGTTGCCGCTGCCTGAGCATTTGCAGCTGAGGAAAAATTGATATTCCCCGTATTGGTTATTAAATCAGCATTTAATCGAACTGCATATCCTTCTGCAGGACGATACCCTGCATTTAACCTGATTGAACCTGTTCCAGTCGTGGAAATTGGTTGATCAATCGAGATAAAACTAAATTCATTCAGCGCTTCAATAACAATATTTCCAGCACCCGTTGTTACCAAGGCACTTGCGGTTCCACCAACCACCGTCGCCAGCCTTGATGGATTTAAACTTACGTAAGAACCAAGCTGGGTTCCGATGGAAGCAGTTGCAGTTGCACCAGAACCACCACCACCCGAACTAAAACTTACCGTTGGGGTTCCCGTAGTATAATTTCCAGGTGTATTAACCACGACCCTTGAAATAAAACCTGTTGCACTGAAATGAGCATCCGTACCTGTTCCACCCGTTACATTCATATTAGTTAAAAGCGAATAACTATCACCACTGGATGAACCCTGGGAAAGAAGCGCTGTGCCTGTGGCATTGACAGCGCCAACAGTTGTGGAGATACCGCCACTAACTTGAGGTGAAACAAAAGTAACCGTTGGTGTAGTAGTATAATTAGCCCCTGTGTAAGTCATGGAAACCCGTTTGATCAATCCCAGAGCGTTGAATGTTGCACCCGTATTTACCCCCGAAGACAAGGGAGCAGATGAATTGGCAAGACCCTGATAAATATTAAGTGTAGAAAGATCTTTGTAATTTCCATTGTTCGTAAAATTAACATCTGTTGTATTCAACGTCATGGTTTCAATGGCGCCAATGGCATCAACAGTTCCTCCAACTCCCGTGCTGGTGCCCGTTGGAATTACATATAAATTGGAAGTCCTTACATAGCCTGTGCCAAAAACATTATTATAAGATGTGAGTGCGGTTATCTGCCCTGCTCCGTTTGCAGTTACTGTATATTGTGCACGTGTCGCAGGGGAATTAATAGTAGTGAGCGTGACAATTGGAGGAAGAGTATAACCAGAACCAGGAGTCACAATGGTATAGCTTACAACTTTTCCCGCATTTGCACCCGAACCTAAATTAGCAATAGCAGTCGCCCCAGATCCTGTGGTATCTGCAGGGTTATTAGTTAGGGTTACTAAAGGAGCGATCGTATACCCGGAACCTTGAGTGGCACTAGGAGTAATACTTATAACCTGACCACCAGCAATATTTGCTGTTCCTGGTAGTGCAAGGGATGTGGGATTTGGATTTTCTCCTAATTCGATGATATCACCAGTATTATAACCACTAGTGCCGGCATTGGTGATAACCCCACGACCACCGCCAAAAGTAATCGAAGGCGCGGAAGTATAGCCACTGCCACTTGAGGTTATGGTAATACTACCATTGACGACATTCCCCGCACCATTGCTGGTCGCATATCCCGTAGCACCAGTACCACCACCACCGCTAAAAGTAATTGGTATTTTGGCATTGGGAACATAATTTGTGCCATTTGAAGTAACAGTTGCGGCTGTAACCCTATCCGCAGTAAGAGTTGCGGTAGCAACTGCAGTTCCCGTGTTATTAATACTCAAATTTTGCATCTTATATGTTACTGTTGCAGATGCATCATAATTTTGTGAATAAACAAAACCTGTGACTGTGCCAGCATTAACACCGGTACCCAAAACGGCGGTCGCCACCGCACCTGTACCTGATCCAGATGAACCAAAAGTAATGGTGGGGGCCGTGGTATACCCAACACCATTTACAGTTCTTGTCAACCCGGTGATAACACCAGTTGGACTTATAGTTGCAGTTGCCTCAGCACCAACCGCCACAAACCCGGTAAGGGTACCAGAAGTTCCTGTAGCACTAACTAAAGGATTAAAAGTATACGGGTTACCATTGGTAAAACCTGTACCTTGGGTAAGTAATGTGATTGCAGTAATTGCTCCAGCATTAACCGCAGTAACCGTTCCTGTTGCATTTGTGCCAGCACCACTGACTATCGTAACAGTATCATTAACAGCATAACCAGTTCCAGAGCCACCAACCGCTAGGCCAACAGAAGTTAAAACATTTTGGCCATTCCTATTTGCAAAAACTGAAGCCTGAGTTGTAAAAGTACTTCCTGTGACAGAGTAAGAAGTGCCATTCACAAATCCCAAACCTGATCCAGGGGAATCCAGACTGATAGAAGTTATAACCCCGGCACCATTGGTTGTTGCCTTGCCATTAACCGTGGAAGATCCATTGGAAATGGTAACAGCAAAAGTTTGGGAAACAGGGTAACCGGTTCCACCAGAATTAATTTGAACTGAGTTTAATGCACCACTATTAAAAAGAACTGTGGTACCAGAATCATAACTACTTCCACCGGGAATAAGAGTGGTGCTGCTTGAGTTTGCATTTTCAACCAGTTGCACCTGATTATTAGCTGCAGTCACCACCATATTAGTGGGGGTGCTCCAATTAAAAGGTGAAGCACTATTAGGAGTAATTTGAAGGTAAGCTAATCCTCTGGCTCTCTCAGCTAAATTATTAGCACTGTTAAGGCCAAATGTAACAGTGGGATTGGAAGCCGCCAAATCTGTTGCTGTGGTGGTCCTATATCCTGTACCGCTATTGGTAACAATAACACCCAGAACGGAATTAGGGTTAACCGTTTGGTTAAAATTAGTTACCGCCCCAGTAGTCGGATTTACATTGGTAACAACAATAAATCGATTGAAACCAGTGCCATTGCCACCAACCTGGGTATCTCGAAGTTGCAAAACATCGCCAATGGTGTAGCCAGTTCCACCACCACCAACATTAGGAATCCCACCTAGGCCGGTAATAGTGCCATCCGTAATACCAAGGTAGGAAGTTGCAGTAGCGGGAACTGAAACTACAGGGCTGAAAGAAACAACCGGTGCTGATTTAAACAAGGAGCCCGGGGTATTAACTGCTATTGAAGAAAGGCCGGTGACATTACCCGTACCAGACCCTGCGGAAATCGCAATACCACCATCACCTTTTGTCCTGATGTAGTCATTATAATTGAGAGAGTTTACGGTTCCAGCATTTGGAACTGTGAAGCTAAAACCTACATTCGTAGCACCAAGCGTGGAAAAATCCAAGGGACTGGAGGCATTCAAAGTAACCGATACACTCCCACCAGTTCCGGTACTTCCAGCACCTGTGGTGTTTACAGGTATCAGGGAAAGACCAGTTGCACCCGTACCATCATTTGTGTAACCGGAACCCACATTAATAACCGAAAGACCAAGAATAGTTCCGCCCGCGCCAATTGAAGTCACTTGGGCAACTGCAGGAACAAATCCTGTAGTACCGGGGTTTTGCGCAGCAGTGCCAATATACACAAACTGATTTAAGACATAATTAGTTCCCGCTGTTCTTATGGCTTGAATAGCGTTTACAGTATCATTTAGACCGAAGGAATAATTATTATTGGTAGAATTCGAAACTATAGAAATCCCAGTCAAAGTCCCAGCTTGATAAGAAGCAGAACCAAGATTCACTGTTACCGAAGTGGGATTGGTACCGGGATTTGTATTTTGAACTGTAGCACTCGGAACAGCACCCGAACCAAGCCATTGGGTGGAGCCACCCACCGTTTGGTCCGTAAAAGTGATGTTTCCACCATTTAAGGAAACGACAATGTCACGGGCATTATCCTGAATAGTTGCAGTAAGCACTCCGCCTACAAAAGAAATTTGGTTATCCATGTTCAAACGGTCTTCAAGGCGCTCGAGCGCAAGATACCTACTGAACCTCGAAAGCGGTTTTTCAATAACCAACTTTTTCTTGTTCTTGTTCCTGCTAGAGAGAACGGAACCAAGGCTTTTGAACCAGGAGCTTGCCATGTGAAAACCTCTTGTACTTATCTTCAAGAAAACAAAATATTAAACATTCGTGAAACTTTAGAGCGCTGCACCACTTAGGTTTCCCTAACTATGCAATTTGCCCAAATTACGCACTATTGAGTAAGTCTAATCTGGGTAATATTTAGACGCAAATGGTATTTAAATGTAACCTAAATTATTTAAACAACAACGCCCTCAAGGGTGTTAAAACTGGTACAATATGTAATAGTAGACTTATTGATAATTTTTATAGGGTTATGCAATAAGCCTAATAATATAATAGAGTTAGGTAAAATTCGAAGGCAGAATTATATTTAAAAAAAGACTTGCCAAAATTCCAATCATTATTTTTGTAAATTTTTCAACTTTTTTTCAACCACTCCGAAAACACCAAGTGACCAACCAAAATTTGGTCAATTTGGGTGGTTTGGATATATAAAAAGCGCAGTCCAAAAGAGGAAAATTACCCGCACAGGAACATGCATGGAACCCAGCGTTCACGAAGTTGGCGATTGGGCAGAGCACCCTTCGGAAAGCTCAGGGTCCGGGGATTTTTACGATCAGTGACCCTGCCGAACTACCCGGGATTAGGAATAGCGGAAAGTAAAAAGCAGATCCACCCAACACAGTGGATGAGCTTAAAGGCAGGCTGATGTATTAGGTTGTATTAATCAAGTCCATGACCTGCATTCTAAAAAAGTAATCAAAAGAATAATTTCTTTTTGTCATCTTTTAACATCTCAAACAAATTTAATTAAATCAAAATACCTTTTTTTAAAATTGATGTTTGCAACGCAGAAAAATACGATTAGCATAATTTCTTATCATATATTGCAAAATAGGATTGATGTTGCATTCGCATCAAGAATTAAACAGATCTAAAACTTGTTTTAAGTACAATTTTTTAAAAGGTGATCACCATGAATTTCTTTGGCCGCAAGGTAACCAAAAAAAACAGCTTTTTCAGCAGGCCTTGTTTGGAGGGCTTGGAAATTCGTTTGGTGCCTGCGGGGGAGTTCTTGCTGCATAGCAACCCAGGTGCCACTAAGCGCATCTACTTAGATTTTGATGGTCACACCACCACTGGCACCCAATGGAACATTACGAATGGAGCAACCATTGTTACACCTGCTTATGATATTGATAATAACCCAGCTTCTTTTTCTGCTACTGAGTTAGCAAATATCCGCGAAATTTGGGAACGCGTTAGTGAAGATTTTTTACCTTTCGACGTCGATGTGACCACCGAGGATCCTGGGATTGAAGCATTGCGAAATACAGGTGGTTCTGATACTCAATGGGGTATTCGTACTGCCATTGGTGGGTTCAGCTCAATTCTTCCCGTAGATGGCCCAGGTGCTGTTGGAATAGCGCATCTAGGTTCTTTTAGTTCAAACATTGATGACCCATGTTTCATTTTTTCAAAAGAGTACACTAGTTCATATCCAAATGCTTATGCCAATAAAGGAATTGCTGAGACTATCAGTCATGAAGTAGGCCATACCTTGAATTTGGTGCACGATGGGGATTCTTCCAGCGCTTATTACGGTGGTCAGGGTTCAGGTACAACAGGCTGGGCCCCTATTATGGGAAATAGCGATGATCATAACCTTACCCAGTGGAGCAATGGGGGGTATTTTGACGCTAGAAATTGGATCGGAAATTCACCGAGTCCCAATACTCAGGACGATCTTAGCCACCGCTTCTAATTTGAATTTCTCCAACTCCACCACAATTTCGACAACTGGCATCATCGAAAGAAACACCGATCTTGATTTCTTCCGTTTTAACCTTGCAGTAGGTGGTGCAGCTACCATTAACATCAACCCTGCTGTTAATGGCCCCAACCTCGACATCGAAGCAAAGCTTTACAATGCCTCTGGTATTCTACTTTTAACGGACAACCCCACTAATGCACTTAATGCATCATTCAACACAACTTTAACGGCAGGTACTTATTACATCTCCATCGACGGCGTTGGCATGGGAAATCCACTTACCACCGGTTATACCGATTACGGCTGCCTTGGATACTATTCCATCACAGGCACGATACCCAGTGCCACCTCGCCGCCCATTATTACCGGCCCCACAGGCGGCCCTGGTGCAGCTACTAGCACCATTACCATCAACGAAAATATCAGCGCTGTCACCACATTCACCGCAGATAAAACGGTTGCTTGGTCCATAAGTGGCGGACTTGATCAATCCAGGTTCACCATCAACACCTTCACAGGTGCCTTATCCTTCATCAGCGCACCAGATTTTGAAAACCCAACCGATAGCAATGGCGACAATATCTATATCGTGATTATTCGGGCGACTGATAGCAATGGCAACATCTCTTCGCAAACCTTGACTGTAACCATAGCAAATGTGGTGGAACTACCCCCTGTTATCACAGGGCCAAGTGGCGCTGCTGGCGCTTCCACAAGTACCAGAAGCATCAACGAAAATACCAGCACCGTTTTCACCTTCGTTGCTGATAAAACTGTCACATGGAGTATCAATGGCGGACTTGATCAATCCAGGTTCAGCATTAATTCCATCACTGGCGCACTTACCTTCATTTATAATCCGGATTTTGAAAATCCATCTGACAGCGATTTGAACAACACCTATATCGTAACAATCCGGGCAACTGATTCCTCAGGATTAAGTGCAACCCAAACCCTTACCGTGACTATTTTAGATGTCATCGAAACGGGCACAGGCACCATGCGCCCAGATATCACCGGGGCAAAAGTCTCCACCTGCAGCGCAACCGGCCTAGATGCAGGCGCAATTACAGGCTTCCGTATCAAGTTCAACGAATCCATCCAACCATCCACCTTCACCACCGCAGATATCACACTTACCGATCCCAGCGGATCTCCCATTTCTGTTACCAGTATCACTGCGGTTCCCAACACCAATAACTCGGAATTTACTTTCACCATCATTGGAGGCGCACGAACCACTGCTGGTATTTATACCCTGAAAGTTGGCCCCAATATTCTTGACCTTTCAGGCAACCAAATGAATCAAGACAACGATGGCTTGAATGGCGAAATCACTCAGGATCAATATGTTGGCTCCTTCAGCCTCTTTACCACTTATACATTCACCAACACTCCAACGAACACCCTAATCAGAGATTTGGCTACCACAACTTCCACCATCACCATCAATCAAGATATCAACATCAAAGATCTTGATGTTCAGATTAGCTTGAACCATACTGCCCTTTCTGACTTGGTAATCACCCTGCGTTCCCCTACCGGGCAAATAATTACACTCTTCAACAAGAGAGGCGGTTGGGCCGATAATCTAGTGAACACCGTTTTTGATGATCAAGCCGGTACTGCAATTGCAGCGGGCACAGCACCTTTTACCGGTTCTTTCCGCCCGGAATCTCTACTTTCCGTATTGAATGAGAAAAACGCCAAGGGCACTTGGACGCTAAGCATTTCCGATACCGCAGGGGGCGATGTGGGCAAATTGATCTCTTGGAAACTTATTATTATTTCCAACACCAAGCTTGGCTCTATCACCAACCTTGCAAGCACAAGCGGAGGATCGATCACTGTTACCAATCCTTTGGCAAGCATGAAAATGTTTACCCCCGCACTTGCAAATGCAATCGTAAATACACCATCAACAACCACTACAGGAACTTCTTCCACAACTTCAAGCCCTGCTGCTTTGCCGAATAGTTCTACCTACGCTGCTAATTCCATCGCTCCTGTTGCAACCACCAGCAACAGCAGCACAAATTCATCACCCAGCCCTAGGCCAACAGTACAACAAACTGTAGCTGATCAACTATTTTCAAGCTTGTTCAGGATTTAAGCTTTATTAAAAGAGGTTACCCATCCAACGCAGTGGATGGGCTTGAAGGCAGAAATACAGAACAAGAATAAAATCTCACACAAGTTTGATAACCAAAAAAGTTGCGAATGGAGTGGTCGCGATGGGGCTTCCCCATCGCGACCACTCTGTCTTTAAACACGCCCACATCAATAAACGCTAAGTAAAAGCAAATGGCCCATCCAACGCAGTGGATGGGCTTGAAGGCAAGAAAAGAATACTAAGAATATTAGCCATGGAAGGATGCGGAAAAACACAGAATCAAATCAGTAGGAGTAGAGGTTGGAAGGCAAGCGAGCGAAGCGAAAGGGCCCTTTTCCCGGAGGGAAGAGGGTTGGGAGTTGGGCGAAATAAAAAAGAAAGTAAAAGAGAGAAATAAAAAAGTAAAATTGATCTGCACCTAATGCGGGATGATTGCCTAGCCTGCATGAATGAACACGCAACCCCCATATAAATTACGTATCCGCGAGCACCGAAAAGTTTGCGCAAGCGACTTATTAGTGCACCCGCTCAACCCCCGCATCCATCCCGATGCTCAAAAATCTGCACTCTGCGCAATCTTAAACGAAATCGGCTTCGCTCGCAGTCTGCTTGCTTACGAAACCCCCGAAGGCAAGCTTCAACTCATCGACGGCCATTTGCGCAAAGAGCTTTTCGAAGGCCAAGAAGTCATGGTCGAAATTCTGGATGTCAACGAACAAGAGGCGAATGCGCTTTTATTATCTCTGGATCCCCTTGCTTCACTTGCCCAATACGATTCGCCGACACTCGAAGCACTGCGAAAAGCAACACAAACACAATCAGAAGCATTGCAAACGCTTTGGGATTCCATCGATTCTTCAACCAAAAAAACGCGGGATGAACTCAAGGAAACAATGCAACAGAAAGAGCCAATTCTTAAGGAACAATTCTTGGTTCTGGTGGAATGCGAATCCGAAGCACAGCAGCTAAGCCTGTTGGATTCACTTAAAAAACAACATTTCCAATGCAAGGCATTGATTTCTTAACCCGGGAGAAATAATGAAAGTTGTTGTTGAATTAAAAAGTACTTTGGTCGATTCGCCAAGAGTTGCGCAAGTGCGTGGCATATTCGATCTTGAACCTAGCACGGTTGATCATCATGT
>RFZJ01000118.1 GCA_009920765.1 Planctomycetota bacterium | reverse complement strand
AAAGTAATTGTAGGATTTGCTACAGATATAGTTCTTTCTGCTTCTGAAAGATTTGAAAAATCCAAAGATACACTCATTATACCTAAATTGTTATGATTCTTTAATTGAAAATATTGAAATTCTTTTGCGGATCCAGGCACTAAATCGTATACATCTTCTTCTAATCGTTCTTTTAGTCCTTGTATAGTCTTGGTTGCAGGACATAATGGGTTTTCGCTAGGGTGTGATGATGTAATACCACCAACAGTAATACCGCTTAAAAATATAACGTCTCTGTTAAAAGCTTCTGCTGCTTTTTGGCATTCATAACAATCAGAAAAAATAATCTCATTTGTCAGATCACCTTCGTTATATACCTCACCGGTTATTTCATCAGTAAAATTATCTTTAAAATACAAACAACAACAACCAAATGATGTTGTTCCTTGAGAACCGCATAGTGTTTCGTATTTTTGAGTAAATGTAGTATAAACTGGATCTGTGCTGAGATCAGGTAGTGGTAATTCTGAACCAGTAATAAAGTTATAATCTGTATAATCAACTTTCCACAAAGAAAGCCAGACATAAGTGTCTGGCTTTCTTTTTTTATCCATCTTTAGTTATTGAAACCACCAATCTTAATCCAAATCAAATACTTTTTTTAGCTTCTCCTCAGCAAGCTTACCCTGATTTTTCTGCACCACTACACTTATACAAGTTTCACTGGTATTGATCATCAGAATATTAATTCCTGCAGATGCCAGGGTACCAAATATTCTGCGCGCAACCCCTGTGTGTGTCCTCATTCCCACACCAAGCACATAGAGTGTTGCTATTTCGCTATCTGCTGAAGCTTGAATATCAACATCAATAGATCTGGCAGCCTCAATTGCTAGAGCAAGGGCTGGTTGCAATTTTTCTCGCGGCACACTAAATGATATATCAACTTTCCCGTCACACAAATTCTGCACAATCATATCAACAACAATGCCACCGCTGGCAACTGCCTGAAAGATTGCTATGCTGTTGCCTGGTTTATCAGGCAAACCAAAAAGAGTGATTCTCCCCTGATCCACAGCCTGATGTAATTCACTCACCAAGATTTCTTCCATGCTTGTAAGTTGCTGGGTTATCTCGACAAGATCGCCTGCATTGGGGCTGTTTTGACAAGCTGCAATTTTAGAATGATTAACATCCTCTATTGAAGCTCCCGCACCATATCTGGGTTTTTCAAGGGAAAATGCAAAATGCACCGCTCTCAATGCCTTCTCGGCATCTCCCTTGTCTACCAACACAGATATCTTGATTTCACCCGTTGTAATCATCTTCATGCTGATCTTTTCAGAAGCAAGTGCCGCAAACATTTTTTCTGCGATACCCGTGTTGGTTTTCATTCCTGTGCCAACAATCGAAATCTTGCTAACCTGGGCATCATAAACCAACCTTGCACCCAATTCCTGAACCAAGGGTTTCAGTGCCTCAAGCGTGGCGGTCAAGTCATGAGAAGGTACGGTAAAACCAACATTGGCCCGGCCATTACTTCCAACGCTCTGAGCAATCATATCGACCACGATATTGCGGGCAGAAACGGCTTCAAATATTCGATGGCTTATCCCAGGCTGATCGGGCACACCTTCCAAAGATACCCTGGCTTCGTCCCGCACCAGTGCTGCACCACAAACAGGAATTTTTGTCATCCATTCGGTTTCGGGAACAATCCAAGTTCCTTCACTATCGCTAAAAGATGATCGTACCTGCAAAGGCACATCAAACTTCTTTGCGAATTCTATACTTCGCGAATGCATCACGCCCGCTCCTGCACTTGCAAGTTCCAGCATTTCATCATAACTGATTGCTTCGATCTTTCGGGCTTCGGGAACAACCCTTGGATCAGTGGTGTAAACCCCATCAACATCTGTAAAAATATCACATTCTACTTCCAGCTTTGGGCCGGAAGGATCATGCTTCATCACCGCTGCAAGAGCCACTGCGGTAGTATCAGAACCACCCCGACCCAAAGTGGTGATGTTGTCATCTTCGTCAATGCCCTGAAAACCAGCAACGATGACTATATGGCCATCTGCAAGAGCTTTGCGCATCCTGGCAGTAGATATACTTTTAATTCTCGCCTTGGTATGGGTGCTGTCTGTAACTATTCCCACCTGGGCCCCAGTCAGGCTTATGGCCTGCTCACCCAAAGATTGGATCGCCATTGCCATCAACGAAATCGAAATCTGCTCGCCTGTGGATAAAAGCATATCCATCTCACGGGCGGGCGGGGTTTCAGTAATTTCTTTGGCAAGCGCAATCAGTTCGTCGGTGGTATCACCCCTGGCACTAACGACAACAATAACCTGATTTCCTGCATGTTTTGCACGTATAGCTTTGCGGGCTGCAGCCATTACTCTTTGTGCGTTAGCAACACTCGAACCACCAAATTTCTGTACTACCAGACTCAAGGGAATATCTCCGTGATTAAAGCAAAAGCCTTATTGTGTAAAATCTTAGGCGTAATGAATGCATTTGTCTAACATTCAATTCGATTTCTTGCTTTCTTATTTATTTTAATAAGTACAACCATTTCCAAGTTTCGGGAAAATCTCATGAATAACTCTGATCCTGCATGATATAAGACCCCAACAAATCAAGATTCAATTACCAACCTAATCTCCAGCGCTTAACGGGTACCATGATTTTTAAAGAATGAAATACCCTGGAAGAAAAATCTCACAAGATCCTACTTGGTTTTACAAACCATTACTCATCAAGATTTAAAAGTATTATCCTGCATTTGAATGCAGTATTGGTTGAGGCAACAAATTACTCCACCAATACTGACAATACCAGCGAAAAAGACTTTACACCCGAGAAGCTCTCTTGGATTTATGCCTTTGTTATTAACCTTATGATTAATTAGGGTTTCACCATGGATGTGCATTGCGCTTTCCAACGCATCCAATGATCTGCAAGCACCAGGCAAATCATCGCCTCGCCCATCGGCACAAATCTTGGCAACAAGCAAGGATCATGCCTGCCTTTGGTAAGTATTTCTGTTTCAACACCATGCTTGTCTACTGTTGGTTGACTTTGGGGCAAGCTGCTTGTTGGCTTGATCGCAACCCTGCAAACAATCGGCTGGCCACTGGAAATACCACCAAGCATACCACCATGATTATTGGTTTTGGTTCCCACTTTGCCTGGAACCTTTTCATCTGCAACAAAATGATCATTGCACTGGCTGCCTCGCATGCCTGCCACTTTAAATCCTGCACCATATTCAAATCCCAGAACCGCAGGGAGAGACAATAATCCCTTCGCAATATCAGCTTTGAGTTTATCAAACACCGGTTCACCCAAACCTGGTGGAACTCCGGTTGCTACCATCTCACATATTCCACCAATTGAATCTCTTTCCAAGCGCACCTGATCGATCAGCGCATACATTTTTTCGGCGATAACCGGGTCTGGACAGCGCACCGCATTGCTTTCAACCTGCTCCAATGTAACTGCTGCAGGATCAAGTGCTTCAAAACAAATGTCACCGACCTGCGTTACATAACCCAACACACGAATCCCCTGGGTCGCCAATAATTTCCTGGCAATCGAGCCAGCAGCCACCCTGCAGATTGTTTCACGGGCACTCGAACGACCACCACCTCGATAATCCCTTAAACCATACTTGGCATCAAAAGTGTAATCTGCATGGCCCGGCCTATATTTATCTTTGATATCGCCATAGTCATGGCTTCGCTGATCATTGTTGCGGAATAAAATACCAATGGATGTACCATCTGTAATTCCCTCAAAAACCCCTGAGAGAATTTCTGGCAAGTCGTCTTCCTTGCGTTGTGTGGTTATTTTTGACTGCCCGGGCTTGCGCCTTTGTAAATCAGGAACCAAATCTTCGATTCCAAGAGGTAGTCCGGGTGGACAACCATCAATGATTGCAACATACCCCGGGCCATGGCTTACGCCCGAGGTTGTTACTCTAAACAGTTCTCCAAATGAATTTCCTGGCATAATGGTAGTATAACCAAAAATGAGTACAATGTCCTAGGATCCAAAGGCAAGTATGTTTTCAATACGGGGCAACCATGAAGAATGTAATGATTGTTCTTTTTATGATGGTAAGCTTTGCTACCAATCCAGTGGTATTGAAGGCGCAGGCAGTCAAGGAAAACAGTAGGTACGGAATAGCCTTGGATGAAGCATCGTTCCCCCAAAACACCCCTGAAAACCTGCGTAAATCGCTTCTAAAAGCGCTAAATTCAGATAAAATCGATTACATGCTTGCGCACCTTGCACACCCCGGGTTCATCGACAAAAATGTCCGGGAAGTGCATGAAGGTGATTTCGCCAAACAAGTTGCCGAAACCCGTGGTAAACTAAAAAACGGCCTGAGAGTTCCCCTTGAATCACTTCTAAAAGACGGAAAACTCGAAGCTTCAGAAAAATCTGCCTCGCTTAAAGATCCCACCCTAAAAGATTTCGTCATCAATATGAAACTTGAAAACAACAAATGGTACATGGAAAATAATAAAAAATAGAACTGTGTTCCACAACCCAGAGGATGGCCCAATGACCAATAATTGGATCGATCTAAGAAGCGATACTGTATCCAAACCTTCTCTTGAGATGCGTGCAGCAATGAACGCCGCAGAAGTTGGCGATGATGTCTTTAAAGAAGACCCAACCGTAATCAAACTAGAAGAACAAACCGCATCCATGCTGGGCCATGAAGCGGCACTTTTTTGCCCATCAGGCACCATGTCCAACCAGATTTGCATCAAGGCCCACACCCAGCCCGCTGACGAAATGATCTGCGAAGAATTTTGCCACGTGTTTAATTGGGAAGGTGGTGGACCAGCGGCCCTGAGTAGTATTTCCTGTAAAACCATCAGGGGAAATCATGGATTAATTGAGGCAAGTATGCTGCAAGATGCCATTCGCCCACCCAATGACCATTACCCCAGAACTAAGCTTCTCTCGCTGGAAAACACCCATAATCGCTGTGGGGGCAGGGTACAGCCGTTCAAGGTTGTCCAAGAACTTCACGATTGGACCCGAAAAAACAACCTTATATTTCACCTTGATGGTGCAAGACTATGGAATGCGATAGTTGCCTCAGGAATCAATGCCAAGGCATGGGGGCAGCTTTTTGATTCGGTCTCGGTATGTTACTCCAAAGGATTGGGCGCCCCGATAGGAAGTGCGATTGTAGGCCCCAAAGAATTTATCGCAAGATGCAGAAGAATTCGAAAAAGGTTTGGAGGGGGTATGCGTCAGGCTGGTATCGTTGCAGCGGGCGCCCTTTATGCATTGAATAATAACATCGATCGTCTTAAGGAAGACCACGAAAAAGCTAAGGTGCTTGGCCATGCAATTCAAAACACACCGGGCTTGCAAATGGACCAACCCAATGTTGAAACCAACATCGTCTGGTTTCATGTGGATCCCAAGCTAGCACCCGTTCCAGAGTTTGTTGCAGCCTTAAAAGAAAGAAAAATCCTGATCCACACAAGTGGATTAAATCTGATGAGGGTGGTAACTCACCTTGATGTATCCATGGAACAGGTAAAAAAAGCCGCCGAAATCATCTGCGAAGTAACCAACAACCTGACCAAGGGCAAAATTTAGCCTGTAAATCTAGAGAAGTTCGCTTCAAAATAAGAGCGTTGCCGAAAGGTAGGCAACCAACTGTCTATCCTTTTATCGCATCCGCTACACCCCCAACTTAACACTTATAAATTTACTGTTTTTTTTCTCATCCTTCAGCATCATGGTGACGATAAGTATGTTAGAATTCAGGTGTTGAGCGTTCGAACAGCAGGGCCCTGAAAAGGGCTCTACGAAGGCAGCCTGAAACCCATCTGCAAAATGGCCAAAAAGTCTCTTCTTGACAGGGCCAGCATTAGGGTTGGCACTTCGGTGCCAAAGATTGTAGTATCTTCTTGGAAACTCCGACCCATCTTTCCGGAGAATTCCTAGAGAAAGGACATGTATCATGTTCAAGCACGGACCATCGACTATCAGCGGACCCGTTTCCCGAACCAGCAAAAAGTGGAAATCACAGGCTAAAACACCTGCTAAGCGCAAAAATGAAGGTGCACCCATCAGGCATGATCTGGTTAGCCGAGTGCGCCAGGAAATCGCTGCGGGCACCTACGATACCCCAGAAAAATTCGAGCTTGCACTCGATAAAATGCTGGGCGAACTTGATCTTGGTTGAAAAAACCACTCTCATTCCGGTTACCCCTTTGAGATCTTCAAGGAATCGATTATTATAATCTATCAGAGGAAGTGCCCATTTCCTCTGATTTCCTGATCTGAAAGGACCTCTACTGTGAATCTGCAGTCCGTAATAGTTTCTCAATCTCCCGAAGACAAATTCAGGGAATACCTGACCACTGGTAACAAATCCCAGCGGTTCACCGGCCAGCAAAGAGACATGGTTCGCTTTATTTTCAGCCACCATGATCACTTTGATGCCGAAGCTCTTATTTCAGATATGCAGGCCGCAAACCTTAAAATCAGCAGGGCCACGGCTTACCGGACCCTCAATAAACTTGTCGATGCCGGCCTGCTTCGCAGGCTGGAACTCGGCCCCCGTACCTTCTACGAACACGATTATGGCTACCCTCAGCACGATCATCTGCAATGCACAAAATGTGGCAAAGTGATCGAATTCCAACACCCATCCATCGAAGAAGCCATCAGGCAGGCAACTCTTGCCCACGGTTTTCAAGGTGAAGGGCACTCTCTCATCGTCCGGGGGGTTTGCAAAGAATGCAACATCGCTCGCATGCCTAAGCGTCAACTTGATCTGATCTAAAAAAAAGAGAGAAGCTTTTGGCTTCTCTCTAGCACTTAAAAAGTTTGCCGAAATGCATTAGATCTTCGCAGGAACCTCATAACCTTTGCGATAGGGGCGGGTAAGCATCAGGTTAGCTTCCGCATCATTCACAAAAGTTTCGGTCTTCGGATCCATTACCAGTTTTCTGCCAATCGTGACTTTGGTCTTGCTAGCATCCAACTTGTTATCCGCAAGATGAGCCGCCATCCTGCCAACAGCTTCGGTGGTCTTTTCATCAAGGCCTGCCACCTTTTCAGAAAGCATCTGATCCTTCCCAAGCCTGTAGCTGATATTGCCTAAATGGCAAAGCGCGCTGGAAAGATGGCCCTCAAGAATATCCCCGTTCAGCATCTCGGGCTTGCGAGCCCTTACTGCCTTGCAGAAATTTTCGAAGTGATGATTGTCACCACCACCACTAAACCGGGCAACTTCCTTGTTATCTTTATCAAAGACAATCCCCGTGGCATAACTGGGGCACACTATGTAACCATTGGTACCATAGAAAATGTTCCCAACCTTTGCGCCCATGAAATCCTTGGTGGGCAAACCTCGGACTTCAAAAATCAGCGCTTTCTCACCATAATCAAACGAGCAAATCTGCGTGTTGGGGGTCTGACCATCATCATCATAACCCAATCGGCCACCCATGCTGAATACGCCCTTGGGCAACTCCATGGCTTTAAGCGCCCATCGAGCCTTGTCCATTTCGTGAATGCCCTGATTACCCAAATCGCCGTTACCATAGTCCCAAATCCAGTGCCAATCGTAATGAATTTTAGACCTGTGAACCGGATTCATCGGGGCAGGGCCACACCACAAATCAAAATCCATGGTGGAAGGAATCGGCTTATCTGCAGTGACTTTGCCAATGCTTCCCCTGGGTTTATAACAAAGCCCACGAGCCATCATGATTTCACCAATCTTGCCACTATGCGCATATTCGATCGATTGGCGCATACCTGGATTACTACGGCTTTGCGTACCGGATTGACAAACCCGCTTGTACTTGCGTGCAGCTTCTACAACCCTTCTTCCTTCACTAACATTATGGCTAACAGGCTTTTCAACATACACGTCTTTTCCCGCCTGCAATGCCCATATCGCCATCAAGGAATGCCAATGATTTGGTGTTGCAATGCTCACCACATCGATAGACTTATCATCTAGAAGTTTTCGGAAATCTTTTTCAAACTTGGGTGCCTTGCCTTGCACTTTTTCAATGGTTTTCATGGCATTGCCAATCACAGCTTCATCACAATCGCAAATGGTAGTAACCAAGCAATTGTTTTTGCCTGCAAACCCGCCCACATGGCTCATGCCTCTTCCATTAACCCCAACCACAGCCACCCTAAGTTGCTCGCCAGAGGCCCCCTGTGCATTGGCTGGCTCCTTGGCTTGGGTATCGACTTTGGAAAAATCAAGGCCTGCAGCAGCTATAGCTGCGCCTACAACGCTGTCTTTTACAAATTCCCTACGATCCATGAAAAAGCTCATTATTTGATTCCTTGAAAAAGTATTAGGGGTGCCTCAAGGCCAATGATAGGATACCTCTAGTAAACCCCCTGCGTCAAACAATTACCCTTAGATTCATCATAAAAGATTCACATTGGTTACGCTTTTGATTAACATTCATAAACATGCTTGAACATCAACAACTTCTGATTACAACCTCCAAGCCGGGTGCGGTTTTGTCATTTCAAAACCCTGAAAACTCCAAGTTGCTAGGATACGCTACTTTTAAATCCACCCTACTCAGCCTGAATTGGACTGTTCATGAAGAGGATGACAACCCGCTGGTATTTACACTCAACAAGCTTAAAGTGCCATTCGCCAACTGGATTATCACCGATGCCTGCGACCTTACGGTGGGTTTCCTTTATTCCAACCAATTGTTAATGCCAACAAACAGGATTTATTGCTTCAAAACCATCCTGCCATCCGGAATAACGATGTGGGGGGATGAAGCTGGAACCCAGTTTGCCAACCTTAAGCCTCAAAGTAATGACTCCGAACTATTGGTTTTTAATGAAAACCAAGGGGGCTTACCATTCGGAAGGATGCTGATTGTTGCAGACTGCCTGATTCAATATGCAACAAAACTGAAACTTTGATCAGTTTCCTCAACATTTGGAGCGCCAGCCATGATTTCCATAATGATTCAAGTTTAACCCTTTAAAACCCGATGAAATGAGCTACATTAATTTGTAGATAGGGCGCTTAGCTCAGTTGGCTAGAGCACCAGCTCGACACGCTGGGGGTCACAGGTTCGAATCCTGTAGCGCCCATTGATATTTAAGATAGTAGTTGTATCCAATCGCATTAACCCCCATCTGGTATAGAGTTGCGTCAAATTGTGCGATTCTTTGCGACTAGGTAAAACTGCCTGCTGCACCCCATTTGCACTACGCACTGCACTCGATTTACGCCCGGATCTACCATCTATCCATCTGCTTGCATACTCAAAATTAGTATTGATAACTTGAAGGAAATGGTCGTTGGCTATTTTTTGAGAATTGCCAATCCAAGCCATAATTAAATGCATTGCTTGGCTTTTCACAAAAAACCAAAAGTAATGTAAAAACCAGGGAAGATAAAAAACGATGTATGATATGCCCCTAATGATTGATTTAGTCCTATGTTTTTTATCTATCACCAAGTATGCGATTAAGCAAACAAAACCCACCCTAATGAATTCCAAGAATTGTTGCGGGATGTCACAAAATAATACTGAACATTACAAAATGAACAAACGTTCCAAAAAATTTTCTAAATTGGCTGGGATCAGATACAACAATTTTTAACTTGGAGTGAATTACAATGACAAATTGCAATAGTGTTAAATTCTGAATTTAGGCTGGCCCCTCCCTAAAAATAAATTTACAAAAATCAGCTTGGTTGATGGGGTATTAAAACAGGTTCTTTCATATCCACTAACATTTTTTAAAGCTGCTTGTCAAATCAGCACTAATTTACTACTATTTATTTAATGAGATCAAGTCTCATTAAAGCCTGGTCAGCTTGCCAGCTAAATAAGGCCCGGTGCTACAACTAAAAATGTGTCTCCTCCCTTGTTTTAAGGAGTAATTCCGTGAATCACCATATCCGAATTGCCTTCACCTTGATCGAACTTCTAGTGGTTATTGCCATCATCGCAATTTTAATTGGATTGCTTCTGCCAGCGGTTCAAAAAGTCCGCGAATCCGCCGCCCGCACCCAGTGCGCCAACAATTTAAAGCAGATTGGTTTGGCCTTGCACAATTACGAAAGTACATACGGAAGGTTCCCGCCCGGCTTTATCTCCACCATCACAGGGGCTTGGAGCGGTGGCAGCAACGACGCAGTGGCTGAAGCCGGCCCTGGCTGGAGTTTCCTTTCCCTGATTCTTCCCTACGCGGAGCAAGAGAATCTGTACCGATCCATCAACTTCAGCCTGCCGATAACAAACCCTGTAAACACTGCAGCACGCAGCACCACCTTGACGATCTACCGCTGTCCATCAGATATGGGGCCGGCTCGTGCCACTGTTTGGATGGCACCTGCCAACGGTGGGAGCCCGATGCCTGCCACCATCGGGACAATTTCTGACATGGCCACCACCAGCTATGTTGGCTGCCTTGGAGGCGGCAACCCCAGCGACGCCCCGGCCTACACTGCAATGTACGAGCAGCAACCCTTCAACGGAATCTTTCACCGAAACCAAGGAGTACGGATCGCTGACATCTCTGATGGGACATCAAACACGATCGGCGTCGGCGAGCGAATGAGCGCTTTTTCGTCAAACGGATGGGCCGGAGTCATCCCAGGGGCCACCTCCGTATATAGTGACCAACAGGCCGCCCGTTTGGGTCAGCCAGTCGGGGTCACCGCGCGACCAGCAATCACCCAAGTTACAGTTCACTGCCGCTCCAGCGGACCCAATTCTCCTACCGCCAGTCCGGGTAGCTTCTTCGGGCCGCACCAAAACTCTAGCCTCTTCCTTAACATGGATGGCTCAACCAGATTGATTCCGAGCACCATCAATGCACAAACATTCCGCGACTTGGCTGGGCGAAACGATGGCAAGATTATAATCGGTGATGACTAATGACGACCATACGGGAGAATGATTTCAGTCGAGCCACTAGGTCCTATTTGAACTCCCGCTTGCTTGAGTTGCAATCCACCAAAGAAGTAACCTTTCCGGCTGAGTTTTATTTATATGATTGAAAGTCTATCTAGGGTCGACCTTCTCCTCCAACCTTTCCACATGATCGTAACGATAAAAAGCATTGAATACTTCTACAACCGCAAACAAATGCATTCTGCTTAGGTATATATTTCGCCGGAGGAACACGAATTGAATTGGGAAACACTAATCTAATTTTAACTAACCGTTACCCTTTTAACTTACTGTCAACAAAATAAGGTACAGTTTACTTTAAACTAATCCCCCAAATTATAAACTTAAAAGCCATAGTGATTACAACAATGCCTGATACAATTTAAAAGTTACGAATA
>RFZJ01000117.1 GCA_009920765.1 Planctomycetota bacterium | reverse complement strand
AACCCGGTTTAAGAGACCCAGCCACCCTGTATTGCTTTATGGAGAATTTCAAATGAAGAAGGTGTTTACTACCGGCCAGGTCGCGAAGATATGTAAAGTTGCGCCAAGGACGGTTAGCAAATGGTTCGATTCTGGCCGGCTTCGTGGCTACCGTATTCCTGGTAGTCAGGATCGTCGAATTCCCCGAGAACAGCTCATTCGGTTCTTAAAAGAACATGGCATGCCTCTTGGAGAACTCGAAGAAGAAGGCTGGCACAAGATTCTTCTCATTGGTACTGAGAAGATCTTTACGGATAGGATCAAGGAATTGCTTCCCGAAGATGAAGATTTCAAATATGAAATCGCCAACAGCGGGTTTGAAGCAGGCATTCAAGCAGAAAGCTTTCACCCTGATACCATTGTGATTGACCTTGCAATGGGACGTAGTGAAGGCCTACAGATTGCCCAAAATCTCCGCAGAAACATTGCTTATGAATCCACCGTGATCATTGCGATGGCTAGCGAAGATGAAGCAAGCCCAGAATCTTTGAGTCAGTTTGGTTTTAATGAGGCATTCAAGAAGCCTTTTGACACTGCGCTTCTTTGCGAACGCATTCAAACCATGATTGATGAAAAGCGGGAAAATAACTAGTAAGAAAAATCCCTAGTTAATTCTTCATACAAGCGAAGCTGTACGGTCTGCCTCATCCGAGGAATCCGTACGGCTTCGCTATTTTTGCATTTCCTTTCATAATTTTTCCAACAATCCCTGCCCTCGGGTGTTTCTAAGTGGGAGAATACCATAAGCCTTTTTGGTGGTTTACATGGCCACTATCGGCATGGTAGCCTTTATGCTTGCTTTTTCATGTATTATTCATTGTTTTGCTTGTAGAGTGGAGCAATTGGGCCTTTAGTGGTTTGTGGCGTAGAAGCGCCTAATAAATACAAGAGGGTGTCATGGCGAAAAATCAAGGTGCTTGGGGTTTGGAAATGGGCGTTTGCTCGATGAAGGCCATCCGCCTCGAGATGCAGAATGGTTCCCCTGTTGCTACTCATTATGATTTTATTGATCATGCCAAGATTCTAAGTCAGCCTGAAAATCTTCAGGATCAAGATAAGATGATCAAAGAGGCCTTGTTGAAGTTTCTTTCAAGAAACAAGGTTCGAGGAGACCTGGTCTGTTTGTCTGTTTCAAGTCAAAGTGGTTTGGCGCGCTTTGTGAAATTGCCCCCGGTTGAAGAAAATAAAATTGCTGAAATTGTCCGGTTCGAAGCCAAGCAGCAAATTCCCTTCCCTCTTAACGAGGTTGTTTGGGATTTTCAAAAACTTGGTTCGGGCATGGTGATTGATGGCCTTGCTTTGGATAGCGAAATTGGTCTTTTTGCAATGAAGCGCGATTTTGTCAATAAAACCTTGCAGCATTACCGTGATGTAAACATTGATCTGCATGCTGTTCAGATGGCTCCGCTAGCTCTCATCAATTACATCGCTTTTGATGTCATGGGGAAAAATTATAAAGCTGATGGATCGCCAGCAATTGAATCAGACGATGATGATGCGCCTAAAAAAGGCATATTGGGCTTGGATATAGGCAACGATATCAGCAATCTGGTGCTGACTGATGGCACTAAAATCATTGAGCAAAGAAGCATTAGCATTGGTGGTAGCAGGTTTACCAAGGAAATTGCCAAGGAATTTAAACTCACCTTTGTGAAGGCTGAGCATTTGAAACGAACCGTGGCCAAGGCAGCAGTCAAGGATGGTCCCGATTTAAAAGCGGTAATCACCGCGGTGAAGCCAATCTTCCAGGATTTGGTGGGTGAGTTGCAGCGCTCTCTTACTTACTTCAGTAATCGTCATCGCAATATTGAGTTTGAATACATGCTTGCGCTGGGTAATGGTTTTAAGTTGCATGGTTTGCAACGATTTTTGCAGGAAAAATTGAGCCTCGAAATTCGGAAGCCCGGATGCTGAACGACAACTTAAAATGAAAAGGCCTTGGGCAGTTGCGGCAGCCGCTGCGGTTTTAATCGGTCTTAGCACCTACTCGTTAAAAAATCATTTGCAAGCCCGTGCATGGACTGATAAATCAGTCACAGACTCCATCAAGGATGGGGAACGAATCATAAGCAATGTGGGAAAGGGTAAGAAAAATTTTGAACAAGCCAAAAGCAATGTTGCCAAAGAAGAGTCCAATGTGAAAAGCCTTTTGTCAGGCCAGGATGAAAGATTCAACTGGCTTGAACTTTTTACTTATTTGAACGATGCCTTACCCAGGCAAGATGGTAAAAATCTTTCTGATCAACAAAGGGCGGCTTATTGGAATGTAGCTCAAAATCGGCCCAGGGGCGAAGTTGCCTACAAGGAACTCGTGCGCAGGCAGACTTTGTCGCGGGATGAGTTTGGCAACGACGGCTATGAACCAGGCGATTCCCTGGGTAAAAACATTGACCAGCTTATTGAGTTCAACATTGAGTCCGTTGATTGTAAATTCACCGAAAACCTCTCAGGGTTTTGGCAGCAGGTCAAGGGTGGGGGCAAGTCTGAGGAGCGTAAGGTTAAGGAAGATGTTCGACCTATCGAGCATTGGGAAAAAAGCCCCGATGGTTCAGGATGGGTTGTAGAGTTGCGGGGTTATACTTTTCATCAGGATCAAAAACGATTTGTTCAGGAAGTCTTGCTTGAGAATCTCGTTCGATATGGGATTGTTAAAAATGCCCCTGCTAATAATGCAGAGGCTGCACCAGCAGGTGCTTCAAGTCTTCCAGATATGGGGCCGGTTGTCAACAGGGTTAGCCATGTTCTTGTTTACAAATATCTGACCAAGAAAACCAATGAACGAACGAATTTCGAAATCATTGGCCAGAGTTATCTTGCAAATGCAATGCGTGCGGGTGGATTTGGTGAAGGTGGCGGGGCCCCAGGTGGGCCAGGTATGCCTCCGGGCGGGCCCGGAATGATGCCTGGCGAAGGCGGAGGGGCGGGGCCTTCCCGGGATGGATGGACTCCTGTAGGTTCCACAGGCTCCGCTGCTTCTTCAGGCGGTTTAGGCCGTGGCGGCATGATGGGCGGTGTGCCCGGCGAAAGTCCTATTGGCCCAGGTGGGGCCACTACCGCAACCACCACCGGGGCTAGATCCAACCACACTAGAACTGAATTTGTTATTTTCTTCATCTGGAAAGAACCCACTCCCTCTGATGCGATGCGTGCCACCGCAGGGGAAGGTGATCCTATTACAGCCTCTCCTGCAGATGTAACCACTGGTGGTTCCGGATTAACCTCTACCGGACCGGGCAAGGGGGCTCCTCGGGGCGTGATTGATCCATTGAAGAAAATCACCATTGGTAGGCCTAGGGGCGATGCCCCGGGTAATAGACCTTTTTGGAATCAGCCTGCTGCACCTGCTGTTCCTCCCCCTCAATAAGGGTTTTAGATTTTACTTTGAACTGTAATTAATGTTTAGAAGTGAGAGATGTCATGGCTAAGGCGAAAATCAAGATTGATATGAAGCAGATAAACAAGTTCCGATTTTGGATCGGGCTTGGCGTTCTTGCTCTTCTTTTGATCGTGCTTTCTTATTTCCAACTTACCGCGATAGGTGGGGAAAAAGAGAAAAAGGCATATGCTGAAAAGCTTAAATCGGTCAAGGGTCTTAATGATTTTAAAAATGATAATTTCCTTCCACCCTGGAGCGCACGGGAAGAGAAACTGAAATCTCAGCGCGATGAAATTTGGAACAAAGCCTGGCTTCCACAAAAAGACATTCAGACCTGGTTCAAAAGAGATGATATCTGGGAAAAAAAATATGATGCCAAGTCAGGTAAACTTGTCTGGTCCAAGATAGATCCCAACATCCCTGAAAAACTTTCCATGAATGCCAATAACGAAGGTAACTGGCGTTATCCTTCCGACCCCATCGATGGCACTACTCTTGATATTTACAAAGATACCCTTTACCTCACCCAATTTCATAACTTCGAAAAGGAATTGGTCGATGCTAGATTCCCTGTCGAATTTAACAACGGCTTTGATTCCTTGATGGCTCCAATTACCTGGAAGCGCAGCTCTACGCCTACTGCGGAAGAAGTTTGGCTGGCCCAGGAATCTTTCTGGGTTAAGCGTGAGCTTATCCGCGATATTCTCAGGGCGGTTCAATCGATTGGTTTAATGATACCTGATATCATCGGAAAGGACGAAGTTACTCCGCCGGAAGTAAAAGGTAGGAAAAGGTTTTACAACTCAATCTGGGAAATTGACCTGATGTTTGAAACAGCGGAACGCGAAAAGTTCATCAGTCCCAGAAGTAAAATCATGAATGTTCATCAAGATCAACGGGTCATGACTCTTGATAATCCGGTTGCTGGATCCACTACTGAGTTTATATTACGGCAGGGCACAACCTCGGTTCCCTTCAAGGTTCAGGGCGAGCCCTTGGGTTTCGGACAAAGTCGTGAATTCCTCAAGGATAAGATTGTTTTACCCTTCAGCTTTGATTTCACCAAGGAGTTTACTCTTGAACAAGTTTTCACTTCTAAGAATACCCCGATAAAAATGATCAATGCCCTTGAACTTGCGAAAACCAGCCATCGTATGGCTAATGTGAAATTGGTTAATCGATCTCCGAATGTTTTAAAGAAAGATACAGGCGGTGCGGAAGAACCCGGTGAAGGTGGTGCTGGGCCCGGTGGGCCTGGAATGCCTCCTGGGGGACCTGGGATGCCTCCTGGTGGGCCGATGATGGGCCGTGGTGGTGAAGGTGGCATGATGGGTCGTGGTATGGGTGCAGCCTCTTCTGTAAAAGATCCTACTCTTATCAATGGCATTGATCGTGCAATCTACATTCATACCACGGATCAGTGCAGGCATCTTCCTTTTGCAATGTCTTTAATTCTTGATCAAACTATTATGAATGAAGTTCTAGCTGCGCTTGCCAATTCTAAGTTGAGAATTCAAATCACGCAGTTTCATTACCAGCATATCGGTGGCTATAAATCCTCTAATTTTGTTGCCGGTGCTGCAGGGCCAACAGATGCATCTGCTGAAAGTTCGGGAGGGCCTGGCAATCCGGGATTTAGGCCTCCTGTTGCTGGCCCTGGAGGCCCCGGTGGGTTTCGGCCCCCTCCTGGGGCAGGCGGGCGAGGCTCTGAAGACGGCGGCATGCGTCCTCCGGGCCCTGGTGGTATTGGAGGTTTTCGCCCTGGGACTTCAAGTCCTGGTGGTGTTACTGAAGGTTCGGGCGATATCAACCTTGTGGAACTTAATCTTTATGGTGTTGCTTCGCTTTTTGAAAGGCCCGGTGCACCTCCGGTTGCGCCCCCTGCAGAAGCTTCAAAGTAATTTCTATTTCAGTGGTTGTTGTCCTATAAGCAAAGTGTTTTGGAGAGTGAATCATGGCTAAGGTTAAAATCGATTTCAAAGCCAAGGGGCAGGACATTCTTAACTACTTCAAGGAAAAGGGTGAGAAGATTGGATTAGGTGTTTGCCTTGCCATCATGGTTATTTTTGGCGGCCTGGGACTTTGGGGCAGTATCTCTGCACCCAGTCCAGTCAAGAATGCCGAAGAAATGAAAAAACTTGCAGACGATAAAACTCAGGCCTTCAAAAGAGCAGAGCCTGGCGAAAATGATAATCCGGGCCCTGAAAATAGTTCCACCAAACTTGCTGCCCTAGACACCCTTGATCCCTCTGCTTATCGCGGTAGGCAGATGTTTTCTGAAAGTGAATTTCTCGATGTCAAGCGTAGGCCACCTGCAATTTTAACGGTTGATGATGCAAAAGTTTCTTTAGCCAGGGTTGCTGTTAAAAGCTACATGTTTAACAAGGATGGCAAAGGTTTGACGGTAATCAAAGGTGGTGCAACTACTCCCATGGCGGGAGGTGGAGCTGCGGGGGGGCCTATGGGTAAAGGTAATCCACCCCAGTCAAAAGATTTGGCTATCAAGCTTTTTGCTGCCAAGAAAAGTGCACCCAAAGCCACTTCCGAGGGTACTAAATATAGCGATAGGTTGATTGCTTATCTTAAAAACCTCGAGTTTTCCGGTAGGAAAATGGCAGAAACTTTGACGGTCACTTCTGATGAATTTGAAAAAATGAAAGGGACTTATCGCCCTGCAGAGCAAGCATTGCCAGTACGCATGGCTATTGTAAATGCATCTTTCCCTTACAAGGCCCAATTGGAGGAGTTTCGAAATAAATTAAAGCTGGGGTCTTTTGCTGAAGTCTTGGGGGATGCCACCGCCAGTCCAGAGGATCAAAATGTTGGCGTCAGTGCGTTTCGATTTTTAGGGATGAATGTAGAAAGGCGTAAAAAAACAGCGGATGGAAAATGGGAGGATTGGAAGCCCCTTGATATTCGTGGTAATTACCTGCCTTTTGCGACTTCCACGGATTTTCGCTTTGAACCTGAAGATCCAAGTATTGCAGATTTTATTGTGAATGGATTGATGATGCCCAAACTCAGGGCCTTTGACCCTGAGCATTATCCCAAGGTAGAGGACGCTGAACTTTCTTTAGCCAAGATTAAGTCCCAGGTGGAGGAATCAGCTCGAAAAGATAAAGAAAAACTCAAACAATCGAAACCTCGTACCAAGCAAGATACCTTTGATGTTTTTTCTCCAGCCCCCGTTGCCTCAGGTACGAATACAGGTGATGGACCGGGTATGGCTCCACCTGCCTTTAATCCCATTGGAACTGTAGGTGCCGGTGGATTTGTTCCCGGTGCTCCTGCAATGATGCCTGGGCTTGCTCAAGGCCAAGATGTGGAACCTGCTGTTCATAATCTTGTTCGGTTTATTGATGTGGATATCCAACCTGGTGAAACCTACGAATACCGGGTTCAAATTCGCATGGGTAACCCGAATTATAAACGCACCAAGGATGTTGCATCGCCTGCTTACGCTGAAGGTGCTGAACTTGTTTCTGAATGGTCCAAGGTGCCGATTATTTTAAGTTTACCTGAAGAGCAATCATGCTATTTGGTTGATCAACGCAAGGAGGATGATAAAACCTTTAAGGGCGTGACCGGCGAGGATAGCAAGAGGCAGGTGCCAATACAGATCCACAAATGGTTCCTTAATACGGGTGCTGCTACCCAAAATCTTTCAGTGGGAGATTGGGCTGTCGCAGAAAGAGTTTCGGTCTTCCGAGGTGAGTTTGTAGGCAGGCAGGTTATCGCAAAAATTCCCCTCTGGATTTATTTCTTTGAGGGGTTCGGCTTGCTTCCACCTAAAATTGTAAAGGGAGGCAGCCCAGCCACCAAAACAGGTGATGGTATTCTTGTTGATTTTTCACCTGATCGAAAAGATCGTCCAGATTTTCTTCTGGTCGATTTTGAAGGCCCTGAATATACACACGAACGTGTTAAAAGCACCGGCCCTGATTCAAAACCCGTTGCATCCAAAGTTGAAGATGCCAACCGTATGATTGAGGCCTACATTATTAACCCATTGGGCCAGCTTGAAGTTCATAACTTGGTTTCCGATCGCGAAAATGCCACCCGTAAATCCATGTTACAGGGCTATCGTGAAAGGGTTAAAAAGGCAGAAGACTTCATGAGGGGCGGTGGTGCTGGGGGTACAACGCCCTTTGGCAGTTAAATAACCTAGCCCTAATTCTAACTTGCGCAGTGTTATGCCATTTACAACCTGCGCAACCCCCTGCCTGGAAGTGCCTTTGTTCTTTGTCCCGATAAAAGCACAGCCTTGCCATTCACAAACACATGTTCCATTCCTGAGGCTATTTGTTTTCCGGTTTCATACCATGCATTATCCTTGATGGTGTTAGGATCAAAAACCACAACATCAGCGGCATACCCTGGGTTGCATTGCCCCCTGTCTTTCAAGCCATGCCTTCTTGCGCCATGCCAGGATAGTTTTTGAATGGCTTGTTCCAAGCCCCATGATTTTGCATCGCGAACATGATAACCCAAATATCGCGCAAAGCAGCCATATCCTCTTGGATGAGGGAAATCCCCAGTGTAGATGCCATCGCTTCCCGCCATCATCCCTTCGTGATTCATAAATGCTTCGACATCTTTTTCGTCACGATTTCGATGGGGTACCACGCAACCTACAGCCAGGCCGCATTGCACCAGCGATTGGCAGACAAAAGATCCAATTGCAGCAGGGCCCTCTGCTCCGGTGAGTTTTTTAGCTGCATCCTTCAGGGTCATCCCTTCGTACATTTTCCAATCGGGATTTGCAAGATAGCTGAGTCGTACATTTTCAAGCGGGATTCTGGGCGCTTCAAACCAAGGTTTAAGTTCTTCGAGGGCTCTTTTGTCTGCAAGCCTTTGAATGGTGGCTGCTCTTCCCCCCTTTTGCATTTCCTGGGGTAGCGCAATCATGCCTAGAATGGTGCTGCCCGCAAGGTAGCAATAAAGATCAAAGGTGACATCAACTCCCGACTTTCTTGCTTTGTCGAGATGGGGTAAGGCAAGTTCCGCCTTGCTGTTAAAATGTGAGATATGCACGGGGACATTTGCATCTCTTCCTATCTGGTGAACATCATCCATGCTGGCTAAAAGTCCCTCGGCATCGTAGCGTTTCATATGGGTTACATAAACACCACCATAGGGCGCCATGGCCTTGCAGATTTCAGTAAGTTCTGAAGTGCTGGCATAAAGGCTCGGAATATAATCGAGGCCGCTGGAGATGCCTACCGCCCCTTCTTCCATGGATTTTGCAATCAGCCTTTTCATTTGATTCAGTTCAGAAACATCTGGGACGCGTGTTTCAAGTCCCATGACTTCCATGCGAATGTTGCCATTGGGTATCAGGCAGGCCAGGTTGAGTGCGCAGTTGTTGGTTACAAGTTCCAGATATTCATGGATGCTCTGCCAATGCGGTTTTTCTTTCTTATCGAGAAACATTTTGCCACAACTGAAGCCCGCAGTATACAGGCACATGTATTCAAGAACTTCCGCAGATGCGGGAGCTGGGGCAACGCCATCCTGCCCCACAACATAGGTGGTTATGCCCTGTCTGATTGCAGCTTCATGAAATGGATCTAAAAACGGAATGAGATCGCCATGCACATGGGTATCAACAAAGCCAGGTGAAATAACTTTCCCTGTGCAATCCAAAACTTGTTTGGCAGAGGCTTGGTAAAGGTTGCCTACCGCAGCAATTTTATCACCCATCAGGGCGACATCGCCAAGGAACCAAGGGGTTCCCGTGCCATCGATTATTTTGCCGTTCTTCAGAAGAATGTCAAAGTTCATGTTTGGATCATGGGTTTTGAGGAGGAGTGAAATCAGCGATATAAAGTTGAGCGGGGCTTCTGCCATCCCTTGTGGATGTCCACATTATTTTTTTTCCGTCTTTGGTGAACACGGGAAGGATATCTGCGCCCGGTGCAAAGGTGATGCGTTGTTGTTTTCCTGAATCAACATCCATCCAGTAGAGATCGTAGTTTGGCCGCATCATGGTGGAGTGATCTGCAGCAGCAAATAAGATATGCTTGCTATCAGTGTACCAAAAAGGGCACCATTGAACCCAAGCGAGGTTTTCAGCAAGGGTGCGATCGTTTTTGCCATCAATATCGATGACATGAATTTGGAGATTGTCTTTTTTCTTGCGGTCCGTGCGGAAAATAATCCGTTTACCATCGGGCGAGAAGAAGGGGCCGCCGTTGTAGCAACCGGGGGCATTGGTTAGCTTTCGCACATTTTTGCCATCGCTATCCATGATGTAAAGCTCAAGGTTTTCGGGTCCGCTGCGATTGCTGCAGAAAACGATTGATTTGCCATCGGGGGAATAACTGGCCTCGGCATCATAACCCGGCGAATCGGTAAGCCTTTTCAAGCCAGAGCCATCTGGGTTGGCTTCGAAAATTTCCATTGCGGGGTCGAAGTCCCATTTATAGGTCCTGCGTTTCCCAGCTTTCTTTTCTTCATCGCGTAGCTTGTACTCTTCACCGTAATACTCCTTCGCCTTGGGGTCGAGATGGCTGCTGGCAAATAGAATTTTCTTCCCATCGGGGGAAAAGTAGCTGCAGGTGGTTTTGCCAATTCCCGGGCTGACTCGCACGCTCTTTTTGTTTGCAAGATCCATCGTGAAGATCTGGTAAAAAGGGTTGCCTGATTCTTTTTCTTCCGCTTGAAAAATGATGCTTTTCGCATCGGGTGAGAAGTATCCTTCGCCTGCTCGTACAAATTCCGAAGTTAACTGGGTGATATTCTTCAAATAAGCTTGCTCACTGGTTTGCCAGGAATCGGTGTCTGCGCCACATAGAAGGCCAAGAATCAGTGCGTACATTTATCAATTCTCCGATGGTTGTGTTATCATTCATTTTGCAGTTGACATTATAATACCTTTATGACTCAACCTGAAAGAGGTTTATTCAAAACCTTTTGCTTTCTTGCATTGTCTTCCTGGGAAAGCTATAAGAAAAGGATTGAACGATTAATTAACTGCTTCTCTACGTTTTGTTGGCTATATCATCTGAGGATCGAATGAAAAAAATGAAAATGCGGCGGATCGATCTAAAAGATCAGGCAGGCCAACTTGAGCTTGATAATCTTATGTCCGCACTTGGTAACCAAGGGAATGTTGTTTCACCCAAGGGCCGTGAACTAACCAAGGCTGTTTTTGGTGAGGCACTCAGCCCTTTGCAAGTGGTCGAGCGCGTTTGCTCCGATGTTCGTACCAAAGGCCTGGACTCGGTCCTTCATTACACCAGGCAATTTGATAAGGTTGATGTTAACCATGCCAACATCAGGGTTACCCCTGATGAATTGCGCGAGGCCCATGACAATGCTTCCCCAAAACTTTTGGAAACCGTCCGGCGCATCAAGCAGAATGTTTATGCTTTTCAAGTTGGTTTGGTCCAGCGCGATGCGGTTCAATCGTTGGGAGCCCGCGGGGAACTTCGGCTTCGCTTCCGGCCCATCAAGCGGGTTGGTATTCATGTGCCCGGTGGTGCTGCTGCATACCCCTCCACCTTGCTTATGACCGTGGTGCCTGCCCAAGCTGCCGGTGTCGAAGAGTTGGTTGTGGTTATGCCACCCACACCCAATGGTGCTTATTGCAGCGATATGCTGGCTGTTTGCCATGAACTTGGAGTGCAGGAAGTTTACCGTGTTGGGGGTGCTCAGGCGATAGCAGCACTTGCCTATGGCGTGCAGGGGATCAACAAGGTGGATATGATCGTGGGCCCCGGAAATATGTTTGTTGCCCTTGCCAAGAAAACGGTTTATGGACAGGTTGCTATTGATTGCATTGCTGGCCCCAGTGAGGTGGTGGTGTTGGGGGATGAAACTTCGAATCCCCGGTATCTTGCTGCAGAATTGATATCCCAAGCCGAACACTCACCTGGCTCCAGCCTTCTGGTGACTTGGCGCAAAGAAATTCTTGATGAGGTTGAAAAAGCACTTAATGATATGCTTTCCGTTTTGGAAAGAGGCGATCTTGCAAAGGATTGCCTGGAGCA
>RFZJ01000116.1 GCA_009920765.1 Planctomycetota bacterium | reverse complement strand
CGCCTCGTTCTCGACCTCTTGCTCACCTCTGGTGCCGACGTGCTGTTGCTCGACGAACCAGACAAGTCGGTTTTAGTAAAGTTGAAGTCTGCTACTGCTGACTTTAATCAGGAAGGTTGGGGGATTGCTCGAACCATCGATGGCAATTCCGAAACAGCTTGGGGGATTCACCCTGAGGAAGGTAAACCTCATCACGCTGTTTTTGAATTTGAAAAACCGGTTGGGTTTGATGAGGGATCCGTGGTTATTGTTGAACTTGATCAGTTGCATGGCCGTATGCATTTGATAGGCAGATTTCGGCTGGCGTTGACCACCGCCGTTTCTGTTAACGATGCCAATAAAATCATTGCCTCTAATATCTCCACAATTTTGGAAACACCCCAGGAAAAACGAACTGATTCCCAGCGAGCTGAAGTTGCGCAATGGCTTTGGGAAAATCGTATTGGAAAAGAGTTGGCAATGTTGCCTGCCCAATCGATGGTCTACTGCGGAACCAATCAGTACACCCCCGAGGGAAGTTTTCGGCCCGCCCCTAACCCGCGCCCAATTCATATTCTTGCCCGTGGTGAGATTTCAAAGCCAGGCGCACTTGTTGCACCCGGTGCGGTTATGGCTATACCTGGGTTGAAGGCGGATTTCCAAATCCGTGATCTTAATGACGAAGGCCAGCGCAGGGTCGCCCTTGCCGATTGGCTCGCTAATCCTGCCAATATGCTTACCTGGCGTGTTATTGTTAATCGCATCTGGCATTACCATTTTGGCAAAGGCATTGTTGATACTCCAAATGATTTTGGAAAAATGGGAGGTACTCCTTCCCACCCTGAACTTCTCGATTGGCTGGCTGCTGACTTTATCAATTCTGGTGGATCTTTAAAAAACCTTCATCGGCTCATTGTCACCAGTAGTACTTTCAGACAGGCTGTTCAGCACGACCCTATCGCATTTGCCAAGGATGCAGATAATAGGTTGTTGTGGCGCATGAACCGCAGCAGGCTTGATGCTGAAACTTTGCGTGATACCGTTTTGCTAGCAAGTGGCAGATTGGACGACTCCATGTATGGGCCGCCCATCAAGCATTTCATCATGAAGCCCGGTATCCATGTCACTCCCGAGGCTGATTACGATCGTTATGATGTTGATGCCCCCGAAGCCCGCAGGCGAAGTATATATCGTTATATATTTCGTACCCGCCCAGATCCCTTGCTGGAAGCCCTTGATTGCCCGGATGCTTCCCAGTCTGCACCGGTTCGATCAACCTCGGTAAGTGCTCCTCAAGCCTTGGTTCTTTGGAATAATAAATTTATCCTGCGCCATGCAGAGCATCTTGCTGCTTTGGCCGAATCTTTTTCGACACCTTCGCAACAAGTCCGATTTATTGCACAGCGATTGCTTTGTCGAATGCCTACCCCGGCTGAAGAAATTACCTGGCTCGATTATTCACAGAAACATGGATTGGCAAATCTTTGTAGGGTGTTGCTTAATAGTAGCGAATTTCTTTTTATTGATTAGCAGGGAGGTTGCCATTAATTTCGATCGACGCAATTTTCTCGCTTCAGGTTTCAACGGGCTTGCATTGTCCCAGCTTCTTGCTTCATCCGATACCTTAAAACCCAATCCGCTTTTTAATGGTGGCATTCATCACAATGCAAAGGTCCGCAGGGTTATTCAGATTTTTCTGAATGGCGGTATGAGTCAGATGGATACATTTGACTTCAAACCCGAGTTGGAAAAGCGCCATGGTCAAACCGTCGATGTCGGGCTCAAGGCCACTGCAACAAGCACCCCCGGCCCTTTGATGAAGTCGCCTTTCAAATGGAAACAATTCGGGAAATCAGGCCGTTGGGTTACCGATGTTTTTCCACACATTGCAGAATATGTTGACGATATGGCGTTTTTAATGGCGATGCAATCCAAGTCGAATGTTCATGGCCCTGCAAGCTATCTCCAAAATACCGGGTTCTTATTACCAGGCTTTCCCTCTGCTGGTTCATGGATTAGTTATGCTCTAGGCAGGTTGACCGATGACCTACCGGCTTTCATTGTGATGCCTGATATGCGCGGTTTGCCTTACAATGGCATGGGCAATTTTTCTTCAGGCTTCCTTCCTGTTTCCCACCAAGGTACCCCTGTCAACCCTGCAGCCCCTGCTCCCATTCCAGATTTGCAACCCCCAGCAAGCAGCAAATTTATCACCCCTGCTTCAAGCATGGATGGCTTGAAATTGCTTAATAATATGAATCAAAACTTTGCAGCAGATCGGTTGGGTGATTCTAGACTTCAAGCCCGCATCGAAAGTTATGAACTTGCCGCCAAGATGCAACTTGCAGCTCCTGAGGTTTTCGATCTTTCCCGTGAGACTGCTTTTATTCATGAACGCTACGGTACAACCCGGCCAGGACCTGATGGTGCTTTTTCGCGCAATTGCCTCTTGGCTCGAAGGTTTGCCGAGCGAGGGGTCAGGTTTGTCCAGGTTTGGAGCGGTGCTGGTGGCCCCAAGAATAATTGGGACAACCATTCCAACATTCCAACTGAACTTCCCCCCATTGCCAGGCAAGTTGATCAACCGGTTGCTGCTCTTTTAATGGACCTGAAAGCACGGGGAATGTTTGCTGATACACTTCTTGTTTTCACAACCGAGTTTGGCCGTATGCCCTTCACTCAAAGTGGCGTTGGCCGTGATCATAATGGAAGCACTTTTGTTACCTGGTTGGCCGGTGCTGGTGTCAAAGGTGGAGTTTCTCACGGCGAAAGTGATGAGTTTTCCTATAAGGCCGCTGTTAACAAAACTAATTGCTACGATCTTTACGCAACCATCCTTCATCTTATGGGCATCGATCACGAAAAGCTTTCTGTGCGCCATAATGGAATCGATCGCCGACTTACCGATGTGCATGGCGCAGTCATTGAACCCATCCTCGCTTGAATTTAATCAAACTTGATCAGCCCATCACTTCTTCTAGATTCACCAGCCTGCTCTTTTCATTTAATGATTTTGCAGCAGCGTGAATAATCGCAGTTACTTCTAGAATTTCTTGATGTGGAACTGGTTCTACCCCAGTTCGTACCATTTCTAAAAATACATCCGCCATTCTGAATATTTGGTAATGGTGTCCCAGCCAGTAATGATCTTCGATTGCAGGCGTCCAAGCGTAGGTCTTCTTCGTAAACGAAGCCGACGTGTGGCAATAAAATTTTGACATATCAGGACGGCCATACCATACTTCGCCAGGCATCCGATCTTTGTAGGTGATCAATGCCCTGCAAGTGTTTTCTCTAGCGTACATGTTGACAGCCTCAACACCAGATCCACATAGTGTCATCACCATCCATACCGGATGCTGCCCATAAACATGCCAGCCAGGCAAACTCCAGCCACCGGCCTGACTTGCTATTACATATTGCAATGGTCCAAACTCACCAGATTTTTTCATCCGTAGTGCTTCTTCTGTTCCCCACTGATGCCTGAATAAACTGGAAGACATCAAAGGCGCTTTATTCTTTTTTGCAAAGTCCAATAATTTTTTCGTGCCTGCAACAGTTTCGCCTATGGGCTTATCACAAAATGTTGGCAGACCCGCCTGCAAACAGGGCGCAAGTAATTCGAAATGGTCGTCACCATAACCGGAGGCATCTCCCAGCCATATCGCATCTGAATTTTTTACCAACTCATCCAACGATCTTGCTACCTCCACGCCCGGAAATCCCTCTGCAAATGCTGCTGCACTTGCTGGATCTGCATCATAAATTGCGCTTATCCTTGTGTTGTTAAAAGGAAGCTTGGCAAAATGAATGTCTTGATTTCGAAAGTACTTTTCAAAAAGTTCAATCGGCCCTGCGCTTAAATGCTTTTTCACTGCTGCAAGGCTCACCTGAGGATGAAATCCTTGGGCAAAATGCCAGGTATGACCATTTGACTTTTGTGCTTTCCCCCTGATACTTGCAGAAATTATCCCCACCCTGATAGGCTTTGATCCCAGATCTTTTTTATCACCCTCTGCAGCTTTTATTTCGGTTGCCAATGCCGTTGCACCTGCTGTTGCAATAAAATTACGCCGATTGATGTTTGTATTTTGCATCTATTCATCCTTACATGGGGAGTGATGTTAATCGAGAGGACCAATGTAACTTAGAATCCCTAGTTTTTCTACCCTCTGCATGAATTTACTGTCGTTTGATGTTGGCGGCATCAATTGCAGTCATCGCCCCATTACCAGGTTTCCAGTTTGCGTTGAACTCTCCTGTTCCAACGATCGTGGTTTTTTCATCCAATGTTGCATTCCACGCTTTTGCCAATACCCCTTCTTTGTCTACTTGCACCACCACTTTGTATTTTCCAGGTGCAAGGGAAGGACCAGATTTTTTCCAACTTGCTTCTCTTTCAGAACCTTTGGGCGCCATTACCGTTATGGTGTGCTGCCAGGCTTTTCCCTTGCCCCATACCAAACGATCAGAAACCGCAATCGGGTCTTTTTCCCAATTTCCCAGCTTCTCATCCCACATATAAAAGGTGGTTAGAAGTAACTTGTCGCCCCAATCCGCAGGCGTATTGTTAATTTTAAACCAGATTTCGGTTGCAAATTGCGTTTGATTGTTGCTTTGTTTGGGTAAATCTGTTGCTGTCTTGTAGGTACCACCTTTGATTCGGGCGTAGTCTTCGATCCAATTTCTAAATGATTGATAACCAAGGTCGCCTATTATAAATTTCTTCCCGCCACCATGCTTTACTTCATTCAAGGGTTTTAGCAGTAACAAGCTTTTTTCAGGATTTTCCAAATCAATCAATTTCGTCTTACTAAGAATATAATCCATCGTTTCTGCTGGGGTCTTTTTAAACCAAGTAACACGGTCCCCATGCTCTTTTTGCAATTTAACGGAATCAGGATGCCCTGAAGTGTGGCAGTTCATGCAGCGAAATCGCATTGCCCAAATGTTTTGCTCAAACGATTCTAATAAACGGTCTTTGCGGGCATGACGAACAACTTCAATTGGTTTTTCTGGATGTCCTAATTCTTCCTGGGTTAGCTTTGGCATTTTTATCAATGCTTCATCTTTGCAACAAGCTTTGATCCATTCCGAAAATGCCCTCAGTTCTTCGTCTCGGGTTTTTGCCAAGATCATATTTGGCTTAGAACTGGGGTCTTTCATTGAGATGAATTTGAGAATACGCGACTTTTCAGGTTCCTTCGTGTTCACCAATCCTTGGTCCCGCATGGAAAGAAAGGTTTTTTCTGAAGTCGATAAAATATAGTTTTTAATGTCTAGGTTCGCTAGATGGCATTCTGTGCAACTGGACGGATTTGGCGATTTAAATATTGGCAGAATTCTTTTTTCGAATACCTCTTTTGGGTTATCCCCTGCTCCAGTTTCACTTGCCCCCGTGAGAATTAAGAATGATAAAAAAAAGTGATGCATGATACAGTCTCATAACGATAAATAAAACAACAACAATTCATGTGATTATAACCTTAACCTTGGTGAACTGTTTATTAATTTGATTAAACTTGAAAGTGCTTGATGTGTATTGATTAAATCAAACCATCCGTGAAAAATGCTCTCGTTAAATTAAGAGGCCCCTCCCGGATTCGAACCGGGGATAGCGGATTTGCAATCCGCGGCCTTACCACTTGGCGAAGGGGCCTTGATTAATTCGGGTATCTTAACGGGGTTGGCCATCGGGGTCAACCTTAGTGTTGGAAACAACTTAGGATAAAATCGGACTTTTTGTTGCCCTGAGCATGAAATAACCTTATTTTGTTATTAATAATTACTTTTTAAGCGGAGTGGATCATGAGCGCCCGACTGGTCCTGGAATTAGGCATTGGTGCCCCATTAACGGTTTTATTATCGCAGGAACAATCTGTTAAAATAGGACGTAATCCAGATAATGACCTTGTAATTCATGATGAACATGCCTCACGTTTTCATGCTGAGGTGTATTTTGCTTCAGGCAGATTTTTTTTAAAAAACCACAGTAAAAATAACGGCACCAGGCTTAATGGCAGCAAAATCAGCGATGATGTGGCACTTGTGAACCAATGTAAAATAAACATTGGCAGTGCCCAGATTCGTTTTGAGTCGATACCAATTTTTAATGAGGATAGCAGTAAGACTTTGCCTGAATTGGAGTTGCAAGACGAAGTAAAAGAGTCGAAGTCCGATGCTTTCGTCACCCAGTTTCTGCATGATGAGCTAAGTGTTTTATTTTCTTATGTTGCAGAATCGGTGTTGGAAAATAATCCCCGGGATTTAGTCGAGAAAGCACTTAAAATTCTTTTAACAAGCACCCACGCAGAAAAGGTTGGTTTTCTTAGTTTGGATACCAAGGAATTCATGCTCAAGCAGGTGCTGCCCTCAAATACCAGTCTTGATGTGGAGTTAAGTAAAACCCTCACTAGCGAAGCTGTAACCAGAGGAAAAACCGTATGGCTTCTTCAAGAGCAAGTCGGAATTGAGGCGGAAAGCCTGCAGTCGATGCAAGATGCAGTTTGTTTGCTGGTTAAAACCAAGGCTTCGGAAGGTAGAGATGAAAACATTCTGGGTGCGATTCATTTGTATAATTCCCGGAAGTTTTTCAGTTTCAAGGAAGTGCGCTTTGCTGAATTTCTGGTGGATTGCCTAGCCAATAGCCTGCAGGTATTGAGAATGCGCAGGGCTTTGGAGGCGGATAATAACCGATTCAAATTAATCGAGGAAAAAGACAAGGAGTTAATAGTTGGTGCAAGTCGTTTGATAGTGAAAATGAAGCAGGAAATACAAAGAGCAGCTTTGCGGACAGGGTCGGTACTGATAACCGGGGAAAGTGGCGTTGGAAAGGAGTTGGTGGCACTCGAGTTGCATAATAAGAGTTCGAGGAAGGCGGAGCCAATGGTTTCGGTGAATTGTGCAACGATATCGCCTGGGCTAGCAGATGCGGAACTTTTCGGGAATGAAAAAGGGGCTTACACCGGTGCTGATCGGGCCAATACCGGGTATTTTCAGCAAGCTGACGATGGGATACTTTTTTTGGATGAAGTGGGGGAGTTGTCGCTGGAATGCCAGGCGAAATTATTGCGGACTCTGGAGACGGGAAAAATTCGTCCATTACGAGGCAAAGAAATAAACGTGAATGTGAGGGTGATATCCGCGACCAACCGGGACCTGCAAAAAGAAGTGCAGGAAGGGCGATTTCGTGAAGATCTGTTTTATCGGTTAAATACCTGCGTGATAAAAGTTCCCCCATTGAGAGAGCGATTGGAAGACCTTCCGGAGTTGGTGGATTTTTTCTTAAATCGCTTTTCGTTGGAGTATCGAAGGCGATTTCTGCCCAGTCCGGAAGTTCTTGAAAAGTTAAAAAAATATCACTGGCCAGGAAATATCAGGCAGTTGAAATCAGTGCTGGAATCCGGAGTTAACCGGGCGGAATCTGAAACTTTAATGGCGGAAGATGTAGATATTCCAACCAATGATGCGTCCGGGGGAGAAGCGCCCAAGACTATAAATCTCGCTGAAGTGGAATCATGGGCGATAAAAATAGCGTTGGAAAGGAATGGATGGAATCAAACCCAAGCTGCCAAGGTTTTGGGGATTCATCGGGAAACCCTGATGGATAAGATAAAAAAGTACAAAATACAAAAAACAATTCCCAAAACCACTTAAACAAGAGTTTTTAGAGCGGGTCACGGATAAAAATGTAAGGTGAATTAAACCTTAGGCAGGCTGTTTTCAGTATCAGCAGGCTTGTCCTCGGCGGTATCTTCCTTACCGTGGATGGCATCAAAAATTTCCTGGCGATGGACAGGAACATCCTTGGGTGCGATTATCCCTAATCGTACCTTGTCACCACGAATTTCCACCACCGTAATGATGATGTCATTGTTGATGACGATGCTTTCGTTCTTTTTTCTGGACAGGACTAACATAGGTCTGTCCTTCCTTTGGTCTAAGTGAAACGACTGCACAAGCATTCTTAGGTTTCTGCAAAAAGCGAGGGAATGATGCAGAAAAAACCCAGACTAAATATTTGAAAATAATGCCTGGTGATACTTTTGGCAGCGATTTCAGGTGCTAAGCTGTCAACCGCGCTGAGGTGTGACTGCTTGTTGCCGCCTATATCTCGCCAACTTCATAGTAACAGGCAAGGGGGGTTCGTCAACAAATTTAATAAAAAATATTAAAGTTTTGTCAAAATAGTCATTTGTTGCCTGAATTACCGAGAGTCTCGTAGTTAACAGGCTTGAATTTGTTTGATTTTAGGTAATAAGTGGCAAGGTCGGAAACTGTCTTGCTGGGGTCGCTGCGTGACATTTGGTCAATTCGGTCATTAAGATCGGATGTTTCTTGAAGGCTCATCATTCGCAAAGCGGCAACGCGAACAGCGGGGGAGGAGTCATGGCTTAATTTTCTTAGCCACATGCTTTGATCCAATTCATTGTCGTCCATCAAGGAGTCTAAAACTTCAAGCCTTTTGGAAGGTCTGGGATCTGTAAGAAGTTTTCCAAGTTGCAGGTGTTCTTTTTTCAGGCCTCGCGCAATAAGTGCCGATTCACAGTAAGCCCGAATTTCAGCATCCGAATCATGCAAAGAGGGTAGAAGGGGATCGACCGAAACGCTGTCGACTGCTGAAGCGCAGGCAAGGATTGCAACTTTTCTAACTTGAACATTTTTGTCCTGTAGGGCAGCAATGCATAACTCGGTTAGCCCTACATCTGGGGCGATGGCTAAATAAATCGCTTGGATTTTAATGTTTTCTGGGGCATCTGTAATAGCCTTGGCCATGATGCCAGCAAGGCGGGAGCGCAATTCTTTATCCGTGTTTGTCTTGATGATTTGTGAAACAATTTTCATCGCGGGAACGAGTGCAGCAGGGTTGTTGGTTTCTGGCAAAGATCCAAGGATTAATTTTGTCCCCTCAAGAAAATCGGTGGTCAAAGGATTAGGCGGTGGAGAGTTTTTTGAAATAGAGGCCAGTAGTTCAATTGTTTCTGCTTGGGCAGGTGCAGAGAAGGATGTAAACCTACGGGCGAGATGATGAAAGCATTGTTGGGAAAGCGGTGAACTTGTGCCCCCCCAGGAATCAAACATTTTACCTAGTGCCTTTATAAGATCTGGGGCGCTGGAATCCGTTGCTTTTTCAAGGTGATCTAAAAGGGGGTATTGGGCGTTTTCACCAAGTTTTGCAAGTGCGTCAATGTAGTGGCTTTTGTATTCGGGTTCGGCCTTGAGCAATTGGTTGGTGAGGTACCATCCCATGAGGTAATCCCGTTGCCACCAACCCAAACCAATTAAGGCAGGAAGACAAACGACGAGTGCAAGAGTGATTACGAAACGCGCTGTTTTAAGCATGGAATTAGCCTTTGAACCAAAAGTAAAAACAAGAAATTACTATAAGCATTGGGAAATGAAAAAGGCAACCCGAGGAGTTGAATTGGAAAAACCGGTAAAATCATTAAAGCTGGCACTTGGGGATAACGATGAAATAAGGGTTGGATGTATGTGGATATTAAAATAGGAATGCTGGAGAGTTTCGATGCGCCATTTGCAAAGAATTAATCTGATGCTTCTGTTATTGATTGTGATTTCGAAAATTCAAGATGCTTCAGCAGGAGAATTTGAGCGCGAATACAAGCCCGTTGGCACATGGTCGGGTTCCTCTCAAGAATTAAAATCTTTTGCATCGGTGGACTTGTTGAAAGGGAGAGTAATTCCTGAGGCATGGCAGGAGAAAGTTCGTTTGGTGATTTCAGAGCCTACTTTGTCTGCCAAGGGGCCTGCAGAGGTTTTTACCTGCGACCCAACAACCTATGAATGGCTTTTGGAAAATCCGCACCATGCGGTGACCATGTGGAAAATGCTGGGTGCAAAGGTCTCGAGCATTGAAAAGGAGAATGCGAACACTTTTTATTCGAGGGAAGCCTCGGGGAACAACATTCAGTTTCATCTGATCACGGATAAAGATGGATTAAAGGTTTGGTATGCCCATGGATCGGGGAAGCCAACTGCGCTTTTGCCTGCGATTCCAGTACAGGCAGTAATTGTGTTGCAATATCAAGAAAGCGTTATCAATAAAAGCGTGAAGCATCAAATGACGATTTATGCAAAAACGGAAAGCAAGGCGGCGGCGATAATATCAAAAGCCTTTGGTTCATCGTTGGCAGGGATGTCTGAAAAAACAGTGGGACAGATGCAGATGTTTTTTGGGGCGCTGCCATGGTACATGGAGCGTAATCCCGAAAGGGCGGAAAACCTTCTTAAAGCAACCATGATAACCAAGGAGTCTTCAAAGCCGATTGCTTTGAAACCATAGATTCAAATTGGAATGCGATAAAGTTTGCAGGATTACCTAATCAGGTTTTACCTCAACCAGCACCATTTGAGGCTTGACCAAATTATCCCTACCCAAAGCGAATGAGAATTCTTTTTTTATGGTAGTTTGAGCCCCATTTAAAACAGGAATATCAATGATTGGCAAAGTATCGCCACCAGGCGGGCGATTAGGCAGCCAAAGCCATAGAGCTTGTTTTTTTTGCCCTGCGATTGTTGGAAGCTGAGCTTCGGTGGTCCAAAGAATCTTGTTTTTTTGAATGCGCAAGTACCATTCCAAAGTCGGGTCGATCAGATCTTTTTCCCGAGTGATCAGGAGTGATTCATCTGTTTGTAATGAAGAACATAATTCCTGGATATTGGATCGGGCTTGTAGGTCGCCTGGAGATTTAAAGGGTTTTTTAACATCCCTTCCAGCTTGAAAGAGCGCCAAAAGGATCAAACACCAAAGCCCCGCAAAATAGGCCTTTGAACGGATATTTGCAAGCAAGTGCAATTGTAAAATGCTGCTGATGCCAAGCGCAGATAAAATGCAAATGGAAGGGAGCAGATGCTGTGCAACTCTGGCGCTTCCGCCATAGGGATACCGGCCCATGAAAGCAGCGATCAGGTTTAAAACAAAGGGAGATAGCAAAAGGAAAAGGAACGCGAATTTGGAATTGCGGGCGAGTTTAAAGATACCTAGAAGAAAAAAAAACAGAGTCAGAGAGCTGGCGCCATCTTTGCCTCCAATAGGGTAGGCGCTAAGGTTGCCTGCATGAGTTTTTAAAAGCCAGGAGGGTAGTTGGAAAAGATTGCTTGGAGGGAAAGTGGAATCCCAATAGGCCTGATGTTTTGCAAGTTCGTTGTGGAATTGGTTGGTGCCGATGATTGCGTAATGGGCGAAGAAAGAAGCAAGAACGGAAAAAACAAGTAGAAGGCTTGGTGGGATGAGGATGTATTTTTTATGTTGGAGGATGTGAAATGCCATTGCTATGCAAACGCCGCCAGCCGAAAAAGCTGCAGGAAAAGAAATGAAAAGTAGAAAGGGCGAAAGTGCTGCGAGGATGAAGATGGGTTGAGAGGTTGCATTTTTTTTGAGGGCCTTTGAACCTAGCCAGAGAAAAATGGAAGCAGCTAAGAAGTCAAAAGCGTAAGGTTTAACTTCGCAAGAGTGCCTGATGGGGTAAT
>RFZJ01000115.1 GCA_009920765.1 Planctomycetota bacterium | reverse complement strand
TCAGACGCAAGATCATAAACTTTGGCCCGATAACTCAATGCTGAATAAGGCAATGCAATCGCCTTCACGAACAATGCATCCCCCTCCTCAGTTGCTGATTTGGGATCTTTAACCATGGCCTCCATATTTAATAACATTGCGTTTTCATACTGATGCGCAGAGGCATTCGCATCACGAAGAACAGATTGAGCAAGTGCCCTGGCTTCGGGATATTTTTTCTGGAATATCGCAAGGGTGGCAAGAAGGTTTGCAGATTCCAAACGATAGAGAGCAGGAGATTGTTCCGTGCGATAACGATTCGCAAGCTGTTCCATATCCTTGGGCTTGCTGCGATAGGATTTAAGAAACTCGGTTCGGAAGTTATTGAAATGTGCGTTGCTCAAATCACCCCGGTTCATGCCAGCATCGATAGGGATGAAATTAGTACGTACCCATGCTTTAAGCAGCCCTGATCCGTAGGCTCGCGCCGTATCAGAATCAAGTGCGGGCCGCACCTGCGTATATGGAACCTCAAGGGTTGCTGCCATCTTGCAAGACACCAGAGTCGCCATGTAGTGCGAATTGATTTTACGATTAACAGCACCTGGCTTAGTGGGATCAACAAGAAGGTTTATGGGCGCCATCACTTCCTGGGGTCGTTCCTCTTTGATCCAAGAAATCCATTCATTGAGATTATCTTTAACATGAGGGACGCCCAAGCCGAGAAAATGGAATGCCTCATGGATATCCCCCCTAAGCGCAGGGCAGTGGAAATCAATTGCAAAATGAATCTTGTATTTGTTAGCGATATCAGAGATAGCTTGGATTTCAGGATAAATTGGGTTATCGCCATAGTCGCGGTTATGATCATGGGGCATACGATTTTTCCCCTGATCTCCTGCTTCTACACCATCTTTATCGACAATGGGTACAGCAAATAAAACATGGCGTTTACGAAACTCTCGCCCTGCGGGTGATTCAGAAAGCGCTTCCTGCAGAAACCCCTCAAGCACATAACTTGCAGTAGATTCACAGGCATGATGCCTGGCAGTAACCAGCATCGGAGAAACACCCTCACCGGGGGTTCCTATTCTCAACAAATCAACAGAAGTCCCCCCGCGTGTTTTGGTTAGTTCACTTTTTACCAGAAGAGGATTGGTTGCATTCTTCTTGATAAAAGCATCAAGATCATGCTGCAGATAAGGGATAGCAACAGCAAACCGAACCCGCTGATTCTCCTTGGTGAATTCATAAGTGAATCGTTCTGCCTGAGGTGTCATTTCGACGTTTTCTATTCCGAGATAGCGCCATGATTTACCTTCATCGATACTTACAGCAGGGCCACGCACCCCGATTTTCTGGGGCTTCCCCAGATCAAAGATAATTTTCGCAGGCTTTGCAACCCTGGCATCAAAGCACCAATGGAACCACGGCTGTCCTCCCCGCAAGTCAGGAGCCAGATGGATGGTATTGCCCTCGATTTTTTCCACAACAACATTTCCACCTGGAAACGATGTGCCGATCTCCACCTCTGCACCATGAACCTGCATGGAGGCAAACAAAATAATCACAGGAGCAATAATAAAATAAATATTCATGATCATCGGATCTCAATGTTGATCATTCGTGCATTCTTTTGCAACGAATGATATACTTGAAGCCATGGGTTGCTGTTGTCTTTTACTTTAGCACGGGTTAAACAATGAAACATCTTTTATCTGCTGTTGGAATGGTTATGCTTGCACTTGTGATGAATGCAAACGCACAAGAAAGAAAGCCTTTGGAAACATTGAAGGAATGGCGGGGCAGCAATCCAAATGAAGCCTTGGCCAAAGACGGCCCTAAGTCTATCAGCAACGCCAAAGAACTAGAAAAATTATGGAAGGCCTGGGATATCAAAGAAAAACTTCCAGAGATTGATTTCTCTAAAGAGATAATTCTGATTGAAACCACCCGGGGCAGCAGGCTAAATCTTAAAGCAATACTCGATGAAAAAGGAGACTTGCAACCTCTTGGCATTGCCACCAGAGATTTCGGGCCTGGGTTCCGCTATGTAATAATCTCAATCAACAAAGCCGGTATTAAGACAATTCAAGGCAAACCAATCACACCTGTTAATTAAATAATCCTAATGAACTTTTATCCTGCCAACCCTGTTGGAAAATCCATCCCTTTCAACCTTTCCTATACTAACTTCTTTAATCATCACCAAGTGGGATCGTCTCATGGGCATGGAAATCGACGTGAAAGTTGCAGGCATTGACTGGAATAAAATTTCAGAAGCCATGGCAAAGTTTGAACCCAAAGGCACCATACGCATGGCTGATGGTCAGTTGACTTTTCCAGATGAAGAACCAGCAGCGGATTGGAAAGAGTTGCGCATCGCACTACCCGCAGGCATGGTAACCATTAAAAGAACCGTTATGGGAGTAACGCTTATTACCTGGGGCAATGTAAGCCCGGAGTTGATCGGGCAAAGAGATTTGTTTGCAAAGATGCTCGCGGAAAAAGCCACCTAGCCTTCTCTTTATTTGTTGTTGCCCAAGGGCTTGTTGGTTTCAACAAACAAATAGTTGAAGAGGAATGAAAAATCTCTGCTACTCAGGGTAAAAATACCGCCCTTGGTTTCATAACCATTGATAAAACCCTCGGGACCCATGGGCTTGAAATCATTTCCATGGGGATTCCAAAGCGTTATCAAATCTTTTGATTCATCGTAATTAAGAATGGCATAGGCATGGCCAACGACTATGGCAGGAGGCGGTTTCTTAAGGTCGAGGGGGACACCCGCACCCATCAGGCTTTTGTTTTTAACCCCTTTGCCCAATAGATAACGAATATTGAGAAGATCTTCGGGGAGTCCTGATTTCCATGCGATTGTATCAGTTTTATGCCCCGTAAGAAGGGAGATGGTTTCGCCTATATTTCCACCGCGGGAAATTCGATCCAGCCCTATTGCTGAAGTATCCCCTGGCGAATTTGTTTTGTAAACTTCGCCATATGCCTCTTCAAGAACATTAATCCAAGTGCCTTGATTTCCTGTGCGTGAACCAAGCGCAATAACCGCTTCGGGAAGTTTATTGATTCGAACGGACCGCCCATCAGGAAATTCAACCTTGTTGGAGCCATCTTCATTGGTTTTGATCATGTTTTTGATGGCATCAGGGTTTTGAAACGCCAGGTTCCCCGCCATCGATACAAAAAAACAATTACCTAAATGGCCCTGGGATATTCCCTCAATCCCTAATTTCTTGGAACCAAACATATCTCTTGAAGAGGTAAAAAGATGAACAAGATAGAATTCATATTCTTTCTCCATGTTGAAAACGCTGGTAAACGAACCATTGGCAAACGCCAAGGTTTCCTTAATGTCGGTGGTAAGCTCATCAAGGGATGCAGATTTTTTATCGGGAGACTTTAAAAACCAAAAGTGAGAGGTTGCAAGCGCAGCAGCCTCGATTGAACGGATGGAGCCATCACGAAGAAGAGCGGCAGTTTCATTGCGATCAAGTCGATCATTTTTATTGGCATCCCACTTGGGCAGGAATTGCTCAAGGGCTTTTTTATAGGAAGGGGCTTGAAAAGTGATTTTAGGTGCTGGCGGTTGCTGTTGCCCCCAAGAACCTCCCACGAAAAAAAGAATGGCCAGCAACAACTGCAATAACCGCATGAATCATCTCCAAAGCGCCAAAAAAAGCTCCACTGCAATAAGGACTATTATAATGATTTCTAAAATTTGAGCCCTCAAGGCTGCAGCCTGATCTGCAACCACACGATATACATCCTCAATAACCTCGAGGTTTCTTCGGATACTACCCTCCCATGCTGGGAGATGGAACCTTGTTGCAAGCAATCTATAGGTGCGCGAAAGATACATGTCACCAAGAAGCTTGAAAACATTGCCGGTGCGTTCGAACAAATTAGTGGCTTCGATATTAAGGGCACCCAGTTCGCGCACCCGCTGGTTGGGCCCCTCCCCCAGCAATCGGGAAAAAGGAGTGGGCCAATGCGACCACTTCGCTGAATTTGCAAGCTCGCTATCCAGCAAATTATCAAGGTAACGATAGCGCAATAATTGCAGGTTCGCAAACTGGATGGTCTGCAATGTTTCTTCGCAATCAGAATCAATTAGAACCGCAGCAGCCCAATCCACCACAAGAAGATCGGTGGGGGAATACTGCAATCGTTGTTTGATGGCTTCCTCGATCTCTTCACCTGCCAGGGGCGAGGATTCCAACCTGAGGAGGCTGGCCAACCAGGGCGCATGCCTCTGGAGCAGATCAGATATTTCAGGAAAGGGATCACCAGGATTAAACTGGAAGACAAAGTATTCCTCGGTGAGCTCGCTCCATTTGGGAAGTTTGATTGCTGGTGAAAGCCTTTTGAAAAGTGGTTCGAGCAATGTTTTGCCAAAGCTTGGAAATTCACCCGGGCGGGATAACTCCTGTGCCAGTTCACTTAACTTCGAACCTTGCAGCGAAAACGGAATGCGAAGCGAAAGGCTAAGCGTCGCAAAATCAAAGAGAATCATTTCAACCTGGGCTTCCACTTTGCCCAGCACTGCAAATTTACAAATAGTGTGTGGCAACTGAAATACCAAAGGGGCAGGACGGTACTCAATCGACATCGGAGTACGCCTTCTTCGGGGCAACCCGGGCGAACTCGCAGACCCTAAACGAAATAAGCTGATTCATAATGAAGAAGGCTTTTCTAGGGTTGATCAAGCCACTTCAGAATGGAATTGCGATCTTGATCGAGAGTGGGTGCGCCCCGGTGCTCAACCACATCGGGCACACCGGTCATCTTGATGGGGTTACCGCCGGTCCTGATATTACCAAAAACAGGGTCTTTAATATCTACAATCATGTTTCTTGCATTTATTTGAGGATGAGTCGCCACCTTGCTGACGTTTTGAATGGGCGCAGAAGGGACCCCTTTCTCATCGAAAAGCTTCACCCATTCCTCCGTGGTCTTGGCTGAAAGAGTTTTTTCTATCTCGACCTCGAGAATATCCACATGCTGGCATCGGAGCTGATTGGTCTTGAATCTTTCATCCTGCACAAGGTCGATTCTTTGCAGCACTTCACATGCCTGGGCAAACAACCTGTCATTGCCCCCTGCAAGTATCATGTAAGAATCCTTGGTTCGATAAGCCTGGAAAGGAGAAATACTATAATGCCTTGAACCCAACGATTCCGTAATGGCTCCTGTGCTAAGGTAATTAGTAAGAGAACCTTCAAGCATTGCAACCTGACAATCCAGCATTGCAATATCAATACGAGAGCCACCATGCCCCTGCATCCTGCGAACAAGCGCGGCTTGTAAGGCGATGACAAAATAAAGACCCGAGGCAAGATCGCCAATGGAAACTCCAACACGCACCGGGGGTTGGCCCGGATGCCCAGTCAGGCTCATCACTCCACCAAGCGCCTGAACCACCAGATCGTAAGCGGGCATGGCAGCCATTGGGCCTGTTTGGCCAAAGCCCGAAAGCGAGCCATAAATCAATTGCGGATACTTTTTTTGCAAATCATCCCAGGCATAGCCCAGCCGTTCCAAAGTTCCCGGGCGGTAATTCTCGACCAGAAAGTCCGACTTCGCCAAGAGCTTGTCAAAAATCTTCTTGTCATCCTGCTTTTTCAAATCAAGGGCAATGCTGTATTTATCGTAATTCATGGAACTATAAAACAAGGAACTATCATCTTTGAATGGAGGAAAAGAACGGGAATCATCCCCACCATGAGGCGTTTCAACCTTGATAACCTTGGCACCCAAATGAGCAAGGTTTAACGTTGCAAAAGGCCCCGCAAGTATTCTCGTGAGGTCTGCCACCACCAGCCCTTCGAGTGGCCTGCCAAGTGTTTTCCCTGTTTTGCTAGATTCGTTCATACCCTAATCCTATTGTTTTACGCATGTCTTCGCACCTAAAAACAGGATCTTGCTTGCCATCGGAAGTCCGAGACATCATTATATCTTCATGTTCTCTTAAACTTTTAGCTTCAAGAGGTTGCTCCCATGATCCTTCGTTTTATTTGCCTGGCAGGTGTTTTAATGACTTCAACTTTCAGTTCCGCTGCAGATGATGTTATCCGCACCCCCTTTGGAAAAACAAAAGAAGGCGAGGCGGTTGACATTTTCACCCTGCAAAACAGCAAGGGCATGAAAGTCAGACTTATGACTTTCGGCGCCTCCATCCAATCCATCGAAGTTCCTGATAACAAGGGAAAAATGGCTGATATCATCGTGGGATTCGATACACTCGATGGCTTTCTAACCGATCATCCTTATTTCGGTGGCACCATCGGCAGAGTCTGCAACCGTATTGGTAATGCCAAATTTTCCCTCGATGGCAAAGAATATTCCCTTGCTGCTAACAATGGCCCACACAGTCTTCATGGTGGCAAAAAAGGCTTCGATCGCAAAAACTGGACTGCTGAAAGCTTTATCACCACCAACGACCGGGGCGTTCGCTTCACCCGCACCAGTCCCGATGGCGAAGAAGGCTACCCGGGCAATTTGCGCCTTGGGGTTACCTTCACTCTCACCAATGATAACGCCCTTCGCATCGAATACGATGCCATCACCGACAAATCCACCCCCATCAACCTTACCAACCATGCTTATTTCAACCTGGCAGGCGCAGGCAATGGCACCATTCTTGATCACAGCATCATGATCAATGCGACACAACAAACCGCAACCGATGAAACCTTGATCCCCACAGGGAAGCTGGCCCCCGTTGCAGGCACCGCAATCGATTTCACCAAACCTGAAAAAATAGGCGCACGAATCAAAGAAATCAAAGCCACGCCCGTGGGCTACGATCATAACTATGTGCTTGAAGCTTCAACCAAGGATTTAAAAACCCCCGCTGCAATCGTCAAGGAACCAAACTCGGGCAGGGTGATGGAAGTTTATACCACTGAACCGGGCCTGCAGTTTTACTCGGGTAATTTCCTCGATGGCACCATCAAGGGCAAGAAGGGCGCTACCTACAATCAATACAACGGGTTTTGCCTCGAATCCCAGCATTACCCCGATAGCGTCAATAAGAAAGAGTTTCCTTCAACAATCTTGAAGCCGGGCGATAAATTCAGCAGCACCACCATCTACAAGTTCAAGGCAGAATAAAAATATCAAGGCCCCAAGCGCTTGAAACCCCAGAAGGTTCCGTTTCTTTCGTAAAGAATGCGGTCATGCATTCTACTGGGCCTGCCCTGCCAGAACTCCATTGAATTGGGCCAAAGCCTGTAACCACCCCAGGTTTCAGGCAAAGGCACAATCGTTTCCGCAAAGCGCTTTTCAATTTCATGCCAGCGAGCCTCAAGTTCCTCACGGCCCTTCATCACTGAAGATTGCTTGGAAGCCCAGGCACCAATGCGGCTTCCCAATGGCCGTGAAAGAAAGTACTCCTCAGATTCAAGCTTGCTGACTTTCTGCACCTCTCCCTCGATGCGAATCTGCCTTTCTAAATCAGGCCAGTAAAAAACAAGCGCCGCCCGGGGGTTTTCTGCAAGCTCTCCAGCCTTGCGACCTTCATAACTTGTAAAAAAAGTAAACCCCCGCTCATCAAAGCTTTTCAACAGCACAATTCTGGCGGAAGGCGCTCCATGCACCGTGGCGGTTGCCAAAGTCATGGCATTGGGTTCAGTAACTTTCGCATTCACCGCATCGCTAAACCACTTTGCAAATTGATCAAATGGGCATGAAGCTACTTCATGTTCCAATAGGCCATGAAGGGTGTAGTCTTTCCTTAAGTCTGCCAATGATGCCATGATCAAGTTCTCCGTAAAATTCTCTTTGTCGATATCATAGTCTTTTTTCCCACACAAAGAAAAGAATCCATTTGCTTGATTCCTCTTTTAACCCCGACTACAATCAATTCTTAACCCTTATTCCAAGAAAGGCCATCATGCACAAGTTATTCTCCCTGGCAGTTGCAGCTTTGTTTCTTGCAACCAATGTTTCCTTCTCCCAAGAATCCAAATCCGCCAAAAAACTTCTGGTGATCACTGAATCAAAAGGATTTGTACATGGCGTGGTAAAGCGACCCAAACCAGAAGAATTGTGCCTGGTGGAAAAATCACTTATAGCATTGGGAAAATCATCTGGCATGTTTGAAGCTGTGGTCACCCAGGATTCCCGAACTGCAATCACCGCAGAAAACCTGCAAAAATATGATGCGGTATTCTTCTATACCACAGGCGAACTACCACTTTCTGATGTACAAAAAGCCGATCTGCTTCAATTCATCAAGTCCGGTAAAGGCTTCGCTGGCAGCCATTGTGCCACTGATACCTTTTACAAATGGCCCGAATACGGCAACATGATCATCCTGCTTAGCATGGATACCACCTCCGTTAAAAAGGAAGGCAAACGCCAAGACAAGGATTATGCCCTGGCCTGGACCAAGGAATATGGCAAAGGCAGAGTTTTCTACACTGCTTTTGGCCACCGCGATGAAGTATGGGCTGACGAAAGATTTCAAAAACTCATGCTTGGCGGGTTGGGTTATATCATGGGGCTTAACGATGGTAATGGCAAGACTATCGAAAAAAAGCAATAATCTGCTTGAATCAGCTTCCATTAGATTTATCAAAGCTTTAGCCTATTAACAGACAAAACAGGACTATAATGCTAATTATGGCCCTGTTTTGAGTAAGATAAAGCAAATCACCCCAGGGGGTTTGAGTGATAACTAGGCTAATAACATCAAATGTTCATGGATCTGATGATTGCAATTATCAATTTTTAACCAGCCTTCTGGTAAACGAATCTATTGCCATCGATGCAGGAGCAATCGGGTTTTATTCTTCTCCCAAAGAGCAGGAAAAAATCCGCCATGTGTTAATAACCCATTCTCACATTGATCATCTGGCATCACTTCCAATCTTTATTGAAAATGTATTCACTGGAAGGCCCGACCCTGTGATCATCTACGGGTCAACACCTGTCTTAGACTGTTTACAAACTGATGTTTTCAACAATCGAATCTGGCCCGATTTCATCGAACTTTCCAAGTTTCCTGTCTCCCGCTTCCTGGATATCAAAACCTTCGAGCCCAACCAAACCATCACCATTGAGGGCATTAACATCACCGCCATCAACATCAATCATGTTGTACCGACGGTTGGATACATTTTTGATGATGGAACAAGTGCAATTGGATATGTCAGTGACACTGCTGAAACTGAGGAAATCTGGGAACTCCTCAACAAGCAGGCTAACCTAAAAGCGGTGTTCCTCGAAGTAACCTTCCCCAATGATCATCAATGGTTGGCAGATGTATCCAAACATCTGACCCCAAAAACCTTCGCATTGGAATTAAAGAAATTAAAGAGGGACGTACCAATTTTTGCAGTACACCTTAAAGGCCGATACCGGGATCTGGTGGCCCGGGAAGTCGCAGACCTTAAACTTCCCAATGTTCACATCACCAAGTTTCTACAAGACTATACTTTCTAAGACCGACAATAAACTGATAAAAAAGCCCCGGAGGTAAATCACCCCCGGGGCTTTTTTTTACAAACTGCTTATTTTGCAGTCTCCAACAACTGCCTGAGCACATAACGAAGAATTCCGCCATGCTTGTAATAAAGCACTTCCTGTGGCGTATCAATGCGAACAACAGCTTTGAATTCTTTGCCATTGGCCTTTACTGTGATGGTTTTCCCCGGAGCATAATCAGAGGCCTCCAACAAGGAGGCAAGGCCGGTGATTTCAAAAACCTCTTCACCCGTAAGGCCCAGTGAAGCCGCATTCTTGCCTGCTTCAAATTGCAGGGGAAGTATTCCCATGCCCACCAGATTACTGCGGTGTATGCGCTCATAACTTTCTGCTATCACGACTCGTACGCCCAGCAAAGCAGGCCCCTTGGCGGCCCAATCACGCGAACTGCCCGAGCCATATTCCTTGCCCGCAAGTATTGCCAAAGGAACTTTCTCTGCATGATATTTCACCGATGCATCGAATATCGACATCCCTTCTCCTGAGGGAAGATGCCTTGTAAAACCACCCTCCGTTCCGGGCGCAAGCATGTTCTTCAGCCGGATGTTTGCAAAGGTGCCACGCACCATCACTTCATGATTACCCCTGCGGGCACCATAACTGTTGAAGTCAGCAGAGGCAACACCACGCTCTTGCAGATACTTTCCAGCAGGGCTGTCTTTCTTGATATTTCCTGCAGGGGAAATATGATCGGTGGTGATACTATCACCCAGAACTGCAAGAACCCGCACAGCCTTTAAATCTGCAATCGCATTTGGATTACGAGGCATGTTTTCGAAGTAAGGTGGATGCTTCACATATGTGGAGTTTGCATCCCAGGCATACTGGTTGCCTGTGGGAACAGGAAGCTGCTGCCAGGCTGGATCACCCTTGAACACTTCGCTGTATTCCTTGGTGAACATCTCAGGTTTAACGCACTTTGCCACAGCTTCATGAATTTCTTTTGTGGTTGGCCAGATGTCTTTTAGAAACACAGGCTTGCCATCGCTGCCATTGCCTATTGGTTCTGTAGCGAAATCAATATCTGAACGGCCTGCAAGTGCATAAGCCACGACAAGAGGTGGCGAAGCAAGATAATTAGCACGCACTTCAGGATGCACCCTGCCCTCGAAATTTCGATTCCCACTCAGCACCGCTGCAACGATAAGCTGGCCTTCTTCAATCCCCTTCGAAACAGGCGCAGGCAATGGCCCGCTATTTCCTATGCAAGTCGTGCAACCATACCCCACAAGATTAAAACGCAGCTTATCAAGGTCGTTCATTACATTAGCTTCAACCAGATAATCGGTGACCACCTTGGAACCAGGTGCAAGACTTGTCTTCACCCAGGGCTTTGTTTGAAGGCCCTTCGCTACGGCTTTCTTGGCAACAAGGCCGGCAGCCAGCATCACCGAAGGATTCGAAGTGTTAGTGCAGCTGGTGATGGCTGCAATGACCACCGAGCCATGCTTGAGAACTTCCTGCTTGTTATTCATGGTAACCACGGCCTGAGCATCCGCAGTTGCAGGGCTGACACCCGCCTTGGGCTTGGCCTTGGCGATTAATCCAGGCAGCGCACTATTAAAGGAAGCTTTCATATCGCTTAAACGAACCCGATCCTGGGGGCGGGTCGGCCCGGCCAAGGATGGCTCGATAACTTTCATATCAAGTTCCATGGTACTTGAATAATTCGCCTCTGGCGTTGAGGCATCATGGAACATACCCTGCTGCTTCATGTATGTTTCGGTTAATTCAACAAGCTCTTTTGGCCTGCCGGAAAATTTCATGAAACGAATCGTCTCTGCGTCCACAGGGAATATGCCACAGGTTGCACCATACTCGGGCGCCATGTTTGCAATGGTCGCTCGATCCGCCAAAGGCAGATCCGCAAGCCCCGGCCCATAAAATTCAACAAACTTCCCTACTACGCCTTTCTTTCTCAGCATTTCAGTCACGGTAAGGACCAGATCGGTGGCTGTTGCACCCTCAGGCAGTTTCCCTGTCAGCTTGAAACCAACCACTTCAGGAATCAACATGGAAACCGGCTGTCCAAGCATGGCAGCTTCTGC